>JAEYXS010000068.1 GCA_023431185.1 Verrucomicrobiota bacterium
GGCTGGTTCCGCAGCGGCTCATGGATTCCCCGGTGAGTCATAAAATCCTACGCCCACCGACGTCCAGTTCGCCCTCCAGCTTACGGGCCCTGATCCAAACACCCGACACTCTTCACAGATCCTGAAGCGGTAGGGCGGTGGTGCCCCGCCGCCCTGACCTTTTCGCCAAGGCACCGTGAAACCCACACCCCACCACCGCCGAAACCCACGAATCCCTTCCCTTAGTTATAGGGAAGCCGACCCTCGGCCTTCGGCTGGCTCCATAAGGACTCATCACCTCCCCGCCTACGCAGGACATAACCATGCAAACGCATCGCTATGCTTGGTGACCTGGGATTTTTCGCCCTTTCCCTTTCCTGACCTGAAACTTCAGACCAGAAACCTGAAACCGAGCCTTACCCCGTCCTTTACCAGCAGCGAGCTGCCAGCACTGAAAACCATATCAAATAATCGCAAATCCGCCACCACTTTTCGCTAAAATTTTCACCCGAAACCGAACCGCCTTCCACACAAGAACTTCCAATAATCACCACTTACGTAACTCGCATTTCACCACCTCATTAATAGCCCCAATCGCGCCCATCCTTCCCGTTTCTCCGTTTCGTAAATCGTAAATCCAAAATCGTTAATCCACTTTTCCCTTTCGCGTCATTTGGCGTTTTTAGCGGGCAACCCTCCGCCACTTTTCCCCTTTCACACCTCGTCAGTCCTGACTCATACTTGCCTCCACACCCGCATGAAAACCCTGCTCCCACTTTTCGCTTGGCTCCTTCTCGCCACCAGCGCTTTTGCGCAACCCGCCCCTCCCCGCCTCATCGTCCGCGCCGATGACATGGGCTATTCCCAGGCCGGGAACGAAGCCATCCTGAAATCCTACAAAGAAGGCATCGCCACCTCCGTCGAGATCATCGTCCCCTCCCCCTGGTTTCCTGAAGCCGTGAAATTTCTCACCAATCACCCGGATGTCGATGTCGGCATCCACCTCGCCCTCACCGCCGAGTGGGACAACGTGAAATGGCGTCCCCTCACCCCCTGCCCCAGCCTGCGCGATCCCGATGGCTACTTCTTCCCCATGGTCTTCCCGAACAAGAACTACCCCGGCCGCTCCATCGCCGAGAACGGCTGGAAGCTCGCAGACATCGAGCAAGAAGTCCGCGCCCAGATCGAACTCGCCAAAAAGAAACTCCCCCGCCTCAGCCACGTCTCCACCCACATGGGCTTTTCCTCCCTTGATCCGAAAGTCCGCGCCCTCATCCAACGCCTCAGCCAAGAATACGGCCTGATGTTTGACACCACCGGAGCCGACGTCAAACGCGCCACCTACGTCGGCCCCAAGAAAACCTCCGAAGAAAAGATCGCCAGCTTCATCAAGATGATCGAGAGCCTCGAACCCGGAAAAACCTACCTCTTCGTCGATCACCCCGGCCTCGACACCCCCGAAGTCCGCGCCATCCACCACCTCGGCTACCCCGACGTCGCCCTCGACCGCCAAGGCGTCACCGACACCATGACCAGCCCCCAAGTAAAAGCCGCCCTCACAGCCAAGGGTGTGCAGTTGATCGGCTACCGGGATTTGAAGAAATAAAGCTGGTGTCGGCAGAACCGGAACGACTCAGCACAATGCCCCGTGCTACCAAGCCGGCAGTTCGGCGAAGTCCGCAGCAACCAAGAAAGTTTGCCCTCAACCCTTATCACTTTCTAAAAATGGGCAAGAAAAGATGCTTGCGTGGACGTAGTTTGGCGCTTACTTTTCGCCCTCTTTCGGTGGGCCGGTAGCTCAATGGTAGAGCAGCGGCCTTTTAAGCCGTTGGTTGTGAGTTCGAGTCTCACCCAGCCCACCACTTCCTTTTTCGTGAAAATCCAACGCCGATGGACAATTCAATGGTTCGGCTCAATTCTTCCACCCCACTCGCGTAGCGAGCCCAAGATTCCCGGCCACGGGCTTTCAGCCCGTGGTTTGCCGCATGAAAACCCCGCGTCGTATAGCGACGCAAGAAAGCCCCCTTCAACTTAGGACGAAGTCTGACATGCATTTTCACGCGCCTGAATCCGAGAGCCAGTTCATCCCGGCTTCAGCCCTCGTAAATCGTAAATCCCAAATCATAATTCCCCCTTTCATTCGCTTGCTCCCACCTCAAAACCGCCTCATCCTTCCCTCACCCATGAACCGCCGCCAATTCCTCCATCGCACCGCCGCCGTCACCGCCTTGGCCGCCCTCCCGAAACTCACCGCCGCCACGACCTCACCCGCCCCGCTCGTCGGTACCCAACTCTACGGCTGGGGCCAATACTACCAGCGCGACGGCAAGAAACTCGCCGACCACCTGGACGAAATCCTCTCCGCCGTCTGCGACTGCGGCTATGACTACGCCGAGACCGCCCTCGATTCCGCCCAACCCGCGAACAACCAGAAGCTCGCCGACCGCATGAAGGCCAAGGGCCTGAAACCCTTCTCCCTCTACACCAACGCCGTCATCTACGAAGACAACCAGTGGGAAGCCAACACCCAGAAGCTCATCACCGCCGCCCAAGCCGCCCGTCAGGCCGGATTCACCTCCCTCACCTGTGATCCCGGCCTCAGCAAAGAAGAGAAGACCGACGCCCAACTCAAGACCCAGGCCAAAGCCCTCGAACTCCTCGGCACCGAACTGAAAAAGATCGGCATGAGCCTCGGCATCCACCACCACACCCCCGCCCTCCGCAGCAACGCCCGCGAATACCATTCCAATTTCAAACTCACCGCCCCGGATAAAGTCGGCTTCTGCTACGACGTCCACTGGATCTTCCGTGGTGGTGTGAAACCCGATGACGCCCTGAAAGACTACGGCTCCCGCATCGTCTCCTGGCACCTGCGCCAGAGCCGTGAACGCATCTGGTGGGAAGACCTCGACACCGGCGATCTCGACTACCCCGCCATCGCCGCCTACGCCAAGAAGCACAACCTGGCCCCCTGCTACACCGTCGAGCTGGCGCTGGAAAACGGCACGAAAATAACCCGGTCCGTCGTGGCCAACCACCAACGGAGCCGGGCTTATATGAAATCAATATTTGGCTGCTGACCAGAATGGCCAGCCGCCCGATCAGTGATGCGAGTGGGAGGAATCCCCGCCGCTCGGTCCATCCTTCTCGGCATCCGAGATGAACTTGTGGACGCCATACATATACGTCGCCACCAGGCCGAACCCGATCAACACGATCACGATGCAAATTCCACTAATCATAAGCTGCGATTCGTTATAAGGATTTTTCCCGCCAGCACAACCCCCTTTTTGCCGCTTTGAAGCCTTTGTTTGTGCCCGGTATTTCGACCGCTCACTTGGCCTCGGCCTTGGCCGGGGCCGCCACCGTTTCCGGATACACCGCCCCGTTCCGGATCCACCGGATCAGTTTCATGATCTCCTCCTCGCTCACGGTCCCCTTGCCCGCTGGCGGCATCACATCGTCATGGTCGGCGGGCAACATCACCAGTCGCAGCAGATAGCTCGCCGCCGGATCATCCAGCTTCACCCCCGGTTCCCCGCTGTCACCCCCGGTCAGCACCGCCTTCCGGTCATCCAGCCGCAACCCGCCCTTCTGCTTCTCCGGCCCGTGGCACGAAAAACACTTCGCCTCAAAGATGGGTTTGATGTGCTCCACGTAATACTTCGCCGCTTCATCCTTGGCTTCGACCTGCACGGGCGCAGCCGCTTTCTTGTCCACGATGTTCTTGATGAACTTCGGCGCGTTCTCCGTCAGGTAGTTGCTGCCATGCGTCAGGTTGCCCCCCAGATGCCCGGCGATGGTCATGACGCCCATGCACAAACCGATGGACGCGTAATAAACACCCCGCACGGCCTTCCCTTTGCCCATCAAAAAATTCAACCCTGTCGTCACCAGCGTGGCCACCGCAAAGCTGATGCCCGCCCATTTATGCCGCTCCAGCGTCGTCGGGTCATAGTCCCCGCCCTGCCCGCGCATCCAGCCCAGCACCGCCGATACCACCGAGCTCAGGACCGTCAGGATCAGCACCAGCCGCACCACACCTTTCAACGCCTCCGCCGGCCGCCAGCAAGAATAAGCCTCCAGGATCAGCACCATCGTCATGAAACCGATGGGCATGTGCAGCACCACCGTATGGAACGGCGCCAGAAACTTGATCCAGCTAAACCCTTCCTCCGCCCCTTGGGCCGCTCCCGCCGCCAGCGCGATGGGCACCACGCCAAAACAGAGCAAGGCAATCAAACCCGCCCAAACCACTTTGTTATACGATGTCTTCAAACAAATCATCCGTTGAGAACCACCCGCCTGCTCCTCACCCGCCCTCATGGCACAGGCGACCGCATGGCTTGTCTAGTAATGGACGCTACCGGATGCCATTTTGTTTACACTATTTTTCAAAATCAGGTGAAGCCCCTTCTGTGGGAGAATATTACATGAAAAATGGGAGTCCGCACTTTAGATGCAGACCCCCATCCCGGATATTGCTGTCCGCCTGACAGTTAACGCCTCAATCCTTGGCCGTGATGGACCACATGCCCGTCTGTTTGCTGGTCAGGACATTCGTCTGGCCCAAGGTGAACTTGCGTCCCAGGAATTCCACATGCCCGTCCATCATCAGGTAATTGTAAGAGTCATTGCCATGATGCGACCCGTTCGGGAAGCCGAGCGCCACATTGCCGCTGTCGAACTGGTAGTCCGAGTTCGGGATCTCGCCATAGTAGGATTGCCCCGCGTAATTGCCCGGATGGATGCGCTCCACGATGGCGAACGTCGCTGTGTTATCCATCACCAGCGCGGCATTGATCGCCTGCTGGCCCCGGATCTTCCACGCATCCTTGGGTGCCGTGGCCGTGTTGTTGATGCCAGTTGGGCTCGCATCCGGTTTCCAAGTAGCCCCGCCCATGCCGTTCGGACCGGTGGTGGTCCCTTGGATGGCTCCCTGTTGCAGGCAGAGGCCCACTCCGCTGCGGCTGTTCGGATTCGGCGGCCAGATCAGCGTGTCAAACGCCGGCGCGAAAGCCTTCGGCCCACCATGCTGCGGCAACGAATAGCTCCGGCGCACGGCGGTGGCTGAGGTTGGTCGCACCTTGTCTGCCGGACACTGCGCCCACTTCAAGGAATGAGCGTTCGTGTTCGCGGTGTAGTAGTTGCCGCTGAGCTGTTCCAGGGAGGCCGCGCCGCCCAGATATGGCTGCAACAGGTCATCCCAGCACAACCCTTCCACATTGCCCAGCATGGTGAAGCGCGCGTAGGGAATCTCATTCTGGGCATCGCCCAGATACATATGCATGGCCGTGCCCAGGCCCTTCATGGTGTTCAGGCATGAGGTCTGCGCGGCCTTCTGTTTCGCCTTGCTCAAGGCCGGCAACAGCATGCCGGCCAGGATGGCGATGATGGCGATGACCACCAGCAACTCGACAAGCGTGAAGCCGGTGGGTGAATGACGACGGGAGGTTTCAATACGACATTTCATTTTCATGGTACAACAACCTGTTCGCAAAAATTGGCGAACAGACCGCGCAACATGGATGATAAAAAAACTCGTAACAACCCCTCCCCGGTGACGTTCCCGTGACAAGTCCATGACAGCCCCGCAACCCACTCAAAAGATGTGATCCATTGAACTGGTTTCCCTCTCCCCTTAACAGGGAGAGGGATCAAGGGTGAGGGGTGAGAAAGCCAAGCGCGCGCGATTGAATATCCGATCAACTTATCACCGCTGCCACCGCCGGCAGCAGATAATCCGCCACATTCCCCTCGATCCGCAACGTCACCTCGCGTGCATCATCATGCTCAGTCGGCCCTTGATTGATGATGACGTAAGGCACTCCATTCCGCGCCGCCACCATCGGCACCGAAGCCGCCGGATACACGGATAGCGATGACCCCAACGCGATAACCAAGTCACATCGCCAAGCCGCCTGGCTCGCCCGCTCGATATCTCCCTCGTGCAAGTTCTGTCCGAAACTGATCGTCGCCGGTTTAAGATACCCGCCGCAATGACACGTAGGCGGCTTGCGCGTTTCCTTGAAAAAATCGTAATGCCTTTGCGGATCAGTTCGTTCCCCGCAGGTCTGGCACTCGATCAGCAGATTGGTCCCGTGCAGCTCGATGATCTTCTCCGGCGAATTCCCCGCCTTCGCATGCAGCCCATCCACATTCTGCGTCACCAGCATCTCCAGCCGCCCCGCCTTCTCGATCTCCACGATGGCCCGATGTACCGCATTCGGCTGCGCATCACGAAAACCCTCCCAACCTTCCAGTTTGAAATCCCAATGCTCGATACGCGACTTCTCCGAACGCATGAAGTCATCGTAATACACCGGCTGCCGCTTCTTCCAAACCCCATTCGGCCCGCGAAAATCCAGAATGCCGCTGCCCGTGGAAACACCTGCCCCGGTGAAAAACAAGATGCGCTTCGCCGGTCGCAGCAAACTCACCAGTTGTTTGATATGTTCCTCCTTCATAAAGACTCCAAAACCCCCATCTCAGTCACTAATCACGAACTATCCGCCATCCTGTTAATCTTGTAAATCCTGTCCAATATTCACAGTTCCTTCCGCTCCGCCCACCGTCCCGCCAGCCAGCCGCAGATGATCAACTGCACCGTATGATACACCATGATCGGCAACAAAATCAAAGCCACACCGGGATGCCCCGCGAACATGAGCTGCGCCATCGGCACACCGGTTGCGAGCGACTTCTTGGATCCGCAAAAGATGCCCGTG
The DNA here is from genome assembly GCA_023431185.1 of Verrucomicrobiota bacterium. Taxonomy (GTDB): domain Bacteria; phylum Verrucomicrobiota; class Verrucomicrobiia; order Limisphaerales; family JAEYXS01; genus JAEYXS01. The sequence continues at coordinate 6,708 of JAEYXS010000068.1, forward strand.
ATACGGTCCTCCAGCGGCAGTTTCATCCGGTCCGCGATCAGCCCGTTGATCCACATCACCAGGCCGAACAGACCCGCACTCGCCACAATCGTCAGGATCACCGTCAAAGGCCCCTGCCCCGACCACACCCCTTGCTTCATGGATTCGCAAAACGAAGTATACACCAGCATCAAAATGGTGAGGCGGTCCACCATGTGCACCCCTTTCTTGTGCCGGTGCACGAAATCCGCCAGCCAGGGCCGGCAAAACTGCCCCACCACCAGCGGCAAGATCAACCACTGCACCAGGTCCATAATCACCTCGCCCAAAGGCAGCGTTTTCCCGCCCGTCTTCAACAACAACCCGATCCATATCGGCGTGATGAACACCCCGATCACGCTGGACAGCGAGGCATTGAAGACCGCTGCCGGGACATTGCCCCGCGCCGCTGCCGTCATCGCCACCGAGGAGGAGATCGCCGAAGGCAGGGCACACAGATAAAAATAACCGAGCCGCAGATCATCATGGATGTAGCCCGCCGTCAGCAGATAGATCACCAACCCGATGACCGGAAAAATGAGGAACGTCATCGACTGCACAAGCAGATGCAAGGGCCAGCGCAGCGTGCCCGCCTTCAATGCGGCAAAGGAAAGGCCGACCCCATGCAGGAAAAAGATGAGCGCCACCCCGCACTTGTTCAACAGATCGGCATGCAGCCAGCCACCCTTGGCCCCCGGCTCAGGGAATAACCTCGCCAGCAAGACGGCCACGATCAGGCCCGTCAAAAACCAGTCGAACTTTATTTTCGCTTTCGCCACTGCGCCCCGGAGATTACCGGGTTACTTCCCCTTTAGGAAATGCTCAAAAAAGCGGTAGATGAGTTCGTTTGATTCCTCAGTCGGATCGTGCTTGGGCCGGTTGGACATCCCCACACGATTCTCCAGTCCGAGCAATCTGTAAACCGAGATGGGATGATTCAGCGCCACCCAACGTGCCGGAAAATCTTCCGAGCCGCCTGAAACGAAGAACGGTCGCGGCGCCATGAGCGCCTGAAACTCCGGCAAATCCATCCCCTGCTCCACCATCACCTTGTAAGCGCCCGTGCGCGGATTCTCCTTCGTGGGCAAACCGCGTTTGCGGGTCACCTGCGCATCTTTGCCCAAATACCACGGTTCCCAATAGTTCACACTCGTGCGCGTTTCATCGAAGGCGATGCCCGGATCGGACCAAACGGCGCAGGCGAATTTTTCATTCAGACACGCCGAGAACATCGCCCACTTGCCTCCGTAGGAATGCCCCATCACGCCGATGCGCTTCGCATCCACCTGCGGCAGATTCGCCAAAATATTGAAACAGTTCGCCGAAACATACGCGTGATACGAAAGCGGCTGGCACTTGGCCCCCGCCACATCCGGCTCATACGCACTGCCACCCGGTGAGCCGATGGAGAGTGTCACAAAGCCACGTTTCGTCAGTTGCCTTGCGAAATCCCGCAACGGCTTGCCCGCCAAGCCCACACTGGTCTCCGGCTCATAGAACGGCACCAGCACCGCCGGAAACTTGCCTTTTCCCGGTGGCAACAGGAGATAACCATCATGAAACTGGGTTGCCCCATACTGCACCTTGACCTTGTGCTGGATGAAGTCCTCGCGATTCGTCGTGCTCAGGATCTCCAGCTTGGGATTCGCCAACACTTCCGGCCAAGGCCCCATCACCTCGGTCCATTTTGCCAGCAGTTCCGCGCGGCGTTTCGTCCAGTCCGCCGCCGTCTTCACTTCCTTGCCATCGTAGAATTTCAGTGGCGACCGGTAATCACCCAGCTTGCCAGCAAACTCAGGCGGTGGTTGGAAATAGGGTTGTAGCTCACGTGGCAATGCCTCACCGCAAGCGGGCAGGTTTCCCAATACCATCCCGATGGCTACCAGCAAAACGGACCACGTAAATCGCAACATAACTCCACGACTCTCTAATAAATCTTCGCTCCATGCAACCCGTTGAACGTATCCCGGCCGTCAATGACTCACTTGCGGATCGGATTACATGCCGACCGGGTTAGCAGACGTTTGCATCCATCTTTCACTACACGACCAACCAACCCTGGAGCGAGTGCGAACCCCTCTTGCAAGGCTCCTCCGGCTTGGAAGGGATAACGAAAAGCCAACCAGGCCAGCCTCAGCGCGGCATCCTGTCGGATCAGCTCCCGGGCAGACGAAGTGATGCCTTTTCGGCTTTCAAAGTATTTAAGCAATTCGTGGATGAACCGCCTTTGCTTTTCCGGCGTGACTGGCGGATCCAGCAACGGACTCAAATGTCCCGCCCCGATGTTCGGCAGCATGGAGCCGAGCACCCGGTTCCGCATTTGTATCTGCTCTTGCGCACGGATCAGGCTGACACAACCGGAATGCCGCCGCAAACTCACCAACACTTCCGGCAAGAAACCCATTTCCGTGACCGTCGCCAGCCGCCACCAAAGATCAAAATCCTCGGAATAAAGCGCCTGCTCCCGGTAACCGCCCGCTTCTCGGAGCAGCGCGGTCCGCAACATCACTGACGGATGGGCCAGCGGATTTTGGAAACACAGATACCACAGCAGGAAATGGTGATCGTTCGCGAAATGGCAGTCTAGCTGTGTCGTACCATCGGCATCCATGATCCGGTAGGCGGTGCCCAACACCCCACACTCCGGATGCGCCTCCATCCAGTCGAGCTGCCGCGCGAACCGTTCCGGCATGCTGACGTCATCCGCATCCATCCGGGCCAGATAAGTCCCCTGTGCCTGGCTCAGACCGAGGTTCAGCGCAGCCGTAAGCCCCTGATTTTTCTCCTGATGGATCAGGCGGATACGGACATCCTTTTGGGCATAAGCTTCCAGAAACTCCCGAGTCCGGTCGGTGGAACCATCATTGACGATGATGAATTCAAAATCCCGGAATGTTTGGTTCAGAATGCTGTCCACGGCCGGCGCCAGATAGCACCCGCCGTTATAAACCGACATGAGCACGGACAACTTCATCAAATTATCAACTTACCCCTGCCAGTCCGCGAAATGCCCGCGTTGATCATGGCGTCAGCCTATTCTACCAGATGCAGGAGCACTTGCGCCTGCCTTCGGATTCAGTGCCCTAAGTAAAGAGCTTGTCCGACAGGCTTTCAACCGCTTTTCTGCCCGCGATCTCATTTCCGCTTCGCCCAACGGGCCAAACGGTCCCGCCAATGATACCAAAGGTACCGTTTAGCCCGGGCCTGCAGTTCCTCCTCGGGACGGCAAACATAGTTTTCCCGGGCCTGCCGGGCCATGGCCTCAAAATTTGTCTTAGGAACGACAATCCTATCATCCCAAAAGCGCAGACAAGTTTCCCGTGCCTCCCAGCCAAGCCGGGTACAAAGCTTCGGGCTGTGTGCCAACGACCTCAGCCCTTCGATCAACCCGGCCTCATCATCCACCGGGGAGACCCACCCATTTTCTCCTGAGCGCAGCATCTCCGGCACGTGGCCGACGGCTGTAGCTACACAGGGCAATCCGCAGGACATCGCCTCCAGAACGGTTGCCGGTCCGCCTTCTTCGCGGGCCGTCACCAGCAACACATCCATCAACGCATAAGCCGCTTTGGTTGCCAGACAGTTGGCGGGCACCATACAACTGACCTTGATCCCCTGACGACGGAACTTTTCAGCGAGCGTCTCCCAACCCTGCCCCACCAGCAGAACTGACCAAGGCCCCGGCAATTGCAGCCCTTGCAACACCTTTTCCAATACGTCGATGCCTTTGCGATCGGCCACATTGGCTGTCGCCTTGGCCACAAAACCGATGACAAACTCATCCGGTGCCAACCCCTGCTCGGCCCGTTTGATCTGGCGATCCAAGGCTGGCTGAAACCATTCGGTATCGATACTCTGCGGCGTCAACCAGACTTTGCCTCCGATCAGCTTTTCCAACCGCTGCTGCCAAAGCCGGGACCCGGCAGATAGGACATCACATGTCCGCACCAACTCTCGCACCTGGGTTTCTTCTCCCGTCAGATGATGATAAATGGTCAGCACCTGCGGACATAAGGTCGCCTTGGCCCCTTGCAAGGCTCGCCGCATATCCAACCAATGCAGAAATCCAAGTTCCTTGGCCCGCTTGGCGCAAGCCCCCAAGGACACACTTTCTGACAGCACGAGCTCATACCCCATATCCGGCGCATAGCGCTTCCAAGTCGCACCGATGCGCTCCAAGATATGCCCGGCGGCATCTGCCACCAGCAGGGTCTGCTTCCTCCGCGCATGACCTGACTCCCTCATCGATCGATCACAATTTCCTTCGTTGGATGAATCCGTTTTCACGCGCGAACCTTCTCCCGCTGTTGCTCAGGCCGTAACCATCGTCCGGCCTCCGTGCCTTGAAAAATGATATGCACTGCGTAAGCCACCAGATAGGCAATGGCAACTCCCCACGCACCATATCCGCGCAACCACCACCCGCAGATCCCCAACACCAATCCCCACACCACCACTTGCAGGCACTGCGCCCAAACTTTTCCAGCCGCATAAAGCACCGAACGGAACACCAATGAACAGGCCCCCAATAGCTGCGCCAGGACCAGTATGACCAGCACATCACCGCCGCCCGCGAAACCAAACCAGCCAAGAATCCATTCGGCCAGCAAAATCATGGGAATGGCGGTCACGGCCGCCATTACGCCAGAAACCCGCAGCTTGAGCGTCGCCATGTTCACGACCTCCGCTTTGGTATTGCTGGCCATCATGCCCGCCAGCAAGGACACCCCCGGGGTGGTCAATTGTCGGGGCAGGAACAGCACGAACTGGGCGCAGGTATAGGCAGCGGTGAACAATCCCAATTGCACAAAACCATCCGGCTCCCGGACCAGCATGATACGGACATACCACTCAAAGGGTTGGGTGATGGCACCGGTCAGGATGAACGGCATCGCTTCCTGCAAAAGCCAGGATTTGTCGAAACCGGGAGAGGTCGCCGGAGCCGCCGGCCAGCCCGCCATCTCCTGTCGCAACAGACCGTGCCGGTAAAACCACGCGATGGCTCCCGCGATACATGCCCCTGCCACCGCTCCCTTGACCCCCGCCAGCTTCGCCCCGATCACCACGCCCAGCAGATTTCCCACCGACTCCACCGCCATGCCGCGGGCAATAAAACGAAATTTTTCCAACCCGCCCAAGATGCCGTTCTGGATGGCCGACAGCCCATTGAACAAAACCAGCGGACAGCCCAGCCACAAAGCAATCCGTAAGTTTTCCTCCCCCAGCCAGCCACCCGCCATCAAGGGAGTCAGGATGCCCACGGCTGAAGCCGTGACGATGGCGCACCACCAGGAGAGTCGCTGCAGAAACATTATCCGTTCCCGCAACCGCATCTGGTCCCGCTCGCGGAACTCCGCCACGTAACGCACCGCTGCCAACCCCAAGCCCGCACCGGAAAACAATCCGAACGCCAGCAGCAGCCCGCGCACGGCGGAAAGTTGCCCGAAGCCTTCGCCACCCAGTATCCGCGCCGTCAGCAACCCGCCAACAAAGCCCAGCACTTGGCTGCCCACTGCCCCCGCCAAGGTCCACGAAGCCGCCCGCCATAAACGTGTCATCAGCGGCGACACGTTCGCATTGGTGGGCTGGGCTTCAGCGCTCATATCAGGGTGGAAAACCGAAAGCCATCTTCACCGCTTTGTACTCCGGGTGCACCGAGCCATCGGTCTTGCGGATGGTCAATGCCGGCTCCTCCCACGTCTGCCCGCGCATGTCCTCCGGCAGATGTTCCGAACACATCAAAATGAACACACCGAGCAACGGCACCTCTCCTTCGCGCAATACGATGGGTCGCCAGCGCACCACGCTCAATCCGGTTTCTTTCGCCGCTTCGAATACCCTTTGCCTCTGCGCTTCCGGCTTTACTGGGAACACACAGGCGAACACACCACCCAGTGCCAGATGTGGTGCCGCTGCCTGGCAATAATTCAAGATATCTCCGCGCGTCTCGAACCGGCACGCGATCTTCTGCGGATGATCCCCCAGCACGCCTGCTTCCAAAGGAAAATACGGCGGACTACCCAGCACGAGATCGAACAACTCATCCTCCCGCAAAATACCCTTATCGCGAAAATCTCCCTGCCGGATCTCATATCGCTCCGTCAACCCGTTATACTTTGCTGACTTCCGGGCGAGCCGCACGCTTTCCTCCTGCGCTTCCACCGTCACAAACTTCGCCCCCGGCAAACGCCATGCCGCGATCATCCCTACCGACCCGATGCCGCTGCCCAAGTCCAGCACGCGATGCGCCGTTGGGCACCAGCTCGTGCCATACCATGCCGTAAGCACATCATCCGTGCTGAAACGATGCCCCTTCCCCAACTGAAACAATTTAAATTGCCCGCTGATGGCATCCAGCGTCTCGCCCGCTTCCAACTCCGGCACGTCCGTACGCGGCACCTCCGGCCCGGGAATGGCCCAGCCCTTGAAGAAACGTTTCGGCACCGTCACATCATCCTGCATGCGTGCCGCACGTTAAGACGGCCGAGCGCAAGCGTCCAGCTTGCAACCAATGTGCTGCCGGCATCTTGCCGGCAGTTCGATATCATCCACAGCCAGCCGCTCACAATCAGGCAACGGTGAAACCTCACCTCCGCTTGAACGTCAGCTCATCGCCGTCTGCGCCCACTACGATTTTGTCCCCCGGCTTGAATTCCCCATCCAGCAACTTGATGGAGAGCGGATTCAGCAGCTTGTCTTGGATAGTCCGCTTCAATGGCCGCGCGCCGAACTGAGGATCATACCCCTCACGACCCAGCAAGTCCTTCGCCGCCTTATCCACCTGCAACGTGAGCTGCTGCTGCGCCAGCCGCTTGTGCAAGCGCTCCAGTTGGATGTCCACGATGGCGAGAATTTGATCCGCCTTCAGGCTGTGGAACAGGATGATGTCATCCACGCGGTTCAGGAATTCCGGCCGGAAATGCCCGCGCAATTCCATCTTCACCACGCGCTCCAGCTCCTCCTGATCCGCCGCACTGGACTTGCCAGCGTTGAAGAACTCCTGGATGAGCGGCGAGCCGATGTTGCTCGTCATGATGATGATGGTGTTGCGGAAATCCACCGTCCGCCCCTGCCCGTCCGTCAGCCGCCCATCATCGAGCACTTGCAACAGGATGTTGAACACATCGTGATGCGCCTTCTCGATCTCATCGAACAACACCACTGAGTATGGCCGGCGCCGCACCGCTTCACTCAATTGCCCGCCCTCTTCGTATCCCACATATCCCGGCGGTGCACCGATAAGCCGCGCCACGGAGTGCTTCTCCATGTACTCGCTCATGTCGATGCGCACCGTGGCGTTCTCATCATCGAAGAGAAACTCCGCGAGCGCCCGCGCCAGTTCCGTTTTGCCCACGCCCGTGGGACCGAGGAAAATGAACGAGCCCACCGGCCGGTTCGGATCTTGCAAGCCACTGCGTGCCCGACGCACCGCATTGGCCACCGCCTCGATGGGTTCCGTCTGCCCGATGACGCGTTTGCCCAACCGCTCCTCCATCTTGATGAGCTTCTGCTTCTCGCCTTCCAGCATCTTTGTCACCGGGATGCCTGTCCATGCGGCCACCACCCGGGCGACATCTTCATCCGTCACTTCCTCATTCAGCAACCGTTTACCATTGGAGGCGGACTGCACGGCTTTCTCCGTTTCCGCGAGCTTGCGTTGCAGTTCGGGGATGCGCCCGTATTGCAGCTCACCTGCCAGTTGCAGATTCCCCTGCCGTTGCGCCTTTTCCAGCTCGCCCTTTGCCGCTTCAAGCTGGCTGTTCACGATGCTCACCGCATTGATCGCCGCCTTCTCGTTCTGCCACTGCGCTTTGAGCTGCGTGGCCTTTTCTTTCAGATTCGCTAGGTCTTTCTCCAGCTTATCCAGCCGCTCTTTGGAAGCTGCATCCTTCTCCTTCTTCAAAGCCGTCTGCTCGATCTCAAGCTGCATGATCTGCCGGTCGATCTGGTCGATCTCCGTAGGCATGGAGTCCAGCTCCATACGCAGGCGTGAGGCGGATTCATCCACCAAGTCCACCGCCTTGTCCGGCAGGAAACGGTCCGTGATGTAACGATGCGACAACGTCGCCGCTGCGACCAACGCTGCGTCCTGGATACGGATGCCATGATGCACTTCGTAGCGCTCCTTCAAGCCGCGCAAGATCGCGATGGTCGCCTCCACGCTCGGCTCCGCCACCATCGTCGGCTGGAAACGCCGCTCCAGCGCTGCATCCTTCTCGATGTGCTTGCGATACTCATCCAGCGTCGTCGCCCCGATGCAACGCAGTTCACCGCGCGCCAGTTGCGGCTTCAACATGTTCGCCGCATCTGCTGCGCCTTCCGCCGCACCTGCACCAACGAGAGTGTGCAATTCATCGATGAACAAAATCACGCGGCCTTCGCTCGCTGTGACTTCCTTCAAGAACGCTTTCAGACGATCCTCAAACTCACCGCGATACTTCGCGCCCGCGATCATCGCGCCAAGGTCCATCGCGATGAGCTTTTTGTTCTTCAACGACTCCGGCACATCCCCGCTCACAATGCGGCGCGCCAACCCTTCCACGATCGCCGTCTTGCCCACGCCCGGTTCACCGATGAGCACGGGATTGTTCTTCGTGCGTCGCGTGAGCACCTGCATCACGCGCCGGATCTCATCATCGCGCCCGATGACCGGATCGATCTTCCCGGCGCGCGCAGCCGCCGTCAGGTCGCGCCCATACTTCTCCAACGCCTGGAATTTATCCTCCGGGTTCTGATCCGTCACCCGCTGGTTGCCGCGCAGTTCCGCCAAAGCCTTCAGCACCGCCTCCGCCTTCAAGGAATGCTTCTGAATGATGCGCTTCAGCCCCGGGCTCGCCGACTCCATCAACCCGAGCAACAGATGCTCCGTGCTGATGTAATCATCCTTGAGCTTGCCCGCCTGCTTCTCCGCCGCATCCAGCGCCCGCTTCAGGTCCTGGCTTAAAAAAGTATCAGTCGAACTCGTCCCCTGCACCTTCACGCGGCGGCCCAGCTCGGCGGCGATGTCACTAGACAACTGTGACAGTGTCACACCCAGCTTCTGCATCAGCGGCTGGATGAGCCCGTCCGGTTGCTCGATCAGGGCAGCCAGCAAGTGCTCGCCATCAATCTCCTGATGCGAGCGCTCATGCGCCAGTTTCTGCGCTGCCTGCAAGGCTTCCTGCGCCTTGATTGTCAATTTTTCCATTTGCATACGTCTGCTTTCTCTTCCGTGTGAAATGGCGATGCGCCTTTGTTACCTGTGTCACTCTGCCTGTCACACTTCAGCTCTGCTATCCCTTCTTTGGCAGGAATCGGGCCAACCTTGTTCAGCCAAATAAAAACGCCGTCTGGAAACCCAGACGGCGCTACTTAAGCTGTTGAAAATGAGTTACTTGCCTTTACCCTTTTCCGCCGGAGCGGCCGGTGTGACAGCCGGTGTCTCAGGTGGGGCATTGGCATTGATGTGTGCCAAAATGGCATCCGTGATGTCACCCACCCCGTTCCAGAACATCACCACCGGCGTGCCGTTCGTGGATTCGGCCGCGCTGTCGATGATCATGTCATAACCGCCGGACTTGGCCTTGGCGCTGATCGCTTCCTTGAGTTCTTTCAGGATGTTATCCCGCATCTGGCGCTGCTTTTCCACCAGTTGCGTGCGGGCCGTACGGTCGAACTGCTGGACGCTCTGTTCCACTTCCCGCATCTCCATGAGCTTGGCTTCCGCCGTCTTCTTGCGCTTCTCACGCTCATCGGCGGAGACTGCCTGGTCATTGAGCGTACCCTCCACTTTCTTGTACTCGCCGCTGAGCCGTTCATACGCTTCCAGCATGCTCTTGCGCTGCTTGTCCAGCTCGCCTGCCTGGGTCTTCAGGTTGGCATCGGCCTGCTTGGTCTTCCAATAACCATCAAACACTTTCTTCAGGTCGATGACTCCGATTTTGGGAGCAGTCTGGGCCATGCCCTGGGATGAAGCGGCCACCGTCACCAGCGCCACCAACAATGCTGCGAACAACTTTTTCATGATCTTATATTCTGCCAAAAACGCTTAAAAGTCACGGGTGTATCCCACCCCGAACTGGAACTTGCCGGAACTGCCGTTCTGCGGGTCCGACGTGATCGGGATGCCGTAATCAAGACGGAGCGGACCGATCGGCAGATTCAGGCGGAAGCCGATGCCCACGTTGTCATTGTAGAAACCGGTGTTGTAATTGCTGTTCTGCGTATACTGGAACGCATTCGCATACACCATACCCGCATCGTAGAAGGCCGCCAGACGCAGACGGTCGATGATCGGGATGCTGTATTCAGCCGAACCAAACCAGTACGTCTCGCCGCCGACCGGCTCGCCCAGATTGTCCTTCGGACCTACTTCGCGGTAATCGAACCCGCGCAGGGAATACATGCCACCGAGATACCAGCGGTCGAACAGCGGCACCCGGTCCGAATCGCCGTAATTCTGCACCACACCCGTTCGGCCGGACAACTCCAGCACATGACCTTCGCCAAAACCTTTGAAATACCAGGCCGAACGCAACTCGACGCGGAAATAATCCGTATCCATGCCGAAAGGTCCGCCCGCCAGCTCCGTGAAAAGCTCGGTGCGCTGACCGGCATCCGGCAGGAACGAGCTGTTGCGCGTATCATAGGCCAGGGAAGCTCCGACCTTTGAGACCATACGATGACCTTCCTCGTCGATGATCGTCGGCGAAGCATTCGCCCGGTCGGTGATATCAATGCCGATGTTCTCGACTGTGTAGCTCACACTGCCGATCAGGAAGTCACTGCCCAAGGCGCGGGTCAGACTCAGTTTCGCACCCGTCTGCGTCTGGTCATAGACATCGCTCAGGAAGCCTAGGTCGCGATGATAGATATCGATGCCCAAGGCCAGTTTTCGATCCAGGAACCACGGTTCCGTGAAGGAAACCTGGTAATCCTGCCGTTCGGTACCGATCTGCGTGCGCAGCCGGAACTTCTGGCCGCCACCGGTGAAATACGGCGGGTTGAACAGGTCAAAATTGCCCTGCGTGACTTCCGCGAAGCCGACGACGGCATCCACCGAGCTGAAACCGGCACCGATGGTGAAGTTGCCCGTGTTCTTCTCTTCCACGCCCACCACCAGGTTCTTGCGGTTGGGCACATCCGTGGGCTCTGGCCGCGTGTCCACTTTGCTGAAGTAATCCAGGCCTTCCAGACGCTTCTGGCTCAGCTTCACGCCCACCATGTCAAAGACCTCGCCCGGCGCGACCGCCAGTTCGCGGCGCAGTACCTTGTCCTTGGTCTTGATGTTGCCCTTGATCTCGATCTTCTCGATGAAGGATTTGTCCTTCTCCTCGATCTGATAGACCATGTCCATGTTGCCCGTCTCGACGTTCGGCGTCTTGCGCGCAAAAACTTCTGTGTCGATGTAGCCCTTTTCCCCGTAGAAATCGCGGATGGCTTCGATGTCCTTGCTGAGACCGCCGGGCGTGAAGTTCGCCCCGGAATTCATCTTCAGCCGCTGCATGATGTCTTCCGTGGGGAAGAGGCTGTTGCCCTTGATCTCCACGTTGCCCGTCTTGTACAGACGGCCTTCAAAGACGTCGAACGTGATGGCCACCTTGCGGTCGGTCACCTGGTCGAATTTCACATCCTTGATCTGGAAATCGATGTAGCCGTTTTCGCGATAGAACTCGGCGAGCTTCTCCTTGTCGTCCTCGAACTGCTCGTCCTTCAGCGTGCCGCTGCCCGTCAGCCAGGACATGAACCAGCGTTCGCGCGTCTTGATCGTCTTGCGGAGCTTCTTCTGTTTGAAAGCCTCGGCCCCGTTGAACGTCACCTCATCCACCCGGATCTTCGGCGCTTCCGTGATCTTGAAGGTGACCGTCCCGCGGCCGGTGGCCTCGTTAGGGATCACTTCATAGGTGACTTCCGTCTTCTGGTAGCCGGATTTTTGGTACAGCTTCTTGAGCTCCTGGGCGTCCGTGAAAAGCTTTTGCTCATCCAGCGGCGCGCCCACCTTGGAGGTGACCTTCTTCCGCAGCTTGCTGAGGCTCATCTCCTTGTTCCCCTCGAAGCGGATATCCGTCAGCGTCAGCTTGCCCATCACCACGTATACCAGCTTCAATCCCTCCGGGGTCGGTTCTTCGGCCACCCGGATGTTGTAGAAGAACCCGGTGGCGTAAAGGTTGCGGACATCGTCATCGATGGCCGTGCGGGTCAGGGGATCGCCCACCTTCACGCGGATGTTCGACTTGATGAGCTCGTCGCTCGTCGCCGGCGGGCCGGCATGGCGGATCTCGATCTGTTTGACGATGGGTGCGTTTTGAGCCGGAGCGTTCGGCACCCAGTACACAAGCAGCGCCAGCAGTATGCAGTAGCGGCGCATTAAAGATTTGATTCGCATGTTATTCCGGCACGTCGTTGTCACTGATGCGGGCCGCACTCTCAAAGCGCGTGAACCCTTTCAAAAATACTAACGGCACATCACCCGTCGGCCCGTTACGCTGCTTCGCGATCAACAGGTTGACTGGCTTGCCCTCGGACTGTTCCTCACGCAACTGGGCCGCGTCCTCTTCATCTCCCCGGTTGGGATCGTATAAAAGACACACCAAGTCCGCATCCTGCTCAATCGAGCCAGATTCGCGCAAGTCTGACAGGCGCGGCTTGCGGCTGCGGTCTTTCTCCAGTTCGCGGTTGAGCTGGGCCAGCACGATCACCGGCACTTCCAGTTCCTTGGCCAAAGCCTTGATACCACTGGAGATATCAGCGATTTCCTGCTGCCGGTTCTGGTCGGCCCGGCGCGCAGTAGAATTTAGCAACTGGAGGTAGTCAATGACAAAGAGCTTGATGCCATGCTGCTGGTGCATCCGGCGCGCCCGCGCGCGCAATTGGAGAATCGAAAGGCCAGACGTATCATCAATGACCAGCTTGGACCCGGCCAACTGCCCCGCCGCCGCCGTCAAAGGGGCGAAATCGCGTTCCGCCAGGAAACCTTCGCGCAGATTCCGAAGGTTCACCCGGGCTCGTGAGCACAGCATGCGCAGCACGAGCGATTCCGCGGTCATTTCCAGGCTGAAAACCCCCACCCCGAGCTTTTGGTCCAACGCCACGCTCTCCGCGATGTTCATCGCCAGCGATGTTTTGCCCATGGATGGACGGGCCGCGATGACCACCATTTCCCCCGGGTGCATCCCCGTCGTCATCTTGTCAAACTGCGGAAATCCCGTGGAGATGCCGGTCAACATCCCTTGGCGGGCATGAAACTCCTCGATCGTATTGATGGCCTTGTGGACCAGGTCCTTGATGCTCGCCTGGTCCGTGATCGCCCGGTCTTCATTGATCTTGAGGACCTCGCGTTCCACTTCATCCAGAAACTTGTCGATCTCGCCCTCAAACTCATAAACATTCGCCACGGTCTGCGTGAACGTGGAGATGACCCGCCGCAGCAGATGCTTTTCCTTCACGATGTCCGCATAATACGGCAGGTTTGCCGCCGAGGGCACCGCATCCATCAACGAGGACAGGTAAGCCACCCCGCCCACCGCCTCAAGCTGCTTGTTGTCCCGCAGCGTCTGGGAAATCGTGATGAGATCGATCGGCTCCTTCTTGTCGTAGGTGTTGACCAGCAGCTCATACAACATCTGATGCCGCAAGTCGTAGAACGATTCGGCACCTTTCTTGAGTTTCTCAAGGCAGACACCAATGCTGTCATTCGGCGCCAGCAGCATGCACCCCAACACGCCCTGCTCGGCTTCCAGGGAATGTGGCGGCAGGCGGTCCAGCTTGCTCAGATCAATGGCGGGTGCCTGCTTGCGCCGGCGTGACTTCTTGAAGTCACCTGTCTCCTGCGAAGGGACAGAAGAACCGTCATCGAGTGAGTCAATCATAGGGAGGAAAATAGAGCCAAATCCTGCATCAAGAAGCGATAACTTTCCGTTTGAAATTATTCACCGGTTATCGACAAAAAGCACACCCTGACCCCTGCTGGAAAACAAAAAAACGGCAGACATTTCTGTCTGCCGTTTCATTGAAAACTTGTCGGATTACTCCGCCTTCTTCGAGAACTTGCCTTTGCCGCGCTTCTCGCTCTTGTCACCGGCCGGAGCTTCCGTCACCACGGGAGCTGGCGGCGGATTCAGGCTCTCGACACGCACCTTCAGAGTGGCGTGTACTTCCGTGTGCAGCTTCAGATCCACCTCATGCTCGCCCAAGGTCTTGATCGCCTCCGGCAGATTGATCTTCTTGCGTTCAAGCGCGATGTCGAACTGTGTCTTGAGCTCGTCCGCGATCGTACCCGAGGTCACAGAACCGAACATCTTGCCATCTTCGCCCGTCTTGACCTTGATGACCAAGATAAGCTTCGTGAAACCCTTGGAGAGCTCCAGCATGTTGTTCAATTCCAGCGCTTCGCGCTCCGCACGACGCTTGCTGAGGGATTCCAGACGGCGCTTGTTCGCACCCGTCAACGGAATCGCCAGACCTTGCGGCAGGAGGAAATTGCGGGCATAACCGGCGGCCACTTTGACCTGGTCAGATTCTGCGCCCAGGCCGAACACGGGCTGCGTCAGGATAACTTCTGTCTTCGCCATAAAATAAGTTAAATCTAAAGGTTAACGTCTTAAAATCTTCGCCGTCATTTCATCAAAACGGCACATCATCATCTTCCACCGGCGGCATGTCCGGATCGCTTGCCGCTGCGGCCGGGGCTGCCGGAGCCGGACGGCTCGGACGCTGGGCAGGCCGGGGTGCGTACTCGCCACCGCCACCTTCTCCCCCACCGCTCTCACCGCCACGTCCGGAATCCAGAAATTGAAAACTTTCCAGCACCACCCCCAGGCGGCTGCGCTTCTGACCGGTGGTCTTGTCGTCCCACTGATCCAGCTTCAGCCGGCCTTCCACCATCAGCGGACGGCCCTTTTTCAGATACTGCCCGATGACTTCCGCCTGCCGGCCAAAAGCATCGACATCAATGAAAGTCACTTCTTCGCGCGTTTCACCCGTCTCCGTTTTCCAGGAACGGTTAACCGCCAGCCCGAGCTTCGCCACTGCCGTGCCCTTCGGAGTGTATTTCAACTCCGGGTCACGGGTCAGATTCCCGATCAGGATGACTTTGTTGAAACTCGCCATGCTTTAGCCCCGATAAAAACTGCTTAGGCCGCCGCTTCCGCCTTGGCGACAACCGCCGGCGCATGATTGATCATGACGCGGTAGATGTCGTTGTTCAGCGACAGCTTGTTCTGCAAGGCCAGCAGGCTGTCCGGCTTGGCCGTGAAGATGATGTTCACGTAAAAACCGGCCGTGACCTTGCGGTTCGGCGTGCGCACGAAGGCTTTCTTGTCCATCTTCTGGATGGTTTCAATCTTGCCACCCGTGGCCGTGAGCTCTTCCGTGATCTTGTTGACCACGTCATTGACACCCTCTTCTTTGCCCGCCGTATCCAAAATGAACAGACCTTCGTAACGTTTCACAGCTTTATAATCTTTCGTTTTCTTAAATTAAATCTTAACTCAACCCGTCACAATTCCATTGAACTGGCTCATGGCCACACCCAAACCCCGCGCCAACCAGCAGTCTATCTGGTCGGACACCCGTTGGGCGACTTTGCCGAACAGTTCCCGCTCTGCCGCGCTGAACTCGCCCAGCACATGGCCCACTATCTGCCGGACATCCTGTTCTTGACGACCGATGCCCACCCGCAACCGCGCATACTGCCGGCTGCCCAAATGCTTCTCAACCGATTCCAGCCCGTGATGTCCGCCGGTGCCGCCGCTGCCGCGCAACCGGATCTCTCCGATCGGCAAATCCGCGTCATCCACCAACACCATCACATTCTCCAGCGGCACCCGGTAATAACCCATCACCGCCTGCACCGCCACACCACTCTCATTCATGTAGGTCTGCGGCTGGCACAACCACACCTTCCGCCCACCTGCCCGACCCTGCGCCAGCCTGCTCTGCAGACTGGCGTTGTCTGACCAACTGGCACCCCACTTGGCTGCCAGATTTTCCACCAGCAAGAACCCGGCATTGTGTCGCGTATTCGCGTACCGTGCCCCGGGATTTCCCAGTCCGACGATAAGATATAGCGACTCCATTTGGCCGCCTTATCCCGGCAAGAATTACTTCTTGGCGTCTTTCTTGGCCGGTGCTGCTGCGCCCTTGGCACCCGCCGCTGGAGCCGCCTCTTCCACCTTCTTCTCCTTGATGGCAACCACATCGCCAGGAGCCGCCGCCGGGGCCGCCTCTTCCGCCTTCTCCGTCCGCGGAGCCGCCACTGAGATCACCGAGATCTTCGCGTCACCCACATATTCCACACCCTCGATTTTGGGCAATTCACCCAAATGGATGGTCTGACCGATACCCAGATTGGTCACATCCACTTCGATGATTTCCGGCAAATCCTTCGGCAAGGCCTTGACCTTCACCTTGAACAGCACATGTTCCAGCACGCCACCACCCGTCTTGACGCCGACCGCCTCACCCTTCGTTTCCACCGGCACCATGATCGTCACCTTCTCCGTGGCGGAAACTTCATGGAAATCCACATGCAACACCTTGCCCGTCAAGGCATAGTGCTGGACATCTTGCAGCAAGGCCAGACGGCTGCCACCCGCGCCACCTTCCACCTTCAAGTCCACCAACACATTCTCGGACACAGAGTGATGGATGAGATTTTCGAGTTCCACTTGGGTCACTTCGAGGCTCTCAGGCTTGGCCTGGCCACCGTAGATCACGGCAGGCACACGCCCTTGGGCGCGGAGCTTCTTAACATCCAAACGACCCGACAAAACGCGGGGATATGCCGTCAATGATACCGATTTCATGTCTTAAATCTTTCTGCGCAACGCCAATTTTGGCCCTTCGCGCCTCTATTAAAGGCAAATAGAGCCAGCCTCTCGTGTTCGCAGGCTGGCCATTTTCACCTAACAAACCAAATCCAGACGACGGGCAACAATGAAGCGCCCGAACTGGTCAGGGGCGGAAAAAGTAGCAATCGCTTAGTTTTCGTCAACAACTGTTTTCACTTTCCTGCCATCTTTTTAGCCGATGCCATTCCAAGGGCCAATCCCCCAGTTTTTTAACTTCCGCCCCTGCCAGACTGCCTCATTGCTGTTCGTACACAAATTTCTGCGTCGAATAATCATCAGGGAACTTCCTGATGGCTTCCCGTTTGGCGGCACTGTCCGGACGGCTGGCCATATACTTCTTGTCCGCCAGCTGCTGGTCATAGACGAACTTCTGCGTCGAATAATCGTCCGGAAACTTCTTGATGGCATAGGCTTTGACCTCTTGGTCGGTCACCGTCCCCATATACCTTTTATCTCCGACCTGTTGATCATAAACAAATTTCTGGGTCGAGTAATCATCTGGAAACTTCTTCACCGCATAGGCTTTCACCTCGTTGTCCGTGACCGTAGTCATATAGCGGAAATCCTTCATCTGCTCGTCGAAGACATACTTCTGCATATCCGGCTTGTCCGGAAACTTGCTGACCGCATAGGCTTTGATCTTCTCCTCAATGCCGCCAGCGACCAGCGGCTTGCTCATAGCCCCCTTGGCGGCAACTTGCTTGTCATAGGTGAACTTCTGCATCGCATAATCTTCTGGATACGCCTTGTAAGCGGCCGCTTTCACCTCCGCATCTTGGACGGCTGCCATATAACTCTTCGCCGTAAGCTGCCGGTCATACGTGTATTTCTGCATCGCGAAGTCTTCTGGATAGGCACGCAGCGCGATCGTCTGGCAGTCCTTGTCCGTGACCTTGGCCATGTAGTTTTTCGCCGTAAGTTGCCGGTCGTATGTGTATTTCTGCATCGCATAGTCCTCTGGATAAGCTTTGAGCGCCAACGCGATTGAATCCTTGTCCGTCACCGACAGCATGTACTTGTATGCCGTCATCTGCCGGTCATAGGTGAATTGCTGCATCTTCTCGTTATCAGGGTGCTTTTGGATCGAGAATGCCTTGATTTTGGCTTCGATATTGTCCGCCCCAAATGCAGTTAGCCCAGAAATCCCCAAAGCGATGACCAGTGTGATGATTTTCATGTGTTTCTACTCCTTTGTTTAAACTCCGTCTGGTAGGATAGACGGAACTTGTCCAAAATATTTAATCACCTTCACTCCTGTCCAGAAAAACTTTGAACTTTGAACTTTGAACTTTGAACTTTGAACTTTGAACTTTGAACTTTGAACTTTGAACTTTGAAC
>JAEYXS010000073.1 GCA_023431185.1 Verrucomicrobiota bacterium
AAGGCAACCACCCGGCCCTTGTACGGCCTGGGGGCGGCGGGGGGCGTGACGGTGATCGATGATTTCGGGCATCATCCGACGGCGATCAAGGAGACGGTGCGGGCCTTGCGCGTGAAGTATCCGAACCGCCGGCTGTGGGCGATCTTTGAACCGCGCTCGAACACGACGCGACGTAATGTTTTTCAGACGGAGATGGCGGAAGCACTGGCGCTGGCAGATGCGGTCGTGGTGTCGGAGGTGGCGCGGTTGGAATTGCTGGCGGTGCATGAGCGGATGGACCCGGTGAAGCTGATGGCGGACTTGCAGGCGACGGGCAAGCCCGCGGCTTACCTGCCCACGGTGGAGGCCATCGTGGAGCACGTGGGGCAGCAGGCGAAATCAGGCGATGTGGTGTGCGTGTTCAGCAACGGCGGGTTCGGGGGGATACACGAGAAGCTGTTGCAAAGGCTGGGGAACGGGGGGAAGGACCAAAGCGGTTCAAAAGAACTGTAGATGGCATGGGTTTTGGTGTTTTGGATTTTCATGTCCATCCAGAGGTGTGTGTGTACCGCTGTTTGGCCCACTGGCCAAGACAGAGCCTTATGCTGACTGGCAGGCCTGCGCTACGAGATCTAGCTGGGGTGGTATGGGGGAAATCGGTAGAAAACCTCGGCACTTATGTACATGTGCCGAGGAGAGGGGATTAGGGGATAAGCTCAAAACTCAAAGCTCAAAAATCATGACAAAGGTCAAAGGGGGGGCATCGAACCGGGGGGCGCCTCCATCAATCCTGCTCCCGCTCTGAGTTTGACGGCCAAGGGAGAAGGAAGAAGCCGGGGCAACCGGGGCGGACCCCAAGTTATCGTTATGGGCAAGAAGTTGCGTCGAGTAGCAGCATTGCAAAGGGGCGAGTGTGGTTTGGTGGCGTTAATCAAGCGGGGATTGAAAAAATGTGGTTTTGGATGTGATTGCTGTTGGGTGAGTTGCATTTAAAGTGCGGTTTGTTTGAAAATAGTTGTTGCATCTTGAGGTAGATTGGGTAGTTTGTTTGGAGTGGCGAAGGGCCGTCGAATATCTCGGCGGTAGCGCTGCAAAGAAGAATTAGGAGGCAGGTGTGGACAGCCGCAAAACATTACTGGAGGGGAAGAAGCGTCTAGACGCAGAGGGGGATATGATGAAAAGCACAAAGCTCAAAGCCGGTTGGGAGAGGAAGTGGTGGCGATTGGATGCAACCTTTTCGCAACGGCCGGTGTCTTATGGGGCAACTGCAAGCGGAGCAATTTTGGTGAAGGCAAAGGGCTGGCGGGGGACGGGGAAAAATTGCTAAGGTCAGCGCGTTTCCCGGCATCACATGGTGGATAACCACAGAATCATGACGAAGTCAGGTCCAGAGCAGGTGGCGCAGGTGCAGATGCTGTTCGTGCAGCATTCGCCGGCGTTGCGCGGCTTCATCCTGTCGTTGATGCCGGATTTTGGGCGGGTGGATGATGTGTTGCAGGAGACGTTTTTGACGGTGACGAAGAAGGCGGGAGATTTCCAGCCGGGGAGCAATTTCATGGGCTGGGTGTGCGCGATCGCGCGGTTCAAGGTGCTGGAGGCGACGCGGCAGAATCCGCACGCGCCGACAGCGCTTTCGGAAGAAGTTCTGGAATCACTGTGTGCGTGCCAGCCGGAGCCGGAAGAGGGTGAGGAGCGGTTGAAGCATCTTTCAGAATGCCTGGAGCAACTGGCGCCGCAAGCACGGCGCGCGGTCGAGTTGCGTTATCAGCAGGCGCATAAGCCGGCGGAGATCGCCCAGATCATGGGGTGGTCGGCGGAGGCGGTGTATGTGGCGCTCTCCCGTGCCCGGGTGGTGCTGCGGGAATGTGTGGGCCGGAGGATGGCGAAAGCAGGGTGATAGCTATGGACAAGCAACGTCTGGAAAAACTTTTGGACCGGTTCGTGGACGGAGCGCTGACGCCGGAGGAAAAATCCGAGCTGGAGCGCATGTTGCTGTCCTCACCGCAGGCGCGCGAGGTGTTTTGGGGGCATGCACGGTTCAATGCGCTCGTGCGCCGCTTCGGGGAAGAGGAATGGGGGCGAAAACTGGCGGGTGCGGGTATGACGGCTCCGGTGAAGCCCGTGGAGACAGTGAAGGAATCGCCGGGCGGCTGGTTCACTTTGTGGGCCGGGTGGCAGCGGGCCTTGGCGGGAGCGGTGGCCGTGGCGCTGGTGGCTTTGGGATTTTGGTGGAGCGGGGTGTTCGCACCCAAGGTGACCCTGACGGAATCGGATGAGGAGCCGGATTATTTTGAAGAACCGGTGGCGACCGGGGTGGCGGTATTGGCGCGGGCCATCGATGTGGTCTGGGAAACGAGTGATACGGCCTCGACGGTGGGGGCCCCTTTGGAGCCAGGCAAGCTGAAGCTGAAGCAAGGGTTCGCCGAACTGGAGTTTTACTCCGGAGCTCGCGTGGTGGTGGAAGGCCCGGCGGAAATCGAACTGATCTCCGTGGCCGAACTGATCTGCCGGGAAGGACGTATCAGTGCGCATGTGCCGGCGCAGGCGCGGGGGTTCACGGTGCAGACGCCGCAGTTGAAGGTGGTGGATATCGGCACGGCCTTCGGTGTGGAGGTGGCGGAGCAACGGAGCGAGGTGCATGTCTTCGAGGGGCATGTGCAGGTCACGCCAGTCGGGCTGACAGAGCCGAAAGATTTGTTCAAGGGTGAGGCGGTGGCCTATGGAACGCAGGGGGTGCTGGAGGCATTGCCGGTGAACCCGATGGCGTTTGCGACGCCGGGTGAGCTGGACTCCAAAGAAGCCATCGTGTTGACGCGCCGGTTTGGGGAATGGCGCCAGGCGAGCCGCCGTTGGGAAAGTCTGCCGGGGTTGCTGGTGTATTATGATTTTCAGCCGCCTTCGGAACAGGAGCGGGTGTTGCGCAATGTGAGCCAGGGAGCCCCGCATGAATCGGACGGCGCGGTGATCGGCGCACGCTGGACGGAAGGGCGCTGGCCGATGAAGCGCGCGCTGGAATTCAAGGCGCTCGGTGACCGCGTGCGGACCCGGATACCGGGCGAATTCCAATCGCTCACGCTGCACGCCTGGATCCGGGTGGACGGGCTGAAGCGCTCGTACAATTCGCTGATGATGAGCGATGGTTTCGACAACGGAAAGGTTCATTGGCAGATCCATCAGGACGGCAAGGTGATCTTGTGCATCCGGGGAACGGACGAGCAGACGTACCGCAGTCCGGTCGTTTTTAACCAGGAACGTTTCGGGCAGTGGACGCAGATCGCTTCCGTTTTCGACGGGGACAAGAAGCAGGTGAGGTTTTATGTGGATGGTGTGCAGGTGAGCGAATTGCCAGCCGGGGTGAAGTCCACCTTGAAGATCGGGGATATGGAGATCGCGAACTGGAACACGGTGAATTACGGCACGGGTGCGAATTTCCGCAATTGGAACGGGCGCATGGATGAGTTCGCGATGTTCAACCGGGTGCTTTCGGCGCAGGAAGTGCAAGATCTCTACCTGGCGGGGAGCAAACAGCCGGTGGTGGTGGCGAAGAAGAACAAATAGACGGGCAAGGAAAGGAGGAGTAATGGCGGTTGGGCAAGGCAAAGGAGGGCTCGCAGGTGGAAAATGGCTTGTCGGGGGCAGCCGGTTCAGAGATGAAAGGGGGCGCTACACCTATATGCTAATGCTGTTGCGCCGATGCCTTGCCGTTGCCGGGATTTCCGGCCTGATCTTGGGGCTGACTGGTTTTGCCCAAGCCCAGACGAACACCAATGAACCTGCGCGCGGGCCTTTCTTTTCCGGCACAGTACGCGGGCCGAAATCCAATGATGCCATCGCCATGCGCGGCATCGTGGTGACGCTGGGGGAAAAACGGGATGCGCATATCTGCTATGACATGGACTTGATGCGGGTTTCCCTGGCCTGGACCGGTGGATTTCTGGAATTCGGGAATACGCTGACGCAGATCGCCTGGCCGCCGCCGCCGCAGGTGAAGGGAGCGCCGGTCTTTGCCACCAGAAATGTGCCGGGTTGGGGGGATGCGAAGGGAACATTTGCCGATCCACGGGTAAACCAGCAGGGGCCGCTGCCGAAGGAGCGGGCGCATTACAAAGGGCTTTATGTCAATGGCCGCGAGGTGGTGTTGAAGTATTCGGTGAACAAGGTGGAGGTGCTGGAGATCCCCGGGTTTGAGCAGACGGAGGGTTACGACGTTTTCACGCGCACGATGCAGTTCTCCAAAACAGTGCGGAACCAATCGCTCAATCTGCTCGCGGTGGAGAAACCCAAGGTGGAGCGGAAAGGCACATCGCTGATCGTCACGGACGAGTCGGCAAAGAGGAAGCATCTGCTAATCGTAGATGGGGCGGTGGGCATCGAGTGGCAGACGACGAACGGTGTGGTGGCGGTGAAGCTGGGCAAGGTGACCGGTCGGCGTCCAGTGCGCATCGCGATCGCGACGATGAAGCTGGAGGAGGGCAAAAACGGGACCGTCTGGCCAAAATTGGCACCGACACGGTTTGACATGACGAAGTTGATCAAAGGCGGCGCACCAACATGGACGGCGGCCGTGGTGACCAAGGGGGTGCGGGGTGAGGACAAGGAGGCGTATGTGGTGGATACCATCACCGAGCCCGCGACCAATCCGTATAACATCAAAAACTTCTTTGGCGGGTTTGATTTCTTCACGGATGGTCGCGCCGCCATCGGCACGTTCCATGGCGATGTATGGCTCGTCACCGGCATTGATGATTCGTTGGCGAACCTGACGTGGAAACGGTATGCCACCGGCTTGTTCCAGCCGCTCGGGCTCAAGATCGTGAAAGACCAGGTGTATGTGCTGGGCCGCGACCAGATCACGCGCCTGCATGATCTGAACAAGGACGGTGAGGCAGACTTCTACGAGAACTTCAACAATGACACGGTGGTGATGGCCAATTACCACGAGTATTGCCTGGATCTGCATACGGATTCGAAAGGGAATTTTTATTATGCAAAGGGAGCGCCTTGGGAACCGGAGGTGATGTCACCACATCAGGGGAGCATGATCCGCGTCTCCAAGGATGGGGCGAAGCTGGAGGTCATCGCGACCGGTTTGCGCGCGCCGAACGGCATGACCGTCGGCCCGCGCGATGAGATCACGGTGAGTGACAATCAAGGACACTGGATGCCCTCCAGCAAATTGAACTGGGTGGTGCCGGGTGGATTTTATGGGATGGTACCGGCGGCCCAGCGGGAGCTGACGTTCAAGCGTGATGGCACCAATTTCGTGGCCAATCCGAGCAACCCGCAGGCGCGGAAAGATTTCGCGTTCAAGGCGTGGGACAAGGTGGCGCCGATGCCGGAAGGCTATGACCAGCCGGTCTGCTGGCTGCCGATGAACATGGACAATTCCAGCGGCGGACAGGTCTGGGTGACCAGCGAGAAGTGGGGTCCGCTCAATGACCGGTTGCTCTTCATGAGCTACGGCAAGTGCACGCTCTTCGAGGTGATGTTCCATGACGTGGGCGCGGCAAAACAGGCGGCGATGGTGCAACTGCCATTGAAGTTTAACAGCGGCATCATGCGCGGGCGTTTCAATCCCAAGGATGGCCAGCTTTACTTGTGCGGCCTGAAGGGCTGGCAGAGCAGCGCGACACGTGATGGCGGTTTCTATCGCGTGCGTTATACGGGCAAGGCGGCTCAACTGCCGGTGGCGTTCAAAGCCACGACGGAAGGGCTGGCGGTGACATTTAGCCAGCCGTTGGACCCGAAATCGGCCAACGACGCGGAGAATTACGGAGCGGAGCGGTGGAATTACCGGTGGTCCGGGGGGTATGGCTCGCCGGAGGTGTCGGTCAGCAATCCGCAGCAGAACAAGCACGACAAGCTGGAGATCACGGGCGCGAAGTTGCAGGCCGATGGCAAGACGGTGGTGCTGAGCATCAAGGACATGAGGCCGGCGGACCAGATCAAGCTGAAGTTCAACCTGGATGGCGCGGATGGTTCCACGGTGGCCCATGAAATCTATGCGACGGCGGGCAAGCTGGAGGGGAACTAGTGCAATGATTTTGCGTGCGTGAAATCGTAAACCGGAGTAAACAATCGCTCACCCAAATCTGTAAAAGAACGAAACGTATGTTGAAGAAATCACATTTCCTGTTTGCCAGCTTGGTGGCGGTGGCTGCCTATGCAGCCGAGCCCGGCAAGATCGGTTACCAAGACACCCCCATCATTCCGGGCACGAAATGGCATGTGCATGATGGTGAGCGTCCGCAGCCGCGTGTGGTGATGCCTGGTGCGACGTTCAGTCATATGGCGCCGCCGCCAGCGGATGCGAAGGTGTTGTTCGATGGCAAGGACCTGTCGCAATGGCAGGTGGGCAATGGCGGTGAAGCCAAGTGGAAGGTGGAGAACGGCTACATGGAAGTCGCGCCCAAGGCGGGCAGCATCCAAACGAAGGAGAAGTTCGCGGACTTCCAGTTGCACATCGAGTTTGCCACGCCAGCCAAAGTCGAAGGCAGCAGCCAGGGCCGGGGTAACAGCGGCATCCTTATGAACGGCATCTACGAAGTTCAAGTGCTCGATTCTTACAACAACCCCACTTATCCGGATGGACAAGCAGGCGCGCTCTATGGCCAGTCGCCGCCGTTGGTGAACGCAAGCAAGCCGCCGGGCGAATGGCAGAGCTATGACATCATCTTTGAATCACCGCGCTGGGACAAGGATGGCAAACTTGAGAAGAAGGCGGCGGTGACGGTCATCCACAACGGCGTCGTGCTCCATCATCGCAAGGAATATCAGGGCAACACGCCACATAAGCGCAATGGCACTTATGACAAACCGCATGCTCCGGAGATGTTCATCCAGCTGCAGGATCACAACAACCCGATGCGTTTCCGGAACATCTGGATCCGCTCCATCGGTGAGTACGACAAGCCTTGAGCAGGGTTTTTGATTCAGCTTTTCGGAAAAAGACGGCCATGATGGCCGTCTTTTTCTTGTTTGAAGCAGCCAGGAGAGCGAAGCCGGGCGATTTATTTGGAAAATTGGAATCTTGGGCTAAACTCTTGCTGTCCGGTATACCAAGTAAACTATATGTCAAAGCACACGTCAGGTCTTCCCGCAGCTTTGGGGCCGCTCACTTCGGGCATCCCTAAGCGGATCCGGGCTCCGCGCCCCTCCAAGCACGATGTGCTGACGAAGCATGGGGTGGCCGAGACGGCGGCGGCACCGAAGGCGGAGTTCAGTTTCAATCTGAAGCCGAACGAGATCGCGAAGCATCTGAACCGCTTCGTCATCGGGCAGACGGAGGCGAAGAAGGTGTTGAGTGTGGCGCTGTGCGATCATTTCCAGCATGTGCGGATGACGCTGGAGGGGAATGTCGCGCCGTTCTACCAGAAGCAGAATGTGCTGCTTTTGGGGCCGACGGGTGTGGGCAAGACGCATCTGATCCGATCGGCGGCGGAGTTGATCGGCGTGCCGTTTGTGAAGGCGGACGCCACGAAGTTTTCGGAGACGGGTTATGTGGGTGGTGATGTGGATGATCTGGTGCGCGATCTGTTGCGCCGGGCAGGTGGTGATGTGAAGAAGGCGGAGCATGGCATCATCTATCTGGATGAGGTGGACAAGCTGGCGACGCGCGGGGAGAGCGGTGGCCGCGATGTGTCGGGACGCGGGGTGCAGACGAATCTACTGAAGCTCATGGAGGATGGTGATGTGCCGGTGGTGTCACCGAATGACATGACGGGGCAGCTTCAGAATGCCATGCAAGCGATGCGTGGTGGTGGCGTGCCGCAAGCGGAGACGATCAATACACGGCACATCCTGTTCATCGTGAGCGGGGCGTTTTCGGGCATGGACCAGCTCATCAAGCATCGGCTGATGCACACGGAGAAACCGGCGAAGGTGGCGCGGATGGACGTGGATGATCTCTATACGCGGGCGGCCACGGCGGACTTGGTGCAGTATGGGCTGGAGCCGGAGTTCATCGGGCGTTTGCCGGTGCGGGTGGCGTGCCATGGACTGGATAGCGATGACCTTTTTGATGTGCTGCGGAAGAGTGAGAGCAGTCTTATACATCAATACGAACGGGCCTTTGCCGCTTATGGCATCGAAGTGGAGTTCAAGGATGACGGATTGCGTCGCCTAGCGTTGAAGGCGTCAGAGGAGAATACGGGTGCGCGTGGGTTGATGACGGTGTGCGAGCGCGTGTTCCGTGATTTGAAATTCAAACTGCCGACGAGCAAGGTGAAGCGGTTCGCGGTGACGGCCAAGCTGGTGGATGATCCGTCAGGGGAGCTGAAGCGGTTGCTGAAGGGTTAAGGCAGGCTGTGGCCGGTGATGGTGCAGCAGGGCGGGTTCGACACTTGCGTGTAGGAGTACTTCCCGCCGAGCGGGCAGATGTAAAATTGGCCGCCTTTTAGGTAACTGACAGCCTCGTAAGGTTTCACCAGATTGCCATCATTCATCTTATTGTCCAAGGCCCATTGCTGCGCCGCACCATCCAGTTGTTTAAGATATGCGATGCAAGTGTTGCGTGGTGCGGATATGGAACGTCTTCCCAGAACGCTGCGGATAAATTCACTAACCGGATTTTCCTTTGGATAGACCGCTATGTTGGCCGCCTGACCGTGTATAGCACAGGTTGAGGCTAGTGCTAACGTGCCGAGCTGATACGTGCCGCGATTCGGGCAGGAGGGCAAAGTTCCCTCCCTTAAATAAGAGGAGATTTCTTGGACGGTTGGCTTGTTGGTCGTGCTGTATCCGTTGGATGTGGCCCAGCGCGTGATGGCGTGATCAATCAGAAACAAGTTGGTCTGGCAGGCGGAGGATTGGGCTGGGACAGGCGGGATCGATTTGGCCTGTAACATCTTGGTTGCAGAGTAAATCAAGCACGCTAGCAGGACTAGACCAAGAAGAATGGCCTGTTCACGGCGGGTGAAGGATGGGTTTTGTTTATTCATGGCGGTAAATCTGCAAATGTCTGAAACCGGTCCAACAGGAGGATAAGAGCGGGTCACAAAGCATAATGGCCTTTGGAAGTTGCTTGCCTCCTTGAGCCGTTACCGCAACAGCTCAATAGAACTAACACCGGTAAGCGTATCCAGTTGTAGGATTTAGAAAAGAAAAAATCCGATGCCTGTAAGCACCGGATTTTTAAAGCTAAGAGAGTGGCGTTGGAAGAATACGTTACGCGCGCATCTCGTCGGGGTTGATGCCGTTAGCTACACACCATTTGCGGTAGGCGAAGGGGGAAATCTCGCTGGGCTTGATCTCGCTGCGGCCGCCCCAGAATACGTTCGTGTAGAGCACGGGAATGCCGATGCTTTCCAGGTGCGCATCGATGGCAGCCTTGTGGGCGAGCACGAGTTTCTTGTCCGTGCCGTGGGCCACGCCCATGACGTTCACGTTCTTGAACTCGGGACCACCTTCGCGCCAGTAGGCGTGGGTCATGATGTGGTGGCGGCCGACTTCGCTGCCGGCATCGAGTTCGCGACCGGGCGGCACGGCCCAATGGAAAAGGGCGTTGTAACGCGTGACCTGTTCGCCGGTGCCCAGTGTCTTCACGTGCTCAAGGAACGTGGAGAAGCGACCGATAACCTTCCTTTGGTTCAGGTCTTCAGCGACCCGATAGAATTCATCCAAGGGCACGCCCGCTTCTTCGGCGCGAGCATCCCAGAGATTAGGGACGAGTTCAGCGGGTTCAAATTCCCGCTTGAGAGCTTCGAGGATGCGCCATTCCAGATCACTCAAGGTGACGATGGCAACTTCCGTGGCCTCGGCACGCACGTCGGCTTTGCTGCCGGGTTCCATGCCGCGACGACGCACATGACCGACACCAAGGGCGAAGAGGCGCTTGGCGGGCATGACGCGGAAGTGCTGGCCGCCGATCTTCTTGAGCAGCCATTCGCAGTGTTTGTGAATGGAGTAGCCTTGCGGCACTTTCAGGGTGGTCCAAAGGCGGTAAGAGGAGC
Organism: Verrucomicrobiota bacterium; assembly: GCA_023431185.1. Classification (GTDB taxonomy): domain Bacteria; phylum Verrucomicrobiota; class Verrucomicrobiia; order Limisphaerales; family JAEYXS01; genus JAEYXS01. The sequence continues at coordinate 9,930 of JAEYXS010000073.1, forward strand.
CGGTGGTGACGGTATCTGTGGAGCGGGTGACGACGTGGCCGGAGAAGGGGTCTTCCTGGAATAGGTAATCAAAGGCGGCGTCCAGTTTTTCATTGGGCACTTCCCAGGCGACGAGGGCGCCTTCGGCAAGATTCGTGGCTAGGAGGGTTTGGCGCACGCGGCGGATGGTGCCAGCCTCAAGCATGGCGCGGATGCGCTCGATGACGAGAGGCAATTCCACGCCGGAAAGACGTGCGATCTCGCCCAGCGGATCGCGCTGAAAGCCCTGAATCTGATCTTCCGACACCGCGAGAATCTTCGCGTTGATCGGGTCAGCCACATTAACGGGAACACTGGCAACGGTCATAATACAAAAGTTATGACGCTAGCTTCGCTCATGAGATTCATCCGGCAAGCCAAATGCTAAGGAAAAGGAGCCGTTTTTTGCAGGAAGGTTTATCGACAGATGAAATTTCGCTACCCACCGGGACGGCGATTCTGCTTGGCATTTCTGGCCCTGCGGCGTAACACGCTTGCAGCTCTTTGAAAACGCCGGTCTGTGCAAGGCCGGCACTTAAGTGATCAAGTGTCAGGGAACCCCGTGAGAATCGGGGACGGTTGCGCCACTGTAACAGGCTACAAACTCCCATAGGCCACTGTGCTGTGAAAGCAGTGCGGGAAGGCGGGAGTGAGGTTTGAAGCCTGAAGTCAGGATATCGATTTGATCGCTCTCGTCCGCTTCGCACGTGTGTGTGGAGCACTTCTCCGTCAAAGAGAAGGATGAGGCCAGCCAGTTCTGCTCGGGCAGAGCTGGATCTGTTGGATGCCTTCATTCTCCATTTTGCGGAGGTGGAGGCTTTTGTTTTTCGGGTTTTTCCCGCCACTCAATGGTCACTGCTTCCCGCTGGTCTCGCCATAGTCAACAACCGCCGCGCGATAAACGCGGCTATGGAAAGATCAGTGAACATGCGTCAGTTAGCCTTGCCGATAGCCATCGGCCTCACGGCGACCTCAGCGGCCGCCCAAACCACCACCTCAGCCAATACGGAAACGAACCGTTTGCCGGAGGTGGTCGTCACCGCCACCCGCACGAAGGAAAGCCCGGCGGCGACGGCCAGCTCCGTCACCGTCATCACACGCCAGCAGATCGAGGCGCGGCAAATCCATTCGCTGGGCGATGCCCTGCAGGGTGTCCCGGGCATGGCCGTAGTGACGGCCGGTACTCCGGGCCAGCAGACTTCGGTATTCTCACGCGGTACGGAGAGCAATCATACCTTGCTCATCGTGGACGGACGCCGAGTCACGTCACCTATCAATGGCGGGGCATTCTACGAAAACTTCACGCTGGATAATGTGGAGCGCATCGAAGTCGTCCGTACTCCATCATCCGTTTTGTATGGAGCGGATGCGATTGGTGGGGTGATCAACGTCATCACGCGCAACGGCAAGGGACTCACCAAGCCGGAGCATGAGGTGTCCTTTGAAGCGGGGTCGTTCAATACGACGAAGTTCACGGCGGACAGTCGGGGGATGATCGGCAAAGTCAATTACTCGGTGGGGTTGTCACAGCAGAACAAAGACTTCCCGCGCGACAATAACAAGTTTCAGCAAACGGCCGTGCGTGGTTCGTTGGGCTATGAACCGGCAGAAGATTGGTATTTCGATCTGAAGGGCAGTTACTTCGTCAGTGATGGCGGGGCACCGGGTTCAACGGCATTCCCTGATCCGATCGCGACCTTGGAACGCAACGTGGCGAGCATTTCACCGGGTATCACGTGGAAGGCTTCGGAGACGTTTGAATCCAAGGCGTTTTATTCTTACGAGCATCAGAACCAGCGGTATCGCGACCAGTTCGGAACGGACAACAAGCTGAAGCTGGATTCCAACCAGATCGAGTGGCAGAGCGACTGGAAGCCGGTGGAGAAGTGGACGCTCACGGGCGGCCTCAATGTGCAGGACCTGACGATCTCACAACACAATGCGGCGAACATCGAGAACATCCATGCGAACCAAACGGGTGTGGGTGTTTTCGTGCAGAGTCAGTGGAATCCATTGGAACGATTGAAACTGATCAATTCCGGGCGCTATGACCATTATAGCGATTATGATGGCTCGTGGTCGTGGAAGCAGGGTGCATCCTATCTGGTGCCGGCGATTGAGACGCTGGTTTTTGCCAACGTCTCGGCGTCTTACAGTCCGCCTTCACCGCAGGACCTTTACTTCCCTTTGTTCAGCAATCCGAATCTCGTGCCGGAGAAAGCACGGGGCTGGGAAGCGGGACTGGAGAAATCGTTCTGGAAGGATCGTATCACGGTATCCGCGACCTACTTCCACAATAAGATTGATAACCTGATCCAGGCGCCGGCACCGTTCTTCATCCCGATCAACGTCTCGGAAGCGGAGATGGAAGGGGTGGAGACGGGCATCTCGTTCCAGCCTTGCCCGGAGTTCGCCACCAGCTTGAATTACACGTATCTGACGGCGAATGATACGGGCAATAACGTGCGTCTGGTGCGGCGTCCGCGGCACTTGATCGGCTGGGACATGACGGTGAAGCCGCTCCAGCAATTGACGCTGAACACCGGATTGCAATGGGTGATGCAGCGGGAAGATGTGGCGTTTCCCTCACAGGTGAATGCCGAGGATTATCTCACCATACGCGCCGTGGCGACGTGGCATATCACGGACAGCTTCGAGCTTTGGGTGCGCGGCGAGAACATCAATGATGACCAGTACGCCGTAGTGAGCAACTTCCCGGCCTTGCGTGCAGCGGCATATGGCGGCGTGCGCCTGAGGTTCTGATTTGCTCCTGAGGTAATTGATGCCTGAGTCAATTGTCATAGCCTGGAGCGGTGGAAAGGACAGTGCGCTTGCACTGCATGCCATCCGCCGCTCCAGTGCGTTTCAGGTGGCGGCGCTGGTCACCACGTTTCACCACGGGCGCGAGCGGAATGCGATGCATGGTATTCATCGCGAAATCATTCAAGCGCAGGCGAAGGCGCTGGGCTTGCCATTGACGGAGATTTGGCTGAATGAAGGTGCGAGCAATGTGGAGTATGAACAAGGCTGGGCGGAGGCGTTGAAGCCTTATCAAGCGCAAGGCATCCGTCGAGTGGTGTATGGGGATTTGTTTCTCGCGGATATCAAAGCGTATCGGGACAAATTCATGATGCGGCTAGGGATGGAGGCGATCTATCCGATTTGGAACCGGGATACCAAGAAGCTGGCGCTGGAATTTATTGAGCAAGGGTTTCGCGCGAAGCTGGTGTGCGTGGACCCGAAGCAGATCGATGAGACTTTAGTTGGCAGGGAGTTTGATGCAGAACTGTTGTGGGATTTGCCTACGAGTGCGGACCCGTGTGGAGAGAATGGAGAGTTTCACACGCTGGTTTATGCGAGCCCAGATTATGCGGATGGCTCATTGCACGTGACCGAGAGAGAGCGTTACAAGCGGAACGGTTTCGCGTATGTTGATTATCAGCTCGCTGAGGCGGGCATGATGTGATGAGCCAAAACGCTGTGGTATTATGGACGGGGGGAAAGGATTCGGCGCTGGCGCTGTATCTGGCGGTGAAGCGCGGAATCGTTGTTAAGGAGCTGGTGACGTTTGCGCCACCGGAGGCTGAATTTCTGGCGCATCCTTTATCCGTGATGACGTTGCAGGCGGTGGCGCTGGGGTTCAAGCATCGCATCCTGAATATCGAGGCCCCTTACGATGAGGGTTACCGTAAGCAGATGGAGGTCTTGAAGGGGGAAGGCATTGATACGTTGATCACGGGGGATATCGATCAGGTGGCAGGCCAGCCCAATTTCATCCGCACTTGTGCTGAACCATTGGGACTGCAGGTCTTGACGCCGCTGTGGAAAAAGGGGCGTTGGGATTTGATGGGGGCGATTCTCGCGGCAGGATTTCAGGTCATCTTTTCCTGTGTGAAACCCGTGGGCCTGACGCCCGAATGGGTAGGGCGGCGCATTGACCGGAGCGCGTTGGAGGAACTGGCGCAATTGCACACCGATACCGGACTCGATATCTGCGGTGAGCAGGGGGAGTATCACACGTTGGTCCTGGACGGGCCGGGGTTCAACCGGCGTCTGGAATTGAGTGGCACGGAAGTGTTCAATCGTGGCGATCTGGCGTATCTGAAGATCGGCAATGCGCGGCTGCTTTTGCCGAGCGAAGCTCCGACGGAAGCGGAATTGAACCTCGCTCTGCCGCGGGAGATGGCGCGGCCTACTAAGACCAAGCGCTGCAGCCAATGTGGCAAACCGTTCTTTTGCGGACCGGGGCAGGGCGGGGGAGAATGCTGGTGCCAGGGATTGCCGGCGGTCGGACCGATCATGGGGCCAGGGGTGGATTGCATGTGCCCGCAGTGTCTGCGGGAAAAAGCAAATGGCTGAAGAGACCATTGCTGTCCCTTCAGCCATTGAAAGCGGATCAATTTTACTTAGACCGTGATCGTCCCTTCGAAAACGAAGTCCGCCGGACCGTTCAGGGATACATCGGTGAAACCGCCATTGGCTTCTTTGAAGCCCACTTCCAGCATATCGCCACCTTGCACCTGCACCTTAACGGGTGAGGTGAAGCCGTGGACCTTCGCCGAGATTATCGCGGCGGCGCTCACGCCGGTACCGCAGGCGAGGGTTTCGCCTTCCACACCACGTTCATAGGTACGTACGCGGATGAAGTTCGGTCCCTTCAACTGCACAAAATTCACATTGGTTCCGCGCGGTTTGAAATGCTCATGATAACGCACTTCCGAGCCCACCTGGCAGACCATCGCCTGATCGGCATCTGGCACGAACAGGATGGCGTGCGGCACGCCGGTGTTCAACGAGTGGATGGCCGAGGCACCCGTCTTCAATGGCACCTGTTCGCCCAGGCGCAAGTCTTTGGGCGTCGTCAGGTTCACCGTCACACGTTCGCCATGGAACATCGCGCTGATGACACCGGCGACCGTCTCGAAGGTGGTGCGGTCCTTCACACCCGTGAGCTTCTGGATGTAGCGCGCAAAGCAACGGGCACCATTCCCGCACATCTCGGCATCGCTGCCGTCACTGTTGTAAAATTGCCAGGCCCAGTCCGCCTTGCCCGAGGTGCAGGGGACCAGCAGCATGATGCCATCCGCACCGATACCGCGCTGGCGATGGCACAACTGCACGACCTGTTCGCGGGTGAGCTTGATATTTCCCGCCCGGTTATCCAGGAGGATGAAATCATTCCCGGCCCCGTTCATCTTGGTAAAGTTCAACGTCATCAGTGCGGGGACACTACTCAATGTCACGGGAAAAACAAGCCGGTGAGATACGAGTTTTGCTAGGCTGGTTCCCGGTTATTCAGTCCATGCTTTGCCCAAGCTGCGGAAATCCCTCCAAGAGTGTCGCGGATCGGGGTTGGAGCAGATTACCCGTGCGTTTTGTCCTGAATCTGGTTCCTTACCCGTTTGTAATCAATAGGTTGCCTTGTTTTCATCCAACTCATTAGCCGCCCTGACACTGGCTAAAAAGGGCCATTAATACTTTACAGTCAGGTTACAGCCTACCAAATTACTCCGCGTGTCGAATCAGTTGTTTGATGCCAGTCGTACCCCGGAGAAATCGTTGCGGCAGCCCGCTTTCGAGCTGCCGGGCGCTCCCTTGTCCCCAGACGGTGCCATCCACCGGTCCCAACAATATCTCCTGCGCGAGCAGAAGCCCGAGGGCTACTGGATCGGCGAGCTGATCGTCGATTCCACCCTCGTCTCGGACATGGTGGCCTTCCACCACTGGGACAACAGCGTGGACCCAGCCTGGCAACGTCGTGCTGTTAATCACATTCTGTCCATGCAGTTGCCGGACGGCGGCTGGAACATCTACTACGGCGGTCCGGCCGAGGTGAACGCCACCATCAAGGCGTACCTGGCCCTGAAGCTCGCCGGCTTGCCCGCGACCGACCCGCGCATGCTTCGCGCCCGTGAGATGGCCAAGAACTTGGGCGGTGTTCCCCGCATGAACACCTTTTCCAAGCTCTACCTCGCCCTCATCGGCCTGTTCCCTTGGAAGTACCTGCCCACGATCCCCTGCGAAGTTCTCCTCATCGGTAAATGGTTCCATGTGAACTTCTGGGACATGAGCAACTGGTCCCGCGCCATGCTTGTGCCGTTGGCCATCATCAACCATTTCAAACCTACACGTAAGCTGAACATCTCCCTCGATGAACTTTACGTTGAAGGCTTTCATGAGCGTGATCTCGCCCTGCCCCGCGACCCGGAGTGGTTCACTTGGCGAAATTTCTTCATGTCGCTGGACGGTCTGCACAAGTTCGCCGAGCTCTTCGCGCAAGCGGGCATCCATCCCTTCCGTCGTCGCGCGCTCAAGCGTTGTGAGGAATGGATGGTTGAACGTTTTGAAGGATCGGACGGGCTCGCCGCCATTTTTCCGGCGATGTTGAATGCGGTGATCGCATTGAAAGCCCTCGGTTATCCGGAGGATCATCCCGAACTCATCCGGGCGACTCGTGAGCTGAAAAAACTGGAACATCACACGGCCGACAGCATGCGCATCGAGCCGTGCTTCTCGCCCGTGTGGGACAGCGCCATCGTGGCCATCGCCCTGCGTGAATCCGGTGTGCCCGCCGAGCATCCGCAGATGAAGAAGGCCGCCGACTGGATCATGGACAAGGAGATCCGTTTCCGCGGCGACTGGTATCACAAGAATCCCGTGGATGTGGAGCCGAGCGGCTGGGTTTTCGAATACGCGAACAAGTGGAATCCTGACGTGGACGACACGGCCATGGTGCTCCTCGCCCTGCGCCTCATCCCCACGGATAATCCGAAACGCCGCGATGAATGCTTCAAGCGCGGCATGGACTGGATGATGGCTTTCCAGTGCAAGGACGGCGGCTGGGCGGCCTTCGACAAGGACTGCACGAAAGGCATCCTCGAAAAAGTTCCGTTCGCCGACCACAATGCCATGCTCGACCCCGAGTGCGCGGACATCACCGCGCGCATCCTCGAGTTGCTGGGTTACGAGAATTACTCCGTCGATCACCCGCAGATACAGCGCGGCATCCAGTTCGTGAAAGACGAGCAGGAAGACGACGGTTCCTGGTATGGCCGCTGGGGGGTGAACTACATCTACGGCACCTGGCAGGTCCTGCGCGGCATGCGCGCCCTGAAGGTGAACATGAACCAGCCCTGGCTTATGCGCGGTCGCGACTGGCTGGAGAGCGTCCAGCATGAAGATGGCGGATGGGGCGAGCGCTGCAATACTTACGACGATCCCGTTTACAAAGGCCAAGGCCCCAGCACCGCCTCGCAAACCGCGTGGGCCGTCATGGGCTTGCTCGCCTTTGATGACCCGTATCGTCCGAGTGTGCAACGCGGCATCGAATACCTTGTCCGTACGCAGAACAAGGACGGCTCGTGGTCTGAAGATGAAGTCACTGGCACTGGTTTCCCGAAAGTGTTCTACCTCAAGTACGACATGTATCGAAACTCCTGGCCGCTCCTCGCCTTGGCGACCTACAAGCAACTGCTGGCCAAGGCCAAGCCCGCGGCCGCTTCCCTGAACGGCACTGCTGTCGCCACTAATGGCAAAGCCCACCTCAACGGTCACAACGGGACGCAGTTGAACGGGAGTCACTGAAACTACCTGCATTTCCGGCACAGCCTAGCGAGCGTTGAAATTAAGCGGATGCAGACAAACCAAAGCAAAGGTGGTGTGCTCATCTGCTTCGCGGTGAAGGAAGAGGCATCACCGTTTCGTCCGCTGGTAGCCAATCGGCCGGACATACGGATTCTGGTCACGGGCATGGGGGCGCAAAATACCCGCAATGCATTTGCGGCTGCGCTGGCTGAGGGTAAACCGAGCACGGTCATCACTTGCGGCTACGCTGGTGGCCTGAACCCTGCGCTTGCGCCGGAATCGCTCGTCCTCAGTGTGGACACGAATTTTCCGCTCACACAAAAACTCCTGCACACAGGCGCACGGCTTGGCACTTATCACTGTGCCACGAAGGTTGCCATCACCGCCCAGGAGAAAGCTGCGCTCTACGCCCAGAGCAAGTGTGATGCGGTGGAGATGGAGTCCGGTATCATCAGGCAGATGAGCGCGGAGCAGGGGATACCGAGTGCCACCTTCCGCGTCATCTCCGATGCGGCAAATGAGAATCTGCCGCTGAATTTCAACGAGTTGATGACGCCACAGATGACCATGGATTTCGGCAAGATCGCGTGGGCGTTGATGAAGTCGCCGGGGAAGATTCCGGAGTTGATGCGTTTTGGGAACCGGGTGAAATCTTCCGCGAAAAAATTGGGAGAGGCGTTGGCGAAGGCGCTCTGACCCGTAGCGCAGGTTGGCAACATGCTGTGTCGCCGAATGTTAGTCGGCAGGTGCTTGGCTATTTCACGGCTTGCAGGTTACCAACCTGAGACACAGCAGACTTTGGCAGTCTGCGCTACAAACTGATCATCGTTGCATGCCTTGCTCGACGCCTGCACCGTTCTCAGCCGCCTTCTCCTTCTGTTTCTCGCTGTAGCTCACCAATCCTGCACCGACTAAAATCAACATCACTCCGAGCCACCGCACTGAAGTCACTTTCTCGCCCAAGAACCACACGGCGGCGAAGGTGGTGAACACGAAGCTCAAGGCTGTCAGCGGCCAGACGAAACTTACATCGCCGCGTGACATGAGGATGAGCAGACAGCCGAAGAACAACGCCTCGAACAGCACACCGAGCAAGATGTGCTTGTTGGTGATCCCTGATTTCACAACCCGGACGATCTCGGTCAGGCTGAATCCATTTATCGCGCCCATCTCGGTGATGCCTTTCTTCAGGAACACCACGCCGACGGATTCAAAGAAAAGACCGATGAGCAAAATGAGCAGCAGCTTCCACATGCAGTTATAGATCCTGGTAACGGATGAGGCGGATGCCCTGTTCGTCAATCATCTGGCGGACGCGCGGATGCACCAGCGCCTCATACTCGTGCTTAAACTCATCCAGAGAAGGGTGGCAGTAAAGCTCCGAATCCCCGGCGGGCAGCCGAGGTAACAGCTTCGTCACGTAATCTTCATGCATCCGGCCGTTTTGCAGGAGCCCAAAGACATGCTGGGTGTGCCGGATATTCTGCCGCTGCAATCCCGGCCGAGCCCGCGCCGAGAGCAGGTTGAAGATGATCGCATGGCTGATGCGGTAGAACCATTCACCGCCCGCGATGCCGGCATTGAGCCAGAAGCGATCGCGTGTCACCCGCATGTGCCGGATGCCCAGGTCCATCGCATGATGGCGCAGGATGCTGAACACCGTGGGGTGCAGGTGCATGTTCAGGTGACCGTTCACATGGTCGAGCTTCAGCCTGGTTAGGCCGAACTTCTGGAACTGGGCCCGGATCTCGTGCCGCAATTCGGCCCGCAGACCCGGGTTGGTAAAGTAACGAAACCCGGCGGCTACCGGGTTATTGCTGAACTGATAGCGGTTATCCACCAGGCCGGGGATTTCCGTGGGTTTCAGGCTGGAACGGCCGCACACGAGCGAGAGATGCAAGCCCACGCCGAGCTTGGGGTTCTCATGGGCGAGCTCCACCGCCTCGTTGAAGGCACTGCCGTTCACCATGAGGCTGGCCGTGGTCAGGATGCCTTCCTGGTGGGCGCGAATCACCGCCGCATTGATGCTTGCGGAACGGCCAAAGTCATCAGCGTTGACGATCAGTCTCCTTGTTATGCTAGCGGACCCCATACCCCGGCACAGTGCCACCCATGGTCATGCCCAGCCACGTACGAAAGATGAGTGACGCTTTTTGCAATTTGCTCAGGCGCGTTTTCTCCGGCCCGAAGACGTTGAATTCCGCCGTTTCCAGTTTTACCAGCAGACGCCAATATACACTGCCCATCAACTCCGCCGTCATCATGTTGCGTTTGTCCTCCGGTGGCAGGGTCCGGCGGGCTTTCTCGTAGAACTCACGCGCCTTGGCACCCACGGACTTGGCCAGCTCACGGAACTTCGGTGTGTATTTGAAATCAAGGATATCCTGCTCCGTCACTCCCTGCTTCCGCAGCTCTTCCAGTGGCAGATAGATGCGCCCGCGTTCGGCGTCATTCCGCACGTCGCGCAGGATGTTGGTGAATTGCAGCGCCTTGCCAAGATGCACCGCATATTCCTGACACGCCGGATTCTTGTATCCGAATATCTGGATGCTCAGCAATCCCACGACCGAGGCGACATGGTAACAGTAGTTCTCCATATCCGCCATCGTTTCATAGCGGAAGGTATCGAGATCCATCTCGCAGCCGCGGATCAAGGCGTCAAAATGTTCGTACTGGAGCTGGTATTTCTCGATGAAGGGCTGCAATTCCTGATTCACGATGAACTGCGGCTTGTCCCCGGTGCAGGCTTTGCGGATGTCGGCCCGCCACTCGTCCAGTTGCCGGCGCCGGGTCTCGGCCGGGGTCGATTCCTCGTCCGCCACGTCATCCACCTCGCGGCAAAAGGCGTAGAGAGCGGACATCCCAAGCCGTTTCTCCGGGGGCAACAAAATGAACGCCAGCGCCAGGTTCGACTGGCTTCGCTGGGTGATGCCTTCGCTCACGGCCGTACTCACTGGATGGCCTCCTTTCCAGAAGAGCGGACCGGCGGCAAACCGCCAGATTCAGCCAGTGTCTGGCCGCGCTTGCGTCCTGACCGGGATGATGTTTCCGGCTGTTCGTTCGTTTTTTTGAGCGGGCGCATCGGTTGGTGACGGTTCTGTTTGCGCCGGTAATACACGTAAAAGACGGTCATCAGCAAGACCATCACGCCGAAGCCTACGGCCGGCACCATCAGGGCGGTCCGATCAAGCGTGGACCCTCCCTTGGACATTTTCTGTCCTTCGATTTTGCTCTCTAGTTTGTCGGCCATCGTAAATCAGCGGGCGGGTGAACCGCCGCCATCCGCATCATTGCCATCGGCCGCGTCGTCGCCGGCCTGGTCCAAGCTGATATTGAGCCGTTGCATCCGGTAACGTAAGGCGTGGCGGCTCATCTTCAACTGTTCCGCTGAACGGGAAAGGCTGTAACGGTTTTGCTCGATGGTGGTAAGGATGAGTTTTTTCTCGTAGTCGGCCAGGGCGTCGTCGAGTGACTGGGCGACCGGCAGGCGCGGACTTTCGCCTTTTTGCAGGCGATTTTCGAGATGAAAGTCCGGCAGGCTGGTCACTTGGACTTCCTGGCTTCCTTCGAGGATGACCGCGCGCTCGATCACATTCCGCAGCTCGCGCACGTTGCCCGGCCAATGATGGGAGAGCAGGTGGTTCTCCGCATTCCTGGAGAGGATTCCCACGTGCTTACCCATGATTTGGTTGAAATGTTTCAGGAAATGTTCAGCCAGCAAAATGATGTCACGCCCGCGTTCGCGCAAGGGGGTGGGGCGGAACTGTACGACGTTCAGGCGATGGTACAGGTCTTCGCGGAAGTGGCCGTCCTCGATGGCTTTGATGACATCGCGGTTCGTCGCGGCGATGAGGCGGACGTCCACCTTGTGTTCATCGTTACCGCCGACGCGGGTGAAGGTGCCGTCTTCCAAGAAGCGCAGGAGCTTGGCCTGGAGGGGGCGGCTCATGTCGCCGATCTCATCGAGGAAGATGGTGCCGCCGTGGGCTTCCTCCACTCGGCCGATCTTTTGCTTGAGCGCGCCGGTGAAGGCGCCTTTTTCATGCCCGAACAATTCGCTCTCCAGCAGCATCTCGGGGATGGCGGCGCAGTTGATGCGGACGTAATTCTTGCGGGAGCGCTGGCTGAGGCTGTGCATTGCGCCGGCGATCAGTTCCTTGCCGGTACCGCTTTCCCCCAGGATGAGCACGGTGGCATTGGTCGGGGCGACCGTTTTGATGAGCTGGCGGAGCTCTTTCATGCGTGGTGATTCGCCGATGATGTCCTCCAGCCGGTAGGTCTCCGAGCTGCGCGAGCGAAGGGTGGCATTCTCCTTCAGCAGTTCGTGCCTTTCACCGCAGCGCTCCACGATGTGCAGCAATTCCTCAGGGGCAAACGGCTTGGCCAAGTAATCCATTGCTCCGGCCTTGATCGCTTCCACGGCCAGTTTGGTGGTGGTGTAGGCGGTGATCATCACGATGGGCAGCAGCGGCCAGCGTGCCTTGACCTTGCCCAGAAATTCATAGCCGCTCATCCCGCCCAGCCGGGCATCGGTGATGATCATGAGGAACTCGCCGCCATCCAGCCGCCGCAATCCCTCCTCGGCGGAATCCACACAGGTGACTTCATAATCCTCCCCTTCGAGGATGGTTTGCAGGGAGACCCGCATGTTCTTCTCGTCGTCAACGACCAGTATGGGTGGCAATGCACGGCTCATTGGTTGATACGCATCATGGTTCTGGCCGGGAGATTTAAGATGAACTTGGCCCCTTGTCCAATCTCCGATTCCACACTTAAATTGCCGCCGTAGATTTCCACGTTCTGCTTGGCGATGGCCAGGCCCAGGCCCGAGCCCTTGTCCTTGGTGGTGAAATAGGCTTCAAAAATCTTTACAATCTTTTCCGGCGGGATGCCCGGACCGCTGTCCTCAAAAGTTATAACCACGGTATAGTCTTTGGCATTGCGGGCCGTGATCTTGATCCGGCCCGCGCCATTCATCGCCTCGCGCGCGTTGGTCAGGAGGTTCACGAATACTTCGGAAAGGTGCCGCTGTTGCATCTGGAGAGGCAGCAAATCATGGTCGAAATCGCGGATCACCTTGATTTTCTCATGGGTGCCTTTGGGGAAGACCGCGTCGATTGCCCGGTTCAACTCCGCAATCACGTCCAGCTTCTCGACCTTGCCTTCAGCCAATTGAGCATAGCCCATCAGTTCAGTGATGATCCGGTCGGCCCGTTCCACCTCGTCCCGGATGATTTGGATCTGCTGCAGCGAAGTCTTCTTGCCCTCCGCTGTCAGGGTTTTCTGGAGGGAGAAGGAGGCGTTGGTGATGATGGCCAGCGGATTCTTGATCTGATGGGCGATCTCGGCGGCCAGCCGGCCCGCCGACTGCAACTGTTCCTGCCGCAGCAGATGCTCGCGCAGATCCTCCTCCACCCGCCGTTGGCGGTCAAAGAGGATCTGCACGCCATAACAGCAGGCGATCAGCAGCAACATCAGAAAGATCCTTATCATGTAGGGCTGGTAGGTGTAGCCGCCGACCAGATGGCCGCTGCGCAGTTGGGTGTCCTCCAGTTCGAACTGGCGTTCGATCTCGAAATCGATGGAGGTCTTGTCCACAAAGGCCGCTCCCGCGTAGCAGACGACCAGCAACAGATTCAACCCGATCTGCAGTGGCGCATCCGGCACGCTCACGGCATTGCGAATGATCAGGGCCAAAAACACCCAGTAGGCATAGGTGTTCAAGCCGCCGGTCAGCATGGTGCACATCGCGAGGATGAGGGCATCCATCAGGTTTGTGCTGAAGACCACCCACTGCACCACCCGCACGTTGGAGTGCTTAAGTTTGACGAGTGCATAGGCGGCCGCGCAGTTGATGGCCAGATAGCCGATCATCACCATTTTGATGGTTTCGATGGGGAAACCGCCTTCTCCCAGATTGCGGACACCTTCGAACTCGCCGGAAAGGAAGAGGAAGTAAAAGACCATCGCGAAGAGGATGGACTTCACCGGGAGGGCCACATTCTCCTCCATAAACCCGACCCGACGCGACTGCTCTTGAGGATCAACCGGTGGGCTGATCAACACACTGGCCAGTTCTTTGAGCGTCTTGAATCTCATGCCGTTTCGGCGGCCGGGGTTATGGCAATCCCACCATCTCCAAAGCCCGGGCGCAGATCTGCTCCACCGGATAGAGGCGGCCGATGCCTTCGTAGCCGCAGGACAACATGCCTTCATCCGGGCCGATGAATTGCACACCACGTTCTTTCAGGGTCTTCACATTCGCCTGGGTGGCCGGGTGCAGCCACATCTTGCCGTTCATGGCGGGGGCGATGAGGAGGTCCGCCTTCGGGTTCAGCGCGAGGGCGATGCAGCTCAGGGCATCATCTGCGAGGCCGTGGGCCATTTTCGCGATAATGTTCGCGGTGGCGGGGGCGATGAGGAGGAGATTAGCTTCATCGGCCAGGCGGATGTGGCTGGGCTTCCAGCCTTCCTCTTCATCGTAGAGATCGGTCACGACGGGACGACGGGTGAGCGTCTTGAAGGGGAGGGGCGTGACGAAGCGTTGGGCATCGGCGGTCATGGTGACGTTCACCTCCGCGCCCGCCTTGGTGAGCAGGCTGGCCAGGTCCACCGCCTTGTGCGCGGCAATGGAACCCGTGACGCCCAATACGATGTTCTTCGGTTTGCTCATGATGCTGCTTTCATTTCGGCCGGCAAAGTCAGTCGCTTGGTGCGACGTCGTTCTGCGGAGATTATTTCCTCCAACGCCGCCAAATCTTTTTCCCGGGTCTCACTCAGGAGAAGGTAATCGAACTCGGGAGCTTGCTCCAGTTCGCGCGTGGCTTCCTGGATACGATGCGCCAGCACTTCCGGAGTTTCGGTGCCGCGACCGTTGAGGCGCGTTTCCAGTTCCTTGCGGGAAGGAGGCGTCAGAAAGACGGTGACCAAGGCGCGAGCAATCTCCGGGTCGGTTTTCGCCAGCTTGCGGATAGTGGCGGCGCCTTGGACGTCGATGGTCAGCAGAACGTCCTGACCGGCGCGCAGTTTGTCGAGCACGGCGCTTTTCAGTGTGCCGTAGCGATTTTTAAAGACATCGGCGTATTCGAGGAATTCACCCGCTTCCACACGGCGGTTAAACTCTTCCATGCTGAAAAAGAAATAGTGCACGCCGTGCTGTTCGCCAGGGCGCGGGGCGCGGGTCGTGCAGGTCACGGCGCGGACGATGTCCTGGCGCTTGCCGAGCAGATTGTCGCCCAAGGTGGTCTTGCCCGCGCCCGAGGGAGCGGAGAGCACGATCAGTAATGCCGATGATGCGTTTTGGCCCATAGCAAACTAACTACTCGATATTCTGTACCTGTTCCCGGAAGCGTTCCAGTTCCGCCTTGATGACGACGACATCGCGCGCGATCTCGGCATCGTTCGCCTTGGAGCCGATGGTGTTCACTTCACGATTCATCTCCTGAGAAAGAAAGTCGAGCGTGCGGCCGATGGGTTCCTTAGATTTCAGACATGCTTCGAACTGGCCGAAGTGGCTCTGCAAACGGGTGAGTTCCTCGGAGATATCCGAACGATCAGCAAAATAAACGACCTCTTTGATGAGGCGTTCGTCTTCCACCTGCGGCAGGTCCAGACCGGCGTTTTTGATACGCTGCTGTAATTGCTCGCGGTAACGCACTTGCACTTCGGGGGCGCGCTTGGCGATGCGTTGCACGGCGGACTTGATCTCCTTCATCCGGTTGACGAGGTCTTTTTCCAGCGATTTGCCTTCGCGCTCGCGCATCTTGAGCATCTCAGCAAGGGCCAGTTGCAGGGCTTTGTGCAGGTCGGGCCAGTAATCCTCGGCATCCGCGTCATCCTCGCCTGCCTGCATCACGCCAGGAGCACGCATGAGCATGTCCAAGGTCACTTCGTTGCTGGCCAGTTTGAGGTCTTTGGCGAGGCGTTTGAATTCTTTGACATAGGCTTTGGCCAGTTCCTCGTTCAGGCGTAACTGGTTGGCGGCCTTGTCCTTAGCGGTATGCAAAGCCACCCGGATTACCACCCGGCCCCGGGAGATGCTGCGGTTCACTTCGTCGCGCACTTGGGCCTCAAGCGGCTCCAGATTGCGCGGGAGGGTGACGGAAATATCCGTTTGCTTGCGGTTCACCGAACTGGCTTCCACGGAGAATTTGTATCCATTTTGAGCGCATTCCCCGCGCCCGTAACCCGTCATAGATTTCATTGTGGGAGTTAGTATGGAGGAGGGGCGGAGGAAAGTCGAAATGAAAGGCAAAACAGGTGGGGGCTGGGGCGGTTAGTTCAGGGAGTGTGAGTTCTACGGTGAGATACTGAAATTGGCCGGGCAGGGGCATTCGGGAGTCATAATAGGGCTGATTATCAAGAACTTATGCGCTGAATTTGGTGCAGTAGTGCAATTTATGCAAAGCAATCAGACTTGCTGATTTTGACGTTCAAAGCCCACCATTCAGATGCCTTGTTGTTGCAATTTCAAACACCTGTTGAAGTTCACTCGAGGGTTGAAACTGACTGGGGAGGGGCAATCGAACTGGTTCGATTTTTGTCCCGGCCTCAGCAGGTTCTTCCTCGGCTACGCAGAACTGCGAACACGGCCGCCTTCACGCTGGCCGAGGTTGTGGTGTCGTTGGCCATCGCCTCTACGGTCATCGTCGGCATTGTCACGGGCTATATCAATTGTGTTTATCGGGCAGAGTGGCTGGCTTGTTCGGTGGCGGCCCAATCACTCGCGAGCCAGCGAATGGAACAGGTGCGCGCGGCGCGCTGGGATACGCTGGCGAATCCGCCGTTGGATGAAGTCACTACGAACCAGTTCCCCGTCACGGTTCAGCCGCTGGACCTCCCGCGTTCGGGGGACAAGGTCATCAACGCGACGAACCGAACGTTTATCACGGTCATCTCCACCAGTCCGCCGATGCGTTTGATCCGGGTGGAGTGCACCTGGCGTTTTCCGGGACGCAGGGTGTATACGAACGTCCTCACCACATATCGCTGCCCGGCCCAATGAAAATGGGTTTCAGTCATGGCCACGGATGGCGCCCGACTTTGGCGGGCCGAGCCGGTGCCTTTACCCTGACGGAACTCATGGTTTCGATGACCATCTTCACCATGGTCATCGCCGGAATGATCGCCGGCCATGTCTTTGGGTTGAAAGTCTTCCAGCTTACGCGTTCAAACTTAGGGGCCGCGGATTCCGGACAGATGCTGAATACCTTGCTGGGAACCGATGTGCGGGCGGCCCAGACGGTAAAGATCGGCCGGGGTGATGAACGGTCATTTCAGGAGCTTTCACCGCAGGAGGTCCAGCAGGGCAATGCGATCCAGTTGTATGCCTCGACGGATACGAATGATTTTATCCGTTACTACGTCAGCGAAGCGGACAAGAAGCTGGTGGCCATTTCCTCGGACGGATCGCGCAACCGAATCGTATCCGAGGGGTTGTTGGGGCCGAATGTGTTCCTCGCCGAGGATGCCACGGGGCGGACGCTGACCAACCGCCAGAGCAGTTTTGTTCTCGCGGTCAATCTCCAGTACAGCAAGGTCCCCGGTTCCGATGCCCCGGTGGGCAAGGGCAAGTATTACGATGCGTTCCGCTGGCAGATGAAGTTCGCGCTACGGTCGCGCTAATGAGATGAAACTGCACCCTGCATCACAGTCGTTGCCCTTGGTTGCACGGGGCTATGCCCTGATCATGGTGATGCTGTTGACAGCGGCGAGTCTGACGGTATTAAGCGCGGCATTGAGCTGGACGTCGAATCTGGCCCAGCAATCAAACCGGGCCATCCAGTTCAGCAACGGATCGGCGGCGGCGGAGGCGGCAGTGGAAAAGGTGGCCGGCCAAATGGCCGCCGATTTTTTTGAAGGGGGGGAAGACGAGGTGAAGGGCCAGATATCCAGCTATCGACGGCTGGTGCCCACGGCCAAGGAGAACATAGTCTGGGCTGACTACCAGTTCCAGAACTTGTCAGATACCAAGAACCGTACGACGGTGAACCAGGCCGCCTCGTGGAACTACCGGCCCGTGCCGGGAAAGTACGAAGGTCTCAACGGTTATTGCATGACCTATGAGATCGGCTCCCAGGCGCGGGAGTTGAAGGTGGAAGCCAGCCGGGTGGTCACGATCCGGCAGGAGGTATCGATGGTGTCCATCCCGCTGTGCAATTTTCAGGTGTTTTATTTCGTGGATCTGGAGATCTGTCCGGCCGCAGCCATGACGTTCAACGGCCCGGTGCATGCCAACGGAAACATTTATATCGAACCTCAGTCGGAAGTGGTCTTTCAGAAGAGCGTCACGGCCGCCGGGCAGCTATTGGAACAAGCCCATCCGTTGGATCCGGTGAGCCGGAAGCCAGGGAAAATCACCTACCGGGCGCGGGCGGATGGGGGCGTCAACACGTTGTCGTTGCCACTGGGGACGAACAATACGCTGAATGTATTGCGGACGCTGGTCGAGATGCCGCCAGCGGGCGAGTCCGCCACTTCTGCCATCGGCAGCCAGCGGTTTTACAACCAGGCGCAACTCGTGATCCTGGTCTATAGTGACCGGGTGGTGGCCACGAGCGGTTTATATAATAAATTCCAGACCAAGGTCACTTACCTTGAAAGCAGCGACATCCTGGACCGGAGCAAGACCATGTTTGACAAGCGGCAAAACAAAAATGTGCTGCTCGCGGAGATCGATGTGGCGAAGCTGGTGGCGAACTTCTCCAACCTCGCGTGGACCCTGGGCCGCTCGCCGAGGATAATCTATCTGGCCGATCTGCGGACAGCTGATTCCCGGCAGTTTCCTGCCGTAAGGCTGATCAATGGGCAGACGATCCCGGATGACGGAGTGACCATTGTTACGCCGAACCCGCTCTACGTGAAGGGGCATTATAATGTGGTGAGCGGGTATGAGGGCTCGACCAACACGAACTACTCCCGGCGGGCGGCCTTGATCGCGGATGCCATCACCATCCTTTCGTCCGGCTGGGATGACAAAGACGACGGGAAGAGCATCAAGCACCGGGAGGCGAGGGATGTGACGGTGAATGCGGCGGTACTGGCGGGAATCGTCCCGACGCGGAAGGGCTATTACAGTGGTGGCGTGGAGAATTTTTTCCGGCACCTGGAGGACTGGAGTGAGGCCACGTTCACCTTCAACGGATCGATCACCGCGCTCTTTGACAGCCGGGTGGCCACGGCGCCATGGGGGGCCACGGCGGACATATATGAGCCGCCCCGGCGGCGCGCTTGGACTTATGACCATAACTTGCAGGATGAGGACCGGTTGCCGTATGGCATGCCGGCCTTGCGGAGCTGCATCCGGGGGCAATTGGATGTGAAACTTACGGATGGGACGAACAAGAAACTATGACCGGACACGACTTCAACCGGACGGTCCGCAGGTGCATCGGGATGCTGCCGTGGCTCTTTGTGCTGGCGGCGGCAGCGCAACTGGCCCGGGCGGCCGAGGATTTTGTGGTGGTGAATGAGCCGGTTGAGATCCCGGAGCGGGGCAAGGTGATGGGGCATTGCATCATCGCCAACGGGCAGCGGTTCAGCTTCATCCCGCCGTACGAGTGGCGCATGGAGAGCAACCGGAGCGAACAGAGCGTCACTTTTACCCGGCGGACCTTGGACACGGCCGTCCGGATCCGACTGCTGCCGCCGCATGGTGAGGGTGAGGAACCCGATGAGGAGCGGTGGCAGCGACTGGTGAAGTCGCGCTATCCGGACGCAGAGATCATCCGGCAGTTCGTCTGTCATACCGGCAGCCATTCCGGCATCGCGTTTGATTTGCGCCAGGATTTTGGCGGGAACCTCCAGTTGCAGAGCCGGGTGGCGTTCGTGGCCCATCCCAAAGGAGTGCTGGAGATCGGCCAGAGCGGGCTGGCGGGGACAGCGGAACCTTCGTATGAAGAGTTTGGAACGTTACTTACGTCGTTGCGTATCAGCGGGCAAACAGCGGGCAAATGACAAGATGGTTCAAGAGGTTATAATGATGGCAGGGCGGCAAACTTTTATCAGGTGGGGCGACGCGGGGATGCCAGGAGGTGAGGTGTGACGAACGTTCTCGCCGCCCTGAGATCCAAGCGTCCGCAACGAGCTGTCATCATCGATTTTGGTGCCAGCTCCACGAAGGCTGTTTATCTGGAGCGCCGGACTGAGGGACTGGTGTTGTTGAACTGTTTGATCCTGCCTGCGCTGACCCCGGAGGTTCGTGATTCTCTGCCGCTGCTGGCCGACCGGTTGCGTGACATCCATCACCGGCTGGGGGCGAAGACCCGGCAGATCCATGTGGCCCTCAGTCCGGTGGAGGGGATTTTCCGCAATGTGGAACTGCCGCAGGTGCCGGTGGCGGATCTGCGGCAGTTGTTGAAGAACAACGCGCGGCAGTACCTGCATCAGGAGCTGAGTGGGCATGAAGTCGATTGCACAATCATCTCCCGCGCCCCGGCCACCTCGCTAACCAGTTTTTCCAGCAGCAGTTCAGCCGGTGATGGTACAACGGGGGGCGGGCGGCCGCAGATCCGGCAGAATGTCCTGATAGGTGCCGCGAGTCAGGCGCTGGTGGATCAGTTCGAGAATGCCGCCATCGCCGCGGGATTGGTCATGGCCGAGGTGACCTTCACGCAGAGCGGGTTGATAAATTGCGCACGGCAGACTTGCCTGCCGTTGCTGGCGGACAACGCCGTGGCCTTGATCGACATCGGTCTGCGGTCCACCTGTATCACGATCTTTCTCAACGGGCACGCCTCACTCACACGGGTGATCCCGATCGGCGGGCAGCATCTGACAGTCGGTCTGGCGAAAGAGTTCGGCATCTCGGGCGAGATGGCCGAGGAACTGAAGCTGACGATGTCGGACAAGGATTTTGGGAAACTGGAAAAGCTGTCCCAACCGCTGCTGGATGAGCTGCGGGCTTCGATTGATTTTTTTGAGCAGTTGCATGAGCGGGTCGTCAGTCATGCGCTGATCACGGGCGGAGCAGCGCGTGGGGAGGCCACGATAAGGCTTTTGCAGGAGGGTCTGGTGGTGCCACGCTGCCAGATGTGGAATCTGGCGGAGGGCATCGTGCTGGAGCTGCCGGAGACTACGGAGGCCGGTTTAGCCAAGGACGCTTCCCGGCTGGGTTGCGCGCTGGCGCTGGCGAAGACCGTCCTGCAGGGAGAGGAACCGCGCATCAACCTGTTGGCGGAACGGCAGGAGCAGGAGGATCTGCGGCGGCGCGATCCAGTGAAGCGCAGTCTGCAGTTGGGAGCGGCACTGGTCAGCTTCATGTTGTTGTGGGGTTTGCTGGTGCTGTGGCAGATCCATTTGGCGAAGCAGGAGCTGGCCCACGTGGAGGCCGAGCTGGCGACGGTCCGGCAGCAGGCCGCCGCCGTGACCGCGATGGCTCAAAAGGCGGTGGCCATCGACCGCCAGCGGTTGCGGTTGAACCGGCAGGCAGCGGACCGGTTTCTCTGGACGGGTCCGTTGAACGCGATGCAGTACGCGGTGGTCGATGGCGTGGAGGTGGTGCGCTTGCAACTGGATCAGACACTGACGGCCATGCCTGCCGTGAAACCGGTCACCAATGCGCTGGAAAGAGTCACTCCGGGCAAGCCGGCAAGTGTGATCCACAAGGTTTCTTTGTTGATCTCGGCGCGGGATGCCGGGGAGCCGGCGGCGGCGGAGCAATTCATCGAGGCGCTGGCCGCGCAGGATTATTTCAAGGAGCGTTTGCGGGCGGAAGATCCGGTGCTGTTGCGCGAGCGGCTGCCGCAACAGCTCGACCCGCTGGATGGGACGAAAAAATTCATCCCGTTCAGCATCGAATGTGTCTTCAGGGAATGGAGGACGTTCGATGAATAGTTTCTCCCCAACCAAGCGGTTGCAGGCGCTGGGGATCCTGGCGGCAACGATCGTCATCATGACGCTCTTGTATACGCATTTCATCCGGGCGGGCCAGGTGCGGCTGTATGAGGTGGAGCAGCGGCAGGCGGCCGGGCGGATCGAGCAGGAGGCGGCGCGTAAACGGATCAAGATGGCGCCGATCTTCGAGCAGGATCTGCTGCTGGCGCAGGAGCGGTTGGGGGAGTTCGAGCTGACGATGGCTTCCGGGGACGTGTATCTGTGGATGATCCGGGCGCTGGACCGGATCTCGGACCGGCACCGGGTGCATTTCAACCAGATCGAGCCGCCGCAGTTCGAGCCCAATGAATTCGTGCCGCGGGTGCCGTATGAGGCGGCGCGGTTCATGGTGAGCGGGAGCGCGACGTTCGCGGATTTCGGCCATTTTCTGGCGGACTTGGAGAACACGTATCCGTTCCTGAGTTTTCACAAGCTGGAGCTGGAGCCGATGGCGTTTGGACGGCCGAATCCGGAGGAGGCGGATCAGTTGCGCTTCCAAGGGGAGTTCACGGTGCTGGTGCGGCGGCGGGAGAAGTAGGGGGAGTTCAAAGTCCGGGAAGGCTTGGGAATTTGATCTGAGCGGGTGTTGAATTCATCCTCATCGAGGGGAGATTAGAGCCTCATCAGGACTGCCATGTGCCTGAGGGACATGATGGATTGTGGTTTCATAATTGTGGGGCAGTGGTTATTTTGATGTCATCCATGAAACAAAGAGTTCTGTTGCTCGCGTTGTTGGTGGCCTGGTTTGCTGGTCAAGCTTCGGCGGCGTCGCGGACGGAGAAGCTGGAGCGGATCATCGTTTCGCCAGATGGGAAGGGGTTCGTGACGGCCAAGTCCAAGGAGGCGTTCAGGCCGTGGGGGATGAACTACGGGAATAATCACCGGTTGATGGAAGACTTCTGGGATACGGAGTGGGAGACGTTCGCGGGGGATTTCCGGGAGATGAAGGCCTTGGGGGCGAATGTGGTGCGGGTGCATTTGCAGTATGGGAAGTTCATGGAGTCGCCAGATAAGGCGAATGCGAAGGCGATCAAGCAGTATCAGCGGATGGTGAAGCTGGCGGAGGAGGTGGGCATCTATCTGGATGTGACGGGGCTGGCGTGTTATCGGCCGGCGGATGTGCCGAAGTGGTATGATGCGATGGAGGAGCAGGAGCGATGGGCGGCGCAGGCGAAGTTCTGGGAGATCATCGCGGCGGCGGGGAAGGGGAGTCCGGCGATCTTTTGCTACGATTTGATCAATGAACCGTTGTCGCCAGGGGGCAAGCGGGAGGCGGGGAAGTGGTCGTCGGGCAATCTCTTTGGCGGGTTTGATTTCCTGCAATATATTGCGCTGGACCCGGCGGGGCGGAAGCGGGAGGACATCGCGGCGGCGTGGATACGGCAGTTGTCGGCGGGGATACGGAGGCATGACAAGGAGACGTTGATCACGGTGGGGATGTTGCCGTGGTCGCGGCAGTGGAAGCACTTGTCGGGTTTCCTGCCGGCGACGGTGGCGAAGGAGATGGACTTCATCAGCGTGCATATCTATCCGGACAGCAAGAAGCCGGGTGAGGAGATGGAGTGCTTGAAGCAGTTCGTGGTGGGTAAGCCGATCGTGATCGAGGAGACGTTTCCGCTGACGTGCACGGTGGCAGAGCTGGAGAAGTTTTTGCTGGCGTCGCGGGAGTTTGCGTGCGGCTGGGTTGGGCATTATGACGGGGCCACAATCGAGGAGATCAATGGTTTCGAGAAGGCGGGCAAGATGACGATACCGCAAAGCGTTTATCGCGAGTGGCAGAAGTTGTTTCTGCGACTGGCGCCAGAGATGTTGCCGAAAAAATGAACCGATATGCCATTGAAATAGGCGATGTGTGCGGTTTGCAGCAGATTTTCCCTCCACACAGCCTTTTGGGGTGTCTGCAAGTATTCTGAAAAAGCTGTTGAAATCAGGGAAGCACGACCTACTATTCCGCCACCTCACGGGTTTCACCCGAGAGAAAATGGCCGGGACGTAGCGTAGCTTGGTAGCGCGTCTGAATGGGGTTCAGAAGGTCGTGAGTTCAAATCTCACCGTCCCGACCATCTCTTCTGAAAAAATTTCCTTAACTTGCCGAGATCTGCAGTTCGTGCTGCTTGGGCTGATCCAGCCGGCCAAGGGCGGCCGAGCGCAAGGTGGCTTCACAGGACCAGAAGCGCAGGTAGGGTTTGATGGCCCAAAGACCCAGCAGGAACGAGGTCGTGCCGATGACGGCAAACCACCAATCACCCTGTGGATGATACCTCTGGAGCCAGCCGCAGCCGCCCACGGTATGGCCGATGATGAGGATGACATAGACTCGTAGTGCCATCCAGGCAGCTGTCTGATAGATCAGAAACCAGGCCAAGACATACCAGGCCAAGGTCCCCGGAAAGGTCACCAGCGGATGGATGCGCAAGGCCAGTTCGACAAACGGGTTGCCGTCGCGAGCATGCGTGTAGTCGCCATTCCAATAGGCATCCGGCTGGTAATAAAGCGTGCTGGCGGCATCAAAAGTCGCCAGCAGAAACGGGAGGAATAACAATCGCAAAGCCAGTCTTTGGTCTGCGCTCATTAGTCGTTGGCTGGTTTGCCTGTTCTGATTTCCAGTTCTCTGCGTTCGAGTGTGGTCGTAACCCGTTCTTTCAAGCTCTTGTAGTCCTCGTGGGTAACCAGTGACAGGTGCGTGCGTGCCTCGTCAAGTTTGCCGGCATTGATCTTGAAGCGTGCGAGATGGATCTGCACACCCTGCCGCTCGTAATCATCGCGGGCTTTGCTCAGCGTGTAGTCCCAAGCCTTGAGTGCTTCCTCCAGACGCGGCGGCTTGATGCCGTAATAGGTCTGGGCGATGTCTTGGGCGAGGATGAAATTATCGGGGTCTAGTTTCAGCGACTTCTGGTACAGCTCCAGCGCCTTGTCAAAGACCTGCTGTTCCTCGAGGCCGTAATATTCCTTGGCATCCTTGCGGAAGAGGAAAACTGTGGTGCCGAAATTGTGGTAATACACCGGTTCATTCGGGTTCAACTCGATAGCTTTGGCGTAATACTCGAAAGCCTTCTTCACCGGGCTCTTGTGCCCGTAGTAGTTGGCCAGGTTGTTCCATGGCGCGGGGTTGGTCGGGTCCAGTTCGCGGGCTTTCTCCCACTTGGCGGCGGCCTCAGTTTCCTGGCCGACCTCGTTCAGAAACGAGCCGTAAGCCAGCCAACCTTTGACGTGTTTCGGATTCTTCTCAACAAACTTTTCGTAAGCCGCTTTCACCGCTTCCAAGCGTTCCCGGATTTTGGCGTTCAGGGTGATGTTGGGGGCGTCCACGCCACTCTTGGCCGCCATCGCCTGGGCATCGCGTATCCATTTGTCGATCTCTTCGGTCGTGGCTTCGTCGAGTTCGAGCAGTTGGCGGTAGGCCTTCTCAGCGGGATCATTGGCATTGGCCACGGCCTCCACCGATACGCCGGTGGTCTGGGTGACAAAATTGCTGACGGCCACCGGTGCATTGGTGGACATCATCGCGCTCAGCAAACCTACGAGTAATTGACTCACGACGTCACTATAGCCTCAAAAGGGTCTGTTTCACAATGGCCAATCATCGCGCTATTTCGCCGCCCGGATGAGCACCCACGCCGGACCTTTGCCGGTCGGATACACCTTGATCGGTTTCAAAGCCCCGGTGTTGCGGTCAATACGATACACAGCCAGTTGATGAGAGTTCTGCCCGGCGG
Source organism: Verrucomicrobiota bacterium (assembly GCA_023431185.1). Taxonomy (GTDB): domain Bacteria; phylum Verrucomicrobiota; class Verrucomicrobiia; order Limisphaerales; family JAEYXS01; genus JAEYXS01. The sequence continues at coordinate 35,120 of JAEYXS010000073.1, forward strand.
CGATGAGGAAATTCCCGCTCGGGTCTATCTCGAATTCACGCGGAGTCTTTTCCGTGGGCGTCTGGCCGAGCGGTTTCAGTTTGCCGCTGGTTTGATCCACCGCATAAGCCGCCAGGCTGTCGTGACCGCGATTTGAGGCGTAAACAAATTTCCCATCGGGCGTCACATGGATGTCTGCCGTGGTGTTCCGGCCGGCGAAGTCAGCGGGCAGGGTGGTCTGGCGGTCCAGCGCCTTCATGCTGCCATGCTCACGCGAATACTCATAACTGGTGACCGTGCTGCCTTTCTCATTCACCACAAAAATCATCGGCTTACTGGGATGAAAGGTGAAATGACGGGGGCCGTCATTGGTGGGAGTGGTCACGGCGGCGAGGCGCAGCGGATTCAAGGCCCCTGTCTTCGCATCAAAGGAATACTGCGCCACCAGATCACTGCCGCAATTCGGGATATAGGCGAACTTGTTCGACGGGTCGGCCATTATGGAGTGCGGGTTCTTGCCCGTGGCAATGACCGTGGAGGCGTTGCTGGAAACCGTCTGGTCCGCCAGTAAACGATAGGTCGCTGCCTGATTGCCGTTATACGAAGCCATGAGCAGATGCTGGCCGGTGGCATCAATGGCGAGATAGACGGGATTGTTCACCACGGGTGTGACGCCTTTCTGCTTCAGCGAACCATCGGTGGGGTTCAACTCGTAAGTGGCTACGGATTTTGTGCTCCGTAGTGCGGCGTAGAGGTGCTTGCCATCGGGATGAAACGCCAGCGCACCCGGACCCCCGGCTGCATCTGCACCGCCTTTCTCCGTCAACTCTCCCGTCTCGGTATCCAGATGGTAGAGGAGGATGCGGTTGTCATTGCCCGCCGAGACATACACGTGCGAAGTGCCAGCTTGAGCCAGCCAAGTGCCAAACAGCAGGGCAAGGGCGAATAGCGAGGTGAAGGAAATCGGTTTCATAATGAGTTCTTGGACGTTTCATTGATGACATCCGTTCAAGGAACCGACAAGTCGATTCGCTTTGCCGGATACCCCGCGTGACCGCATCGTTTCAATCACCGGCTGGACGCTTAGCAGCCCGACCGTTACGCTTGCCACATGCAATTGGAAGATCACGCGGGCGATGTGTTGGCCAAGGCGCGCAGTTTCACGGGCACAGAGCCTGCACTCGTCGCTCAAGCGGCCGGACTGACCTTGGCGGAATACGCCCAGCTTGAGGACTCCGGCCAATGCGCGAAGACGCCGAACTACACGGCTTTGGCCAAGCTTTTGCCAGTGGACGCCGGCAAGCTCGAGGGGCTCGCGAAAGGCTGGCACCCCAAACCGGTCGATACCGCAACGTGGCGTGAATTCCGCCAGATCACATCACCGGCCAAGAGCATGAAGGTGCATTGTTATCTCATTTGGGACGAAGTGACGCGTGATGCGGCGTTGTTCGATACGGGGACGGATGCGGCGGCGATCTGCAAAATCATCGAAGAGGAGCAACTAACCCTTCGTTACATCTTCATCACCCACTCGCACTGGGATCATGTGGAAGTGCTGGGGGCAATCCGTGAGAAATATCCCAAGGCGCGGGTGCGCTGCGGGTCCAAGAATGCACCCGTGGAACAGCGGAACAAGCCGAGCGAATGTGTGCAGCTAGGCAGCCTGCGCATCAATCACCGTGAGACGCCGGGGCATTGCGAGGATGGGGTGACGTATATCATCGGCAATTGGCCGGAGGATGCGCCCTATGTGGCGATCGTGGGGGATGCCATCTTTGCCGGTTCCATGGGCGGCGCGCGGCAGCTCTTGGACTTGGCGCGGCAAAAGGTGCGCGAACAGATTCTTACTCTGCCGGAGGAGACGCTGCTCTGTCCCGGTCATGGGCCATTGACCACCGTGGCGCAGGAGAAGGCGCACAATCCCTTTTTCTGATCACTTCCTCCGCATGCTCATCGCGAGACGGCGGCGCAATTCTTCGCGGTTGGCAGCGTCATGGAAATCCACCGGATTGTAATCATCCGTGAGCACGACGCCGTGCTGCGGATTCGGCACGTCGAAGTCACGGCGATAAGCTTCCATCGCACCGCTGCTCACCCACGAATGTACACGGTTCAGGTCTGGCTCGCGCACGCGTTTCAGCTCGCTGACATCGGCGGCTACAAAGAAAATATTACCATTCCCTGAGTGATGGATTTTCACGCTCTGAAAGACCGCCTTTAACGTCTTGTCCAGTGAGGCGAGGAAGAAATCCTTACCAGGAGCAAAGTCGCCAAAACTGTTGATCACCAGCACACCGCCCGGATTCATGCGATTTTTCATGGAGGTGAACGCCTCTTTGGTCATCAAGTGGGAAGGGGAGGAGTCACCGAGAAACGCATCGAGGATCACCGCATCGTAGGTCTTGGTGGATTCATTCAGGAACTGGCGGCCATCGCCGATGATGAGGCCCATCTTCTGCGGTTCGAGATCGAAATACTTTTCCGCCAGTGGCACGACATCCGGGTTGATCTCCACCACGTCCACCTTGCAGCCGTCGCGTACGAATTCCATCGGCACGATGCCCACGCCCAGGCCGATGCACAGGACCTCCTGCAAAGGCTCGCGATACACCTGCGTCAGTCCGTGCAGCATGTAGGTGAAGAGGGAAACGCTCTTTTTATCATCCGGATCATACGTGTTCTGCGTCAGGAAATCGTTCAGGTAATAGAGATTGCCCGAAGCCGTGTCGCGAATGACCTGCAACTGACCGAAGTCGGAATTCTTCCGCAGCAATTCCTCCTGGCCGTTGAACTCGCGTTTGCTGTCCGCGTGAACACCCAGCGCACCAAGACCCAAGGCGATGATTGCAGCGGTGCTTTGTGGTGCGATTGAGCCGCCTTTACGGCCCCACACGAGGAAGTAAATGAATGAAAGTGCGATGAGCGTGAGCGAGCAGACGAGCATGGTGACGGAATTCGGCATCAACGGAATCAGCACGTATCCGATAAGCACCGTGCCGGCCACGCTTCCGAAGGTGCTGACTGCCGAAAGCCGGCCTGCCAATCCGCCCACGCCTTGCACTGAATGACTCAAGGCGCGGATAAGGAATGGCCCCACTGCGGCCAGCAGAGTCAACGGGATGAAGAACAGGAACGCCGAGGCAAGGATGGAGCCGACCTCCAGTTTGAATTTCAAACACGCATAGGCCACGTGTTCCGTCAGCATGATGGTGCCGCTCAGATAGACGGCGGCGCCAAGGATGCAGGCATAGAGCTGTCCGAGCTTCTGTGAGCGATCCACCAGCCAGCCACCGAACCAATAGCCCGTGGCGAGGGAAAGGAGGGTGACGCCGATCTGGGCCGTCCAGACGAAGTGTGAGGTGCCCAGATACGGAGCGAGCATCTTTGCCCCGAGGATCTCCACGATGAGGATGATGGCTCCGGTCATCGCTGCGGTGAAAAACAGGTAGCGGCGCAGGCCCGGGCTGGGGCCGGTCGTCTCGGGTTTGGCGGTGGTCGCTTTCGGATTCACGCGGATGTTCTAAAGATTGTCTGGCTGCGGCACAAGCAAGGCCCTTGTTTTATTTCAAGCTAGCCTTGCCCGGTCGAGGCCTTACGCGGTTGGGCAGGGGCTGGCCGGTTTCCCGGTCGAATTCATCCGGTGAACGTTTCGTGGGCATGACATCATTCGTCTCCTTAGTCCAGGCGGCCAAGGCAGCCCGATGCTGGCGTAGCTCGGTAGCGTAGCGAGGATCGTTTGCCAGGTTCCGCAATTCATACGGGTCATTTGCCAGATCGTAGAATTCCTCAGCTGCTCGGGGCTGGAAGCACGTCAGCTTCTCAGCGGTCAGGAAGCCCTTGTCACGCAGCCGTTGCATCGCCTGATAGGTCAGGCTGCGGACACCATCGGCAGGCGGGGTGTTGGGCAGTTCGGGATAGTCATTGCGGATGTATTTGAATCGCTCTGAACGCGTTGCCCGGGCGCGATCCGCGTAATCGTGCCAGTTATCCTCTGCGAAGATGAACTCGCGATGCTTGCCGGTGGGCTTGCTGAGCAACGCGCTGAAATCCTTGCCTTGCACTGTTGTGCCGGGCTTCAACCCCGCCAGCGTGAGCATCGTGGGCGCGATATCCACGCTGCTGACTAGCCGTTCGCAGATAGTGTCGGGCTTTACGCCCTTGGGCCAGCGCACCAGCCACGGACTCTTGATGCCACCGTCATACAACGTCGTCTTGTCACGCGGGAAGGGCCGGCCATTATCCGAGATGAACAGGATGAAGGTATTGTGAGCCACACCTTGCTTCTCTAGCTCCGCGAGCACCTTGCCTACAAAATCATCCAGCCGAGTGATCTCATCGTAGTAGAGCGCGAGATCTTTCTGCACTTCGGCGACATCCGGGAGATAGGGCGGCACGATGACATCCTGCGCCGTATAGGGCTTCGGCAAGATGTTCTCCTCATAATCGCGATGCGGGTCCAGCGCAGCGAGCCAGAGGAAGAACGGTTTTTCTTTCGGGCGCGCTTGCAAGGTCGGCACCCAATCAATGCAGCCGCTTTGGTCGCCCTTGGCCTTGATGACTGTGCCGACCTTGCCATCGGCGCCTGTGGGCAGTTGGAAACCGGCCGGGTCCGCTTCTTTCACCAGATCGAAGCGTTCCTTCATCGCATTGCCCAAGTGCCATTTCCCGGCAGCAGCAGTCCAGTAACCGGCCGCACGCAATTGCTCCACAAAGGTCACTTGCTCCTTGGGCACCGCCCAGTGAAGTTCCTCGGCATCCGTATTGTGCGGATAACGCCCCGTTAACATGCTCGCCCGGCTCGGACTGCACGAGGAGGCGGTGACGAAGCCCCGCGTGAACTTCATGCCCTCGCGTGCCAGCCGGTCCAGATTTGGAGTGCGGATGGTTGGATGTCCGTAACAGCCGATGTCATCCCAGGCGAGATCATCGGCGATGATGAGCACCAAATTGGGTTTGGCCGTTTCCTTCACTGCCGCTGTAGCGGAAGCCAATGCTCCAACCACCATCAGCAGCGCGATCACCTTCTTCATAAAGCCCATGACAACTGAGTGCTTCATTGTGCCGAGATCCACGTCGCGATGGCCAGATCATCAAAACGCTTCTGCTCTGTGCGCAAGGTCTTGGCGTTGCTGCCATAGATCTGCTCCGTCACTTTCGTGCTGAATTGCCCGCCGGTGTTGTGCAAGAGCACCGGTTTCGGTGCCGCGAGCGCCACGATGCCGTCCAGACCGCCGAGGCGTTGCAGATTAGGGGCGAAGAGGTCATCAGCCAGCAGCAACTGCTCGTTCTGTGAATTGAACGCTTGTGCATCCGCCACCAGCGCATCCGCTGCGGGAGCGGCGAGCATGGCCCAGAGACCCGCGCGATCCAGACCGCACAGCGTCACCTTCTTGCCGAGCGTGCGGGCATAGGTAATGGTCGTCACCAGGTCTTGCGCACGTTCTTGTGCGTCGGTGCGATTGTAGGTGCTGAAGAAGTTTGTGAAGTAATTCCGCTTCGCTGCCACGTCCTTCTGATACAGGCTGCCCGTTTGGAACAGTTCTGGCACCACGACCGTGAATCCGCGTTGCACCAGCGAAGCCGCCAACCCAAGCGGACGTCCTTGCACATCAGTCACATTGCGCGGACCGTTCGGTGCGGCGAGCACCACGACTTTGCCAGTACCTTTCACATGCGGGGCGAAGACGAGCAGGGGAACACGATCACCTTTGCCATCACGCCCGATATACACTTTCTTGCCGCTGCCGTTCGCGTGACCTTCTTCACTTACGATGTCTTTTGCGTCGCACAGATCCAGTTGCAAGCTGTGCTGCCATACGGGCGCATACGTTTTCTGATACGCACCCGGTTTGCCGTCCACTTGCGAGTCCAGCAATGATTGCGCGATCTTGCGTTGCTCCGCCAAGAATGCCTCGTAGCTGAGTCCCTTCACGGTCTGCTTGCCGTCCGGCCATACCAGCAGGTCTTTGTCGGTGAGTTTTTTGTAAGCCTTTTCGATATACGTGTTCGTGTCCGGCTTCTTCAGCAGATGCTGGCCCAGCCACGGATACACCGCCAGGCGGCTGGTGAGATTGTAATTGTGCGGGAAATCAAAGATCACGTAGCGGAACGATTTCTCCGCGCTCAGCAGCTTATATACGGATTCCACCGCCGGGCCCTCCACTTCCATCGTCTTCTTCGTCCAATCACCCGTGGCTGCCACCAGCATCTGTGGGCGCGGTGCGGTCGCGGCGGAGATCTCCATGTTCGAGTAATCCACGCGCAAGCCCGGCGCATTCTCGCACGTGCAGCCGCCCTGCATGGAGTGGGATACCATCACGCACGGTGCGGAGACCTTGATCCGGTCATCAATGGCCGCGAGCATGAACGTCTGCGTGCCACCGCCGGATTCGCCAGTGCAGCCGATGCGTTTTGCGTCCACATCCGGTAACGCGCTCAGGAAGTCCACCACCCGGATGCTGTTCCACAATTGCAGTCCCATCATGCTGAGGCCCCAGAGCTGGTCCTCCGGCTTCATGCCGTAAACGCGGTGCTTGCCCATGTCCTTTGGTGCGGTGCTGAATTGTATCGTGTCTGCATAGCCCACCATGTCGTAGGCGAAGGCCACCATGCCCATCCGCGCCTGCGTGATGCACCGCGCCTGGATGCTGCCGTTTTCCTCGTCCGCCAGCCGGCCCTGCGTCCAGTGCCCGTGCGGATTCAGCACGGCAGGGAAGGGGCCTTTGCCCAGGTTCAACGGCCGGAAAAGATTGCCCGCGAGGAAGAAGCCCGGATACGTCTCGATGACCACCTTCTCCAGCACATACCCATCCATTTCGCGCCGGTCGGTGATCTGCGCGTTCAGCGGCGTCTTCGCGGGCAAGGGCTGCAAGCCGCAACTCACCAAGATATGCATGCGGATGGCCTCCGCCTCGCGCTGCCAGTCTGCGCGCGACTTCACCTCGGTGAACGTGCGCAAGGTGTTCAACGTCTTGGGCGCGTGATAACGCTGATCCTTCTCCGCCAACTGCGCGGAGACTGTGGTGATGCCGAGCAAAGTGCTGGCTGTAAATGCAACCAGCCCGCCAAGAGAGGTTAAGCCAAAGCGATGGGTCATGGGGAGAAGGTAACGGAAGCCAGTGCGCGGGGGAAGTCTCATGAATCCCCCGTAGCGTGGACGTCCCGTCCACAGCAACAATAACCAGCCAAGCGTAACCGTAACTTTCAACGCACGAGAACTTTGCTGATGCAATCTATCCTCTCGTGAAACCACCATTGCACACCTTTTCCGTAAGATTTCCGCATGGTGAAAAATACGCTCTCGAGTCCGGTGAACCCTTCTCCCGTCCTTCCTCCCCGACCGACCCTGCCTATCCCTTACTTCTTCCATCCCGGTCCATTCTCCTTTATTCACCGCCGGACTTGCTGCCCGGCGTGCGCGCCAGTTACCTGTTGTACGACTTAATATTCCACCCTGCTTCAGAAAAATCCAAAACAAAAAAATCACTCCGGAACTCGAAGCGGAAACCCCAGTTTGCTGCCTCCCTCATAACCTTCACATTCACAAGAAGTTCCGTTTTTTTGCTGCCGATCAAGCGAGTCCAAGTAAGTATTTTGCCTATCCGATAATCTTACGCTTCAGTGGACATGCCCTAATTCCCATAAGCTATGCCGATGGATGTCGAGCACCCCGCCATCGCCCAGAGCTGCATGTTTTCCAAACCAAGGTTGAAAAGAGCATGCCAGAACTATTGTGAAAACACATGCACCGGTTATGGCTGCTTGCCACTGCTTTGACCATGCTGCTCCCACGACACCGATGATAAGGCAGAGCAGCGTCGTAAAAAAGAATAACACGGACATGGATTCCACGAAATTCGCAAACCCGCCCGCTAAGAGGAGCAGGGTGCTGGTCGCGCCGCCAAACCAGATTGCCATCTTGAATTTTCTCATATCGGTTCGCCAGTTGACTGCCCTAACTTCACCCCCGCCTCCATCCGGATGTTCGGCGCAATCGTAACGCGTCGCTGCGATTTCACTCCCCGGCAGAATCCGGGTGACATAACCGCGAAGTCAAAAAACGCCCTGTAACATTTGCTGCAGGTATCAGCACCGCTAGCAGCCATATTGGCCAATACTTTGCCAGCATCCAGGCACCGGAAAAATTGTCTGCCAGTTTTTCCGCCACGATGCCCAGTGGCAAACACAGGTACACCAGCGCCAGCATCCAGGCGTCTCGTAGTACTTTGGGTGTGATGCTGTTTCCCAATTGCTGATAAGCCCGCAACCAAACCACTGAAGGAGGGAAGACGATAACAACCGCCAAGAACATCGGCACCCAGGAGTAACGTGTGTCAATCTGTTGACCCTGCCATGGAGAGGTCAAAAGGAATACACCGAACGCGATAGCAACCGTCGCTAAGGCCAGAAAGAAATATCTGAGCAGATTTTTGAGAGCCACAGGTTTCATCTGGTTGGTGTCTCTTACGAGCATCCGCCTGCTGCTTTCCTCGGTCAAGTGTTCCTTCTTTTCTTGTTGGTCATTTTGTGTTCTCACCAGCCTTCACCGCCACATACGTTCCCAACACTCCACCCTCCATCCGCTTGCTCTCGATCCGAAATCCCGCCCGCTCCAGCAAGCCATCCATCACCCAGTCGTAAGTGGAGAACTCGTCGCGGAAATGCATCTCCGCATCCTTACGAAGGAAGTCTCCTCCGGCTTCTGTCTGTTTGGCGATGAATGCCGCGATGTCCTCCAGCGGTTTCTCCTCCGTGAGGATGACATCATAGAGATAGAGCTTTCCTCCGGGCTTGAGCAATGCGGCCAACCGTTTCAGCGCGATGCCTTTCCAGAAATCCGGCAGGTGATGAAAAGAGAACGAAGTGGAAATCGCATCCACCGGTGGCCCGGCATGTTCATACGTCAAGAACCCGCCGTGACAGAACGTGATGCCCGTCACACACGTTTTTGCCGCTTTGTCCTGCGCCTGCGCCATCATCGCTGGAGACACATCCACTGCATACACCTGCGCTTCCCGTTTCACCGCCTGCACCGCAAACGTGCCCGTGCCCGCTCCGAAATCGATCACCACCGAACCCGCCTTTACGCCCAGCAAGTCGAGCGCCGCTTCGCTTTCCTTCACCGCGTCCCGGAAATCCGCATGGCTGCTGTCATACACCTCCGCCTCCGCCGATTGGGAGTAATCCTTGCCGACCTGCTTGAACTCATCATATCGCCAACTTTGGGGGATATTCATCATAACTCTCTCCAATTACATCTTGTCTGGAAAAATGCCCCCACATCACCCACTGGTCAACCGGCAAAACGTTGTGTCATGTCTTCTGTTTCTCCCGTACTTGCCAATTCCCCATACCCCGCCATACTGCGCCCCATTCGTTTTGATTGATCCATGAGCACATTGAATTTTGCCATCATCGGCACCGGCGGCATCACGCTGCAAAACCATCTTCCGGGCCTGGCCCTCTGCAAGGACGTCAAAGTCACGGCGCTGTGTGACGCCAATCCGGCCACGCTGGAGACGGCTCGCCAGCAGACGGGTGCGCCCATCGCCACGTCGAACTGGGAGGACATCATCAAGCGGGATGACATCCATGCTGTCATCATCGCGACGCCGAATGTGTTCCATCCGCCCGTGGCCATCGCCGCGGCACGGTCCGGCAAGCACATCCTGTGCGAGAAGCCGCTGGCGTTAAATGCAGCGGATGCCGCGCAGATGGCGGCGGAAGCGGACAAGGCGAATGTGCGGCACATGACGGCGTTTACGTATCGCTTCGTGCCGGCGATGCGTTACTTGCACCACTTGGTGGGCAAGGGTGATCTGGGCACACCGTATCATTACCGCTCCTGCCGCTTGCAGGACTGGGGCACGCGCAATGTCGGCTGGCGTCAGCAGAAGAAGATGGCGGGCACGGGTGAGATCGGTGACATGCTGAGCCACCGCATCGATTTCGCGCATCATCTCATCGGGCCGATGAAACGCTTGGTGGCGAATCTGATGACGATGACGCCGATCCGTGGTGGTGCGCCGAATGATACGGATGATTTCGTCTCTATCCTCTCTGAGTTCAAATGCGGTGCTTCCGGCGTGCTGGAAAGCTCCAAGCTGGCGAGCGGTGTGAATGAGAGCTGGCGCAGTCCGGATCGTGTGGAGTTGAACGGCAGCGAAGCGAGCTTCAGCTTCACGACAGGCACTTGGAATGAGCTCCAGTATGGCAAGGTCGGCGGACCCGGCCTCAAGACCATCACCATCCCGAAGGAATTCTTCGTGTTGCCCGGCAGCCCGCGTGATCCAAGTGTGGGCGATCCGCTGGTGAGCTTCCGTTACGATCAGGCGGTGGAGTTCGTGAACGCCATCCGCGAGCAGCGTCAATGCTCCGTGAACTTCCACGACGGTGCGCGCGCGCAAGCAGTGATGGATGCGGCGGTGAAGTCGTCAGAGATCAAGCAGTGGATTGAACTTTAAAACATTATGAACAAGACAGCAGTGGTAACCGGTGCCGGTAGCGGCGTGGGACAGGCCGTGGCGATCAAGTTCGCCAAGGAAGGCTGGAATGTGGCGTTGGTCGGACGTCGGGCCGATGCGCTGGAAGAGACGATGGAGAAGGCGGGCAATCTGCGTCTGCGCATGTTGAAATGCCCTTGCGACATCGGTGATGAGGCGGCTGTGAAGACGATGGGGGCCAAGGTGCTGGAGGTTTACGGGCACGTGGAAGTGGTGGTGAATGCTGCCGGGACGAACACGGCGAAGCGCCGCATGAACGAGTTGGCCACGGCGGATTATCACATGATTCTAAACGCGAACCTGAACGGTTCGTATTACGTGGCGCAGGCGTTCCTGCCGAAGATGCGCGAGCAGAAGTCCGGCACGATCATCAATGTCATTTCCGAAGCGGGGCGCATCGCGAATCCGAAGGCGGGACCGGCGTATGTCATCTCCAAGTTCGGTCAGGCAGGGTTGACGCAGGCGATCAATGTGGAGGAACGGCAGAACGGCATCCGGGCCTGCTCGATCTTCCCGGGGGATATCAATACGCCGTTGCTGGATCGACGCCCAGTGCCGCCGCCGATGGAGGCGCGGGTGAACATGCTGCAGCCGGAGGATCTGGCGGATACGGTATGGCTGGTGGCGAATCTGCCGGGGCGTGCGGTGATCGAGGAGATTTTGATCCGGCCGAAGTGATTTGGTTTAACCACGGAATACACGAAATACACAGAAGCGGCGTGCTGGAAACGGCATGCCGTTTTTGTTTTTTTTGGAGCGCGGCCTTTAGGCCGCTTCAATAGGCGAGCAAGAGGTGGTTTTCAAAATCTTAAGGTGTTTTCAATATCGATCCCATGGATTCGAAACTTGCCTGATTGGTGAACGTTGAAGCGGCCTAAAGGCCGCGCTCCTTAGCTGCCGTGCCTTGCCGCGGTATCGGCTGCTTTGCCGATGGCGGCGCGCTGGCTGAGGGAGCGTTGCCAACTGGCGGAGAGCAGGGGGCAGGCGGCCAGTTCGGCGGCAGCTTCAAAATCATCCAGCCGATGGTGCATGATCTGGTTGGCGGTCTCGATGGTCCATTGTGGGCAGGGGCGCTCGATGAGTTTTAGTTCATCACCGCCTGTGACGTGACCTTCTTTTAGCACGCGGAAATACCAACCGGTCTTGCCGGTCTGCTCGACTTGCAGGGCGAGGTCTTTGACGTGCCATTTGAGCGCGAGCTTCCAGCAGGGTTGGCGAGGTTGGGAGACTTGGACGATGGCTTCGCCGAGGGTGAATGTGTCGCCGATGCAGAGTTCGGTTTCCAAGAGGCCTTCCGTGGTGAAGTTCTCGCCGAAGGCACCGTTGGTGAGGCCGGGGATGTTCAGTATAGCGCGCCAGTAGGGGTAGTGCTCGAGGGGATAGACATTCACGGCTTTGTCGGTGCCGCCGTGGTTCACGAGGTCGGCCTGGCCGTCGCCAGCGAGATTGGTGCGGGCGAGGTGGACGGGGCCGGTGACGGGTTCTTTGAAGATGCCTGTGGTCCAGGTTTTCATTCCGCCGGAGAAGTTCGGGCTTTCCAAGGTCTTGGGCGGGCCGACTTGAATGGAGAGGAGCTTTTTCACAACGGCACTTGATACTGTTCGCGCTGATGGACAAATTCGGTTTGTCCGAACTGTCCGCAATAAAGCACAGAACTATGTCCGACGCCATCAATCGTCATCGTTCCATGGTGGAAAAGTTTCCGAGCAATGAAATGGCCCGCTTCAGCCTGGGCAAGGCGCTGTTTGATGCCGGGCAGTTTGGCGAGGCGAGGGAGCAGTTCGTGGCGGCGCTGCAAAAGAAACCGGACTGGATGGTGGTGCAGATATTGATCGGGAAATGTGATCTGCAGGCGGGGGATAGGACGGGGGCTAGAAAAGCGTTTGAACGGGCATTGCAACTGGCCATCGAGCAGAATCACGAGGGGCCGCGGGAGGAGATGGAGCAGTTGCTGGGGGAGCTGGAGGGGTAGTCTATCGCGGCAAGGATGCCGCGTAACCCGCAGGCTGGAAGACTGCGCTACGTTAGCCACCCAGATACGCTTTGCGGACTTGGTCGTTGGTGCGGAGTTTGGCGGAGTCGTCCTGGAGGATGATGGCGCCGCTTTCCAGCACGTAGCCACGTTGGGAGATCTCCAGGGCGCGATTGGCGTTCTGTTCCACGAGCAAGATGGTGATGCCATGCTGGCGGTTGATCTCCACGATCTTCTCGAAAATCGTTTTCACCAGCAGCGGGGCGATGCCGAGGGACGGTTCATCCAGCATGAGGAAGCGGGGTTTGCTCATGAGGGCGCGGCCGATGGCGAGCATCTGTTGCTCACCACCGCTCAGAGTGCCTGCGTGTTGCTTCACACGTTCTTTCAAGCGGGGAAAAATGCGGAAGACGTAATCCATTTCCTGCGGGATGGCGGCTTTGTCATTTCGCAGATAAGCGCCCATCTTCAGATTTTCCAGAACCGTGAGATTGGCGAAGACCATACGGCCTTCGGGGACTTGGGAGAGGCCTTGGGCAACGATCTTGTGGGCGGGATGGTTGAAGATGGATTTGCCTTCGTAAGTGATGGAGCCGCTTTGCGCTTTGATGAGGCCGGAGATGGCGCGGAGCGTGGTGCTCTTGCCCGCGCCGTTTGCGCCGATGAGAGTGACGATCTCGCCTTGGTTGACCGTCAAGGAGATGCCGCGCAGGGCGTTGATGGCCCCGTAGCTGACTTTGAGGTCTTTGATCTCCAGCATGGCGGTCAGGCGGCGTGTTCCTCACCGAGATAAGCCTCGATGACTTTCGGATGACGTTTGATCTCGGCGGGCGTGCCTTCGGCAATCTTCACGCCGTAATCGAGAACGGTGATGCGTTCACAGAGGTTCATGACCAGTTGCATGTCGTGCTCGACCAGCAGGACGGCGATCTGGAAACGGTCTTTGATGGAGCGGATGAGCCCGGCGAGCTCGGCCTTCTCGGTGGGGTTCATGCCTGCGGCGGGTTCATCGAGCAAGAGGAGCTTGGGTTGCGTGGCGAGGGCGCGGACGATCTCCAGGCGGCGTTGGTCGCCGTAAGGAAGATTTTTGGCGTCCTCGTTGCGCAGGCGGCCGAGTTTGAAGATTTCGAGCAGATCCATCACGCGATCTTCGACTTCTTTTTCCGCCGCTTGATACGCTTTGCCGCGCCAGAGGGCCTGGCGGACGCCGTGGGTGCGATGCACCTGCATGGCGGCGCGGACGTTGTCGAAGACGCTCAGGCTCGCGAAGAGGCGGATGTTCTGGAAGGTGCGGGCGATGCCGACCTTGGTCAACTGATGCGGCTTGCGCTTCGCCGTGGGCTGACCGGCGAAGGTGATGGTGCCTTCGGTAGGTTGATAGACGCCGGTGATGAGATTGAAGACGGTGGTCTTGCCTGCGCCGTTGGGACCGATGAGGCCCACGAGATCATTGTCCCGCACCTGGAAGTCCAGGTGGGAAACGGCGGTGAGGCCGCCGAAGCGGATGGTCACCTGGTCCAGTTTCAGGAGGGGCGCGCTCACGTGTTCGCCCCCTTGTTGGAACGGAGCGTGAAGAGCCCCTGCGGTCGCGCCATCATGATGATGATGATGAGCAGCGAGTAGATGATCATGCGGTACTCCGCGACAGGGCGGAGCATCTCGGGCAAAACGGTGAGGAGGATGGCGGCGATGATGACGCCGACGGTGCGGCCCATGCCACCCAAGATGACCATCACGACAATCTCGAAAGACTTCATGAAGTCGAAGCCGGTCGGGGCCAGGACGGTCTTGTGATGAGCGTAGAGCCCGCCCGCGATGCCGGCGAAGAATGCGCCGACCACGAACGCCGTGACCTTGTAGCGGGTGGGATTGATGCCCATGGCGCTGGCGGCGACTTCGTCGTCATGCACGGCGATGAAGCCGCGTCCGTAAGTGGAATTCACCAGCGAGATGACGACGTAGATGGTGATGGCGGCAGCGGCCCAAGCCCAAAAGAAGTTGGTGTAGTTCGGGATGCCCGTGAGGCCGCTGGCGGCACCGACGGCTTCCATGTTCTGGAAAACCACGCGGATGATCTCACCGAAGCCCAAAGTCACGATGGCGAGGTAATCGCCACGCAGGCGCAAAGTGGGCACACCGACAGCCAGACCGCAGACTGCGGCCATAAGGCCGCCAAGAATCAGGCCGCCTAGCAGCAGGAAAGGAGCGGCGGATTCGGGGGCATTCTTGGAGAGTGCAATCGTGAAGGAAGCGGCGGTGTAACTGCCCACGGCCATGAAACCGGCATGGCCCAGGCTGAACTGGCCGGTGTGGCCCATGATAAGGTTCAGGCTGACGGCGAGGATGATGTTGATGCCGATGTCGATACCGATGCCGAGGTAGTAGCGATTGAAGTGATGGGAAAAGGCGGAGACGATCGCGATCAAAACGACAGCGACGATCAACCATCTTTTAGCGCCAGACAGCATCAGACTTTTTCGGTTTGCGTTTTGCCCAACAGGCCCGAGGGCTTGAACATCAAAATCAGGATCAAAATGCCGAAGGCGATGGCATCGCGATAATTCGAGATGCCTTTCATGCCGCCAGCAAAGGTTTCCACCACACCCAAGAGCAAGCCACCCAAGGCCGCGCCGGGCAGATTGCCGATGCCACCCAGCACGGCGGCCACGAAGGCTTTCAGGCCGGTCTGCACGCCCATGAGCGGATCGATGCTGGAGTAATTCATGGCGAAGAGGATGCCACCGGCAGCGGCCAGCGCGGAACCCAGACCGAAAGTGAACGAGATGACGTGATTCACGTTCACTCCCATCAACGCAGCGGCTTGCGGATTGAAGGCCACGGCGCGCATCGCGGTGCCGATCTTGGTGCGCTGCACGATGAAGGTCAGGGCGACCATCAGCAGGATCGTCGTGACCAGCACGATGACCTGAGCGCTGCCAACAATCAGTCCGCCCAAATCCCACGTGGTATTAGGGATGAGGTCGGGAAATTTGCGGGGGGAAGCGCCGAAGACTTTTTCGTGCTGACAGGTGTATTCGATGAAGAGCGAGACGCCGATGGCGGTGATGAGCACCGTGAGCTTCGGACGTTTACGCAGCGGGCGATAGGCCAGGAACTCGATCACCACGCCGAGCAGCGCGCAGATGAGCATGGCCAGAACCAAGACCACGATGCCGCCCAAGTAGCTCTGGGGCGGGATGACCTTGGCGACGGGCTCCGCCAGGAAGTAACCGGCGAAGGCCCCGAGCATGAAGACATCGCCATGGGCGAAATTGATGAACCGGAGCACTCCGTAAACCATCGTGTAGCCGAGCGCGATGAGGGCATAGATGCTGCCCAAGGCCAGGCCGTTGATGAGTTGTTGGAGCAGGTCGGTCATCCCTTAGCAGTAAAGTCCGCAGTTATCAGACGGTTTACGGCTGGATGGATTCCAGGAACTTGTAGCCACCGTTCTTGATCTGGAGGATGACGGCGGATTTATCTGCATCGCGCTGCTGGTTGATGGTCAGCACACCGGTGACCAGCGAGAGGTCCTTCGTGGCGGCGAGGGCATCGCGCAACTTCGCGCCATCGGTGCCGCCCGCGCGCTTGATGCCATCCGCGAGCATCATCATGGAGTCGTAGCCGTTGGCGGCGAGGGCGTCCGGCACCTTACCTTTGAAACGCTTCTTGTAGTTCTCGAGGAATTTTTTGCTCAGGTCCGTGCCCACGTCCGGGTGATAGTGCGTGGAGAAGTAGTTGCCTTCCACAGATTCCTTGCCGATCTCGGTGAGCTTCTCTGATTCCCAACCGTCACCGCCCAGGAGCGGAACGTTCAGACCGAGTTGCTTGGCCTGGATGCAGATGAGCGCGACATCCGTATAGTAACCGGGCACGAACACGGCATCCGGCGAGCCGCCGCGGATGGTGGTGAGCTGGGCTTTGAAATCCTTGTCGCCGCCGTTGTAGTCGAGTTCCGAGGTGATGGTGCCACCATTGGCGAGATACTTTTCCTTGAAGAACTTCGCGAGGCCCTTGCTGTAATCGCTCTTGGCATCGGTGAAGATGGCCACTTTCTTGGCGTTCAAGGTCTTCGTGGCGAAGTTCGCCATCACGGTGCCCTGGAAGGGGTCGATGAAGCAGACGCGGAAGATGTAATCGCCGGTCTCCGTTACCTTGGGATTGGTGGAGGAGGGGGAGATCATGGGGATTTTGTACTTCTGGCAGATGGGGGCGGCTTCAAGTGAACGGCTGGAGGCGACTTCGCCGAGCACCGCGATGACACCATCGCGGGCGATGAGCTTGTTCACGACGGTGGCGGGTTCGCCGGGTTTGGACTGGGTGTCCTCGGTGATGAGTCTCACCTGCTTGCCGAGGATGCCACCGGCGGCATTGATCTCTTCCACGGCGAGCAACGTGCCTTCATGGGAGGAGATGCCGAAGGTGGCTTCTTTGCCGGTGAGGGAGGCGTATTCGCCCACCTTGATCTCTCCGCCGCTGGCCGAGGCATTGCCACCACCGCCACCCGAACCGCTGCCGGAGGAGCCTTTGCCACAGCCGACGAGGAGGGCGGCAAGCAGGCAGATGGCCCAGAGAGCGTTTGCGTCAGGGAAAACACGTGCCGATTTCATAGCAGTTTTATGGTCAGGCATTTGCGATTTACGATTGAAAGTGTCCAATCCTTCCGAAAGTAGGGAAAGGCGAGGCGGCTTTCAACCCTGCAAAATGGAGAAAACGCAAAACCCAAAATTCAAAAGAAATGGGGATGAAGGTTTGACCCATACGTGAGATTGACCTACCGTTCGGTAGGATTCCCATGGAACATTCCGATTTGGAAACACGTGACCGTATTCTGGCTTCGGCGCTGGCCTTGTTCGCCCGCCGGGGGTATGCGGCTACTTCGATTCAGGACATCGTGGCGGCGGCCGAGGTGACGAAGCCCGCGCTTTATTATTACTTCGACAGCAAGGCGGCACTGTATCAAGCCATAGTGGACAAGGCGCATGAGGAGAGGTTCCAACTGATGCAGGCGGCGACGAGCAAGGGTGGGGACATCCGCAGCCAGTTGAGCGAGATCATCGGCGGGCGGTTTGAATTCCTGCAAAAGAACCGGGACCTGATGCGGGTGGCGTATGCGACGGCCTTTGCCGCCGAGGAGGAATTGCCGCCGGAGGTGAAGCGGCTGGAGAAGGCGGTACGGAATTTCGATTTCATCCACGACCTGATCGTGGAGGCACAGAAGAAGGGGGAACTGAATCTGCGCTATGACAGCCGGGAGCTGGCTTGTGCCATCCATGGCCTGATGAACATCTATATCATGAATGATCTGCTGCATCCGGAATGCAAGCTGTGCCGGCCGACGGCGGAACGGATCGTGGACCTGTTCCTCGCGGGGGCGGCACCGGCGGAGGAACTGAAAGGGGCGATGGTGAAGGCATGAAATTTACAGAAGTAAATGGTGTGGAGGGGAAACATCCAACGTCCAACATCCAACGTCCAACATCGAAAGGGGAGCACCCCTCATCCTCAATCCTAGTGACTCGCTCGCACCCGCTCGCTCGGCCCGTTGGGCCTTCGCCATCGCGAATTCCTTCCGCCGCTTCCCAAGCGGCAGAAGTCCCCTCCGAGGGGAGAAGGACGAAAGACATCAGGCATTCGTTATATTGTTCAGTGATTTTGTCAGCCGTTTTGGCTTTGACAGGTTGTGACAAGGCGAAGGGGGATAAGAATGCGAAGGGCGCTCCAGCGGGGCCGCCGATCATCCAGGTGGTGGCGGTGAAGGCGGAGAAGCGGCCGGTGAAGGAAGCGCTCTCGCTGGTGGGCACGCTGGCGGCGAATGAATCGGTGGAGATCAAGTCGGAGATCGACGGGGTGATCCAGGAAATCCTGTTCCAAGAAGGGGATGTGGTGAAGAAGGGGCAGTTGCTGGTGAAGCTGGATGAGACGCGACTGGCGGCCTCATTGGCCGAAGCGGAAGCGAATTTCGCGCTTTCCAAGGCGAACTTTGAACGCTCCAAGGAATTGCTGAAAAGCGAACTGATCTCCCAGCAGGAATACGACCAGGCGGTGGCGAGCTATCAAGGGAATGAGGCGGCGGTATCCATCAAGAAGCGGGAGCTGAAGGACACGCGCATCTACGCGCCGTTTGATGCGGTGGTGAGCAGCCGCAATGTGAGCCCCGGCCAGGTCATCTCGAAGAGCATGGTGTTGACGTACCTGGTGGACATCGATCCGGTGAAGGCGGAGTTCAGTGTGCCGGAGCGGTTCCTGGGGCAGTTGCAGCCGGGGCAGCGCGTGGAGTTGGGCGTGGCGGCGTTCACGGGGAAGAAGTTCACAGGCACGGTGTTCTTTGTGTCGCCATTCATTGATCCGAATACGCGCACGGCGTTGGTGAAGGCGCAGTTGCCGAATCCCAACGGCGAGTTGAAGCCGGGGATGTTCGCCAATCTGGAGCTGGAACTGGCGCTGCGCGAGAATGCGATCGTGATCCCGGAGGCGGCCATCAGCCAGATCCGGGAGGGCAATCGCGGGCTGGTCTATGTGATAGGAGCGGATTCACAGGTGCAGACCAGGGCGCTGACGTTTGGTGTGCGGCTGCCGCGTTTTGTGGAAGTGGTGGAGGGTCTGAAGGAAGGCGAGCAAGTGGTGGTGGAGGGCATCCAGAAGCTGGGGCCCGGGGCCAAGGTGAAGCTCGCGCCTGCCGCCTCTGCCGAACCGTATCTCTGGGACAAACCCGCGGTGGATGCCGCAAAACGTTAAGCCATGGTTCTCTCCCAAATCAGCATCAAGCGGCCGGTCCTGGCGACGATGATGAGCCTGTTGCTCGTCCTGTTCGGTTTGATCGGCTTGCAGCGATTGCCAGTGCGCGAATTGCCGGACATCGATCCACCGATCGTCAGCGTCACGACGATCTATCCCGGCGCGAGTGCGGCAGTGGTGGAGACGGAGGTCACGGAGCGCCTGGAGGAGGCGATCAACAGCATCGAGGGCATCAAGACGCTCACGAGCCAGAGCCGTGAGCAGCTCAGCACGGTGACGGTGGAATTTGATCTTTCCCGTGATGTGGACCTGGCGGCGCAAGATGTGCGGGACCGCGTCTCGCGCGTGCGCGGCAATCTGCCGGATGACATCGATGAACCGGTGGTGGCGAAGCAGGACGCGGATGCGAATCCCATCATGTGGATCGGCGTGAACAGCGACCGTTATACACCCGTCGAGCTGACGACCATCGCGGAGAAGCAGATCAAGAACCGGCTGGAGACGATCAAGGGCGTGTCCTCCATCCGCATCGGCGGGGAGAAGCGGTTTGCGATCCGGTTGTGGCTCGATTCGGCGAAGCTGGCGGCGCATCAGCTCACGGTCATCGATGTGCAGAATGCGTTGAGAGCGCAGAACGTCGAGCTGCCCAGCGGTCGCGTAGAGAATCTGGACCGCGAGATGACCATCCAGACGCGCGGTGAACTGAAGACGGCGGAGGAGTTCAACCGGCTGGTCTTGAAGAATGAGGGGGCGACGATCGTGCGGTTGCGCGATGTGGGCGAGGCGCGGGATGGGGTGGAGGATGAACGGACCATCGCGCGGAACAACGGCAATCCGTGCATCTTTCTGGGCATCGTCAAGCAATCCAAGGCGAACACGGTGCAGGTGGCGGATGATGCGAAGCGCGAGCTGGAGGAGCTGAAGGCGTCCATCCCGGCGGGCATCAACATGGCGATCAATTATGATGAGTCCATCTATGTGAACCGGGCCATCACGGAGGTGTGGGAGACGCTGGCGATCGCGTTCGGCCTGGTGGTGATCGTGATCTATCTTTTCCTGCGGGACCTGCGTTCGACATTGATCCCGACGGTGGTGATCCCGGTGTCCATCGTGGCGACGTTTGCCGTGATGTATATGCTGGGGCATTCGGTGAACATCCTGACGATGCTGGCGCTGGTGCTGGCGATCGGTGTGGTGGTGGATGACGCCATCGTGGTGCTGGAGAACATCTACCGGCACATCGAGGCAGGCATGAAGCCCATGGCGGCGGCGAAGAAGGCGATGGATGAGATCGGCTTCGCCATCATCGCGATCACGGTGGCTTTGGTGGCGGTGTTTATTCCGCTGACCTTTCTGGAAAGCGCGACCGGGCAGTTGTTCGGGGAGTTCGCGGTGGCGGTGGCGGGTTCCGTAGTCATCTCGGCATTCGTGGCGCTGACGTTGACGCCGATGATGGCGGCGCGGGTGCTGAAGACGGTGGATCATCGCCATGACAACTTTGTGCTGCGGGCGTTTGAAGGCGTGCTGAAGTTTTTCCAGCGGATCTATGGCGCGGCGTTGAAGTGGTCGCTGAACCATCGCTTCATCATCCTGCTGGTCGGCCTGGGGAGCATGTGGCTGATGGTGGTGGCGTACAACAAGCTGGAGAAGGAATTCCTGCCGGAAGAGGACAAGGGTCGGCTGCTGTGCATCGTTTACGGTCCCGAGGGCTCCACCTCGGAATACACGGACCGCATCATGATGGAACTGGAAGGGATTTTGCAAACGGTCCCGGAGGTGGAGGCGTATGGGGCGATCGTGGCACCGGGCTTCACGGGGCCGGGGTTGGCGAATAATGGCATCGGGTTCGTGCGGTTGAAGGATGGGGAGCGGCGGCCGGTGCAGGAGATCGTGAATGCGCCGGGGGGCATCCGCAGCCAGTTTTTTGCGAATATCGAGGGGGCGATCGCGATTCCGCAGATCCCGAAATCCATCGGGCGCGGGTTTGGCGCGCCGTTCCAACTGGTCATCAAGGCGCCGGACCTGGAACAGCTCGACAAGTATGTGACGCAGTTGCTCACGAAGCTGCGCAAGACGGATTATCTCCAGAATGCG
Organism: Verrucomicrobiota bacterium; assembly: GCA_023431185.1. Taxonomy (GTDB): domain Bacteria; phylum Verrucomicrobiota; class Verrucomicrobiia; order Limisphaerales; family JAEYXS01; genus JAEYXS01. The sequence continues at coordinate 56,405 of JAEYXS010000073.1, forward strand.
CGCACTTCCTACGAGGTGAACAAGCCGGAGCTGCGGTTGGACATCGATCGCGACCGGGCGGCGGCATTGGGGGTGAGCATCGCGGACATCTCGCGCACGTTGCAGGTGCTTTACGGCGGGCTGGATTTGAGCAAGATCAAGAAAGATGGCAAGGAGTATGACGTCATCGCGCAACTGGAGCGTGAGTCACGGCTGACGCCGCAGATGCTCGACCAGCTTTACGTGAGGAACAACAAGAACGAGCTGATCCAGCTCAGCAGTCTGGTGACACGGCGGGTGGGAGCGGCACCGAATGCCATCGAACATTATGACCGCATGCGCAGCGCGACGATCTCGGCATCCATCGTGAATGTGCCGCTGGGCACGGCGATGGAGCGGGTGGAGGCGATCGTGGCGGAGGATTTGCCGCCGGGTTTCCTGTCCACTTGGGCGGGGGAATCGCGGGACTTGCGCGAGGCGGGCACGCAGATCTGGTGGGTGCTGGGGATCGCGCTCATCATCGTCTATATGGTGCTGGCGTCGCAGTTTGAGAGCCTGGTGCATCCGTTCACGGTGATGCTGGCGGTGCCGCTGGCGGGGGTGGGGGCGATGGGCGGATTGTGGCTGATGTCCACGCTGGGCAAGGCGGGCGTCATTCCGCTGCTGCCCGCGATGAACATCAATCTGTTCAGCCAGATCGGCATCATTTTGCTGGTGGGATTGGTGACGAAGAATTCGATCTTGCTGGTGGAGTTCGCGAACCAGGAATGTGAGGCGGGGAAGAAGCCGCTGGAGGCGATGCTGGAGGCGGGGAAGGTGCGCTTGCGGCCGATCTTGATGACGGCGTTCTCGACCATCGCGGGCATCCTGCCGATCGCGATCGGGTTCGGCGCGGGAGCGGAGAGCCGTCGGCCATTGGGCATCGCGGTGGTGGGCGGGATGCTGACGAGCACGTTCCTGACGTTGCTGGTGATCCCGGTGGTTTACACGTTACTGAGCGACTTGGTGGCGAAGTTGAAACCCAAGGCCAAGCAGGAGCCGGAGGCGGGAGCGGGGGATCTGCGTGAGGTGATGGGGAAGTGAGGTGTGGGGATGGGTTTAAGAGGGGCAGAGAAGACACGAATTTCACGGATTGGCCCGAATTCTGGCGGGATGGAAAGCGAGGTGGGCGGTGAAATATTTTGGACCTAGCTTAACCATCGGAGACGCTGCGGCCGGTTTCTTGCGAAACACAGCCGCGGTCCAAAGACGGGGCGAATTTGGTTTTGTCGTATTTGCGGCCGTGGGGGGGATTCGGCGGCGTGGGTGAGGAAGGGGAGGAGCGTGAGGAAAAGGGGAAACATCGAACATCGGTTGCACCGGCTGGCCAAAACGCCCAACAGCGAACAGCGAGAGAAGGAAGTTAGAGCCTCGTTCCTCGGCTGAGGAGGAGCGGCCCGTCGGTTGCACCGAAGGCCACCAGACAGACGGGCCCTACCATCCGCTGACAACTCGGAAAGCTCAGCGGGTGTCTTTTAGGTGGCGGTCGGCGAAGGTGAGGTATTGTTCCCAATCGTATTGCGTGATGTCGTGATTCCCCGTGCGGAGGTGGTAGCCGATGGTTTCGCCAATGGGTTGATCGGGTTTCGGCCACGCGAAGGTGTCGAGGCCACGACGGCCAAATAGCTTATACACGGGTGCGGCGTGGGCGGCGCTGAGGAATTCGCCTTTGGGATCGGCGAGGGCGTCTTCGGTGGCGCTGGCGACGTAGAGGGGGCGCGGGGCGATGAGGGCGAGGAGGGTGTGTTGATCGAAGGGGAGGGCTTGCGGGCGATCAATGTAGTCGCGGAATTTGTCGCAGTAGCGCCAGGAGGCGTGGGCGATGGAGTAGGCGATGTTTTCACCGAAGTTGCGCCGGGCCAGGGAGGCGCCGCCTTCACCGCTGTTGTTCGAGATGACGAGGGCGAAGCGTTCATCTTGCGCGCCGGCCCAGAGGGTGGCTTTGCCGTGGCGGGAATGGCCGAAGACGGCGACGTTGCGGGCGTCCACGGTGGGATTTGTCTCAAGGTAATCGAGGGCGCGGCTCAGGCCCCAGGCCCAGGCGCCGAGGGCGCCCCATTCGTCGGGCTTGCGTTCGGTGCGGTTGGCGAGCTTGAGGGCGTAGCCACGGATGCCGTCGCGCCAGCCATCGAGATGGTCGGGTTCGACATCGCCGTAGTAAAAGGTGGCGACGGCGTAGCCGCGTTTCAGGGCGAGTTCCAGGGGCCAGCGGGAGCTATGCACGCCGCGGGTGGCATCGGTGGCGCGGTTGTTCACGATGCCCATGTCAGCGGCGGAGCGCATCCAGCGGTCGGAGAGCGGGATGGTGGGATCTTTTTCTACGCTGGCGTTGCTGAAGTAATTTAGGCCGAGGAAAACGGGGGCGGGCTTTTTCGCGCTGTTGGGTACATACAGCATGAGTTGGATCTGCGGAGCACTCGGGTCATCGAAGAAGCGGAGGGTGACGAGGGTGCGGGTGGCGAGGCCGTTCACGGCGTCTTTGCGGGTGGCAGTAATTTCGGCGCGGAGTTTGACGGGGAGCTTGGGAGTGTGGCCATACATGAGGTCGCGGAAGTCTTGCAGGATCTCGCTGCGACGGAGGGCGGTCCATTCGTTGGTGGTGGTGATGCGGTGGCCGTCACGGGCGAGCAAGGGATCGGGCAAGGTGTAGGGGGCGACTTTGGCTTCGTCGTAGTTGCGGCCGTGG
>JAEYXS010000118.1 GCA_023431185.1 Verrucomicrobiota bacterium
CCCCCGCCTCAAGGGACAAGACTACATGTAAAACTTGGATCGGTTTATTGGCATCAGAGTTCACGCGTCAGGATATAGAGTGGAGCACCAAGATCAAAAAAATCCGGTCACCGCTTCACAGGGTGCAAAATAAAATGCCGGAGGCTACGCATCCGGAAGAAAACAGGTTCATTCAGTGTCCGCGACTGCGCGTAAAAAGGCCAGCATGCCAGCGAGCAACCCAGCTCCCAACAAGCTTTTGCACGGTCTCCTTGCTCGTAATACATCCAAGCAGACTGGAAATACATGAACGCGTAAGCACGGAGCCAAAAAAACAGATCACCGGGCGGCACCAGCTTCTCTTTCTTGGCCTTCTGCAATACGCGGCAGATGTTCGCTTTCATGCGTGCCGCATTCCGGCTCATGCTGTTGCCGTGGCGGCGGATCACTGCCAGCCGCTCTTCATCCAGATACAGAGGGAAGCGGGCGCCAATCCTGACCCACATATCGCGATCCTCGGAGCTGCGCAACTTTTCATCATAAAAACCGACAGCAAGCAAAGCCGCCTTTTTCACCACAACAGCATCGGCGGCAAAGCGGTTCTTGAGCAGCACATGGCGGTGGTTCAAGGTTCCCCGGGTTACTTCAGCAAAACTTTTCTTGGGCAGCTCCCGGCCTTGTTCATCAACGAACTGAGACTGAAAGGCAATCACGGCATGATCACCCGGCAACTGGCTGAAAAGCTCCATCGCCCGGGCAACAAAATTGGGTCTCCAGTAATCGTCAGCATCCAGAAAACCTAAAAAATCGTGAGTGGAGGCACGGATGCCCGTGTTTCGGGCGGCCGATAAACCGGCATTGGTCTGATAAATATACCGGACCCGGTCACCGTATCCCGCCACCACCTCCCTGGTGTTGTCCGTTGATCCGTCATCAACAACGATCACCTCCACCAAGTCATAGGTCTGCGCCAATACCGAATCTATCGCGCAGGGCAGAAAGTGCGCATAATTGTATGCCGGAATAACCACTGAAACTCCCGGCCTGTTCATCGGTTTTTCAGCGGCTTCAAGCACGGGCAATCCTGTACTGCTGACTCTCTGGTAGGTCATCTCAAAACTTGCGGATTAGAACACTGGCAAAGTCCCGACAGCAAGAGCCATGACTGAAACGGCAACTCACGAACGGTCCACTGGATTGTAACTCTCATAGTAGTTATGAGAGTAATAATAATAGTAGTAATAGTTCGAGGTCGCTGAAAGGTCCAAACGATTGAGGATAAAGCCGTAAAAATTGGCGCCATTGGCCCGCAAGGTATCAATCGCAATCTGGACATTCCGCAGCGGAGTCCTGCCACTCCAAACCACAAAAACGACACCGTCAACCAGCGAAAGCAGGGCGGAGGTTTCCGCCAAGCCCAAGACTGGCGGCGTATCCACGATGATACGGTCATACTTCTCGCGGAACGTGGCAATCATATCGGCGAAGGCCTTTTCACCAAACTGGTCGGTCACCGATTCGACAAATTTGCCCCGGGTCAAAACATCCAACCGGGCCACGCCCGATGGGCGGACTGCTGATTCCAAGCCAAGCCCTCCATGCAACACTTCCACCAAACCTGGTGCCGAAGAAATCTTGAATGCCTCATGCAGAGTGCCACGGCGCACGTCCGCATCGATAAGCAAAGTCCGTTCGCCTTTGCGCGCAAAGGATGCAGCGATGTTCCGCGCCACGTAAGTCTTGCCCTCCTGCGGCATCGCACTGGCCACCATCACGACTTTGCCACCACCACGTTCATCGGCGTTAAAGAGCAGATTGGTCCGGATCACCCGGAAATTCTCAGTCAATGTAGACTGTTCAGAGCCCTCTTTTGCCTCTGTATTCCGTTGGCCGCCGGAAAGCTGTGGCACCACCCCCAAGGCCCGCAATCGCAGCGTATCTTCCCCGGCCTCGATCGTGCCGATAGTATGGTCGAGATACTCAATAAGAAAAGGTATGCCGATGGCCAGCACGGCCCAAAGGCCCATGGACATCAAAAACAGATTCATCCGGCTGGGTGAAGCGGGCGGATCAAGACGCGCTTCCAGCGTGCCGTTAAAACTCAGGAATATCCGTTCTTTTTCATCAGCAAACTCCACCAAACTGATCGATTTGGCCATCTTGTCATAAAACGCCCGCCAAGTAAGCTGGCCGGCGGCCAACTGGTCGAACCCAAGCTTGAGTTTGGCATCCTGCTTCTGCGCATCCAAATACTCCGGCATCTTCTTGTTCAACTCCTCTTTGCGGGAAGCCAGTTCCCCCAGCCGTAATTGGACACGGCTTAGCCCTGATTCCAATTCATTCCGCAAGAGTTTCTCGATCTGCTCAAGCCGGACAGATGCGGCTTTCATCTTGGGATGGGCAGGCAGATAAGTCTTCGCCAGTTCCTTGGCTTCATTTCTCGTCTGCCGCAGTTCTTTTTCCAAGTCGGTCCATGCCTTGGGCAGATCGGAATTCGCCATGGCAGGAACTACCACCACTTCACGCGATTCCGCCCCAGACTGACCACCCGGGGCATTATTAGGGAACAGGCTGTCTAATGGCCCTTGCCGGGTATAGGGAAATGAATCGCCCACTTTTAGATCAATCAAACCGGAATGGGAATCGAGCATGGAAAGACGTTCAATCACATCCAACTTGTCATTCTTCAGCTTGCCTTCCAACCAAGTCAGTTCACCCATCAGATAGTTCAGGCGTGCCAGTTCCGTAGGCACTGCTTGCAGCTCACGCAATTCCACCTTCAAGCTCGCCATGCGGTTGCTGTCCTGATAAGCATAGTTTGAATTAACCCATTCTTCCATCTTCTCGCTTACCCGCTGCATCTCGCTTGCAAAATCCTTGTAAATCAATTCCCTTCTTTTGGCCCGCTGCTCGGCACGATAGGAAAGAAATTCCTCAAGCATCGTCTTGGACCAATTCTCAGCCATGTCCCTGGACCATGCCCACACTTCCACCTCAATGTTTCCTTCCAGATTATAGACGTAAGTCACCTTCTTAAGGAATTTCCGCCGGATGTACTTATCCGCCATGTTCACTCCAAACCGCGAAGCCGTACGCTCTGTGAGATGAGGCGAATTGAACTGTGTAAGAATTTCCCTTGGATTGCTGTCCTTGTGGATATCTTCAGCCGTAACCGGCAAGGGCATATCTTTCCGTTCAATCAAGGTACGCGTGTAATACACCGGGCGGGTATACACATACGCCGTCAATCCTCCCAAAACAGTGAAACTGAGCAGCAAAAGCATTAAGCGCAAGTGCTTGATCACCAGCGCTATATAAACCATGATTTCCCCCATCTTGATGGGGGCTTGTTTGACACCAGGTATCATAATAATTGACCGCTAATCTACCAAGCAACCATTTGAGCCGAAACCGCAAGACTCCGGAGACTACTGCAAAAAATACCATCTGACAAGACAACTCGACCAGCACAATCAGATGGTTCCCAGCCAGCAGGATGGCAAATCTGTAAGCCTTAAAACTGCCGCTGCTAAACAAAAAAACCCTTCCCGTTTTTGCACTCGCAGAAAACGGGAAGGGCAAATCGAAACCAGCTTAGAAGCTGAAGAAGCTTTCAGGCACCACTACGATGTCGTTGCTCTGCAGAACCACATCAGCTTGTTTTCCGGACTGGACACTCTTGATGCTGACGGGAATCTTGAACTTCTCACCATTGCCGCCGTTACGCAGCACATACACACCACTCTTCTTGGCAAAGCGGGCGAAACCACCACTGCGCAAGATCGAGGAATAAGCCGTCAACTCCTCGTCAATCGGCAGTTGCACGATACCAGGGGTCTTAACGTTGCCAGTGACATAAACACGGTTAGCAAAGGCAGGCACCACTACAATATCGCCGGGTTGCACAGCCACATCAGGAGTAAGACCCGCACCGTCCAAAATGGCCTGAACATTCACTTCTTCCACCAAACTCTTACCCTCCGTCAGACGCAGCAACTTGACGCGGGTCAAATCACCCGAGTCCTTCGTGCCGCCAGAGCGGATGAAAATCGTCGTGATGGTCGGAGAGTAACCAGACGGCAACAACAACGGACCAGTCTGCTTGAACTCACCAGCCAGATAAACCACGTTGGCCGAACCGGCCGTGTATGTCTCCACCGTGCGTTCAACCATCACCGTCGCTTGACGCAACTGCGAGGCTTCCAGCGCTTCTTTGATGGCTTTTTCGGAATCCGGCAAATCTTTACCGGCGATTTGCACACGGCCAATCCGCGGCATAACAATATATCCACCTTCACGGATCTGATAAACGCCGTTGAAAGACTCGTCTTCAACCACGAAGACCTGAACCGGGTCACCTGTCACCAACAGCTTGGACCCGCCCACACCTTCAGAAATCTTCCGCAACTCGCCAATCTTCGCCTCCATCTGGCTGTCAACTTGACCAATCTCAGTCTCCACCGCTTTCACACGCTCCGTCCAAGCCGCCGACTCTTTCTGCCACTTCTCGATTTCCGCAGCCACCTGACTGGCGTTCGCCGTCTGCAATTGCTTGGTCGCCGAATCCAACTTGGAACGCGAGTAAGTCAAATCGCGCTCCAAAGTGATGCGCCGATCAGACAGGCGGTTAACCTCTTTTTGGAGGTTATCCAACTTCCCCCCCACCTGATCCTTAGCACGCAGACTGCTCAGGTATTCCTCACGCGCTTGGCGCCAAGCATCAACCTTGTCTGACGCGTTTTGCGCAAACACAGGTGTCGCCATCAAAAAGGCAGCTGCGATTCCAAAGAGGCTCTGGACATTAATTTTCATGATATAAAGCTAGAAAGTATTGTGTTCCGCACACCGCTTGACTCACCCCCGGCATGTTGCCATGGGTAAGTCACGGCCCATAAGGAACTAAAGTAACGACTTTCTGTAAAGTTTTTTTTGCATTATTTTGCCCGATATCCAGCCCTCCCCCGTAAAAACTGTCTCAACTTAAGTCACTTTCCCTCAGCGAACTGCCTTCTACCAGCCAATCCAACGGCAAACAGATTAGCCTCAACAATGAACCCGCACATTGATACACACTCCTCATTCAGCTTAAATTTCCAATCTCCAACGGCTGGCCCCTCTTCCCACGCTACACACACACTCTCTCTCCGCAACATGCTTTCGCTTAATGCATTAAGGAGAATCACCGCAGTGACACCCTAGCCTGCCACTTGGGATGCACGAGTTTTTTCCAACTTATCCTACTCGACGACACCTCAATCACACAGCAACAATAGTTTAAACGAGGGAGCTTGACACCTCAAACCACACCACGTAAAAAACGTTTAGATTTTTCTAAACGATGGCTCCACCTGTCAAACCTAAGATTCGCGATTGGGCGCAAGCTCGCAGCAAGTTCATCGAAGCAGGCGGCTCCACCACCCAATCCTTTGGCTTGGGTCGGCTGATTGGTCAGATATACGCACTCCTTTACCTGAGCCCCGCTCCCCTCTGCCTCGAGGATATCGCCAGTCAGCTTGGCGTCAGCAAGGCCAGCATCAGCATCACCGTCCGCCAGATGGAACGCTGGACCGCAGTGCATAAGATATGGGTCAAAGGCGATCGCCGCGATTTTTACGAGGCCGAGACTGACTTTCGAAAAATATTCCGCAACGGCCTGCTGGAGACCTTGCAAAAAAAACTGAAGACCGCTGGCACCCATTTGGAAGAAGTGGAAGAACTCGCCAAGGAAAGCATGGCCCAAACCGGCACCCTGGATCAGGCTGATCTGAAAGCCGTGAAAGAACGTCTGGAACATGCCCGCAATTTCCACCGCCAGCTCAGCAACCTCATCGACAACCCGCTGATCAACCGCCTGCTCTGACCCATGTCCAGCTCCACTCAAGACCATCTTGCTGAAAGGGTCATCCGACCACGCCACGGTTTGGCCGCCATGGATTTTTCCGAACTCTGGCGTTATCGCGAACTGTTTTGGGAATTGTCCTGGCGCAACGTCTTGATCCGCTACAAGCAGACCATGCTGGGCATCACTTGGGCCGTGATACAACCCTTGCTGACCATGCTGGTCTTCACCGTGGTCTTCAGTCTTTTCGGCAAGCTGCCCAGCCAAGGGGCTCCCTACGCCTTGCTGGTGCTGGCCGCCCTCGTACCATGGCAGTTCTTCTCCAACGCCATGAGCGAAAGCAGCAACTCGCTCATCGCTTCCCAGGGCATGATCACCAAGGTCTATTTCCCTCGCGCCATCATCCCCGCCAGTGCCGTGCTAAGCGGCATGATCGATTTTCTCATCTCGCTGGTTTTGCTGACCGGATTGATGCTCTGGTATGATGTCCCCTTCACCCTGCGCCTGCTCGCCCTTCCCATTTTCGCCCTGCTGGCCTTTCTGGCGGCCTTCGGCACCGGTCTCTGGTTAAGCGCGCTGAACGTCAAATATCGCGACGTGAAGTATGTGGTCCCCTTCCTCACACGCATCGGCATGTATGCCACCCCGGTCGGCTTCGCGGTGACCGTGGTCCCGGAAAAGTGGCTATTCTGGTTCTACTCCCTGAATCCCTTGGTGGGCATCGTTGAAGGGTTTCGCTGGTGCATCCTTGGCAGCAACTTCGAGCCGATGTGGGTCGGGGTCATCAATGGTGCTGGCCTTATTATCCTCCTGCTGATCAGCGGGGCTTACTACTTCCGCACGACCGAGCGAACCTTTGCCGACGTCATTTAATCCATGGCCGAAAACATCATCAGCGTCCATAACCTCAGCAAGCTCTACCGTTTGGGCGAGACTCTGCGTCACGATACCTTGCGTGACCGCCTGGCCGATACCTTTGGCCGTTTCTTCCGTAAGCCGTCCCAGCATGCGGCACCCCGCGCCGAGAAAGAATCGTCTGATTTCTGGGCCTTGAAGGACGTCTCTTTTGACATCAAGCCCGGCGAAGTGGTCGGCATCATCGGACGCAACGGGGCCGGCAAATCCACCCTGCTCAAGATCCTCAGCCAGATCACGGAGCCCACTGCGGGCGAGATCCGCATCCGCGGCCGCGTGGCCAGCTTACTGGAAGTGGGCACGGGTTTTCATCCCGAACTCACCGGCCGGGAAAACATCTTCCTGAACGGCGCCATCCTCGGCATGTCACAAGCGGAAATCAGAAAGAAGTTTGATGAGATCATCGCTTTTGCCGAGGTGGAGAAATTCCTCGATACTCCCGTGAAACGCTATTCCAGCGGCATGTATGTGCGCCTCGCCTTCGCGGTGGCCGCGCATTTGCAGCCCGAGATCCTGCTCGTGGATGAGGTGCTCGCCGTGGGCGACGCCAGCTTCCAGCGCAAGTGCCTGGGCAAAATGGAATCGGTCAGCAAAGAAGGCCGCACCGTGTTCTACGTTTCCCACAACATGCCTTCCGTAACACGCCTGTGCAGCCGCGCGATTTTACTGAACAAGGGGCAGATCGCAGAAGATGGTCCGGCCGAGCAGATCGTGCGCAGTTACCTGAATGTCGGCGTGCAGTCCTGGGCCGAACGTGTCTGGCCTGATCCCGCCACCGCACCGGGCAACGAGGTCGCCTGCCTCAGGGCCATCCGCATCAAAGACTCGGCGGGCAATCTGTGTTCTAGTTTTGACATCCGCCGCCCCGTGCATGTGGAGATCGAGTTTCAGGTGAAACAGGCTGGGCATATCCTGATCCCCAACATCCAGTTCAGCAATGATGACGGGGTTTGCCTGTTCATCACGGCTGACACCTCTCCAGTAGCCCAGCGCGAACCGCGCGCTGTAGGGCTTTACCGGACCTGCATGGAGATCCCAGGTAATCTGCTGTCTGAAGGTTGTATGATACTCAGCCCGGCCCTAAGCACAGCCAACCCGGTGCGTGTGCATTACTACGAGAAGGACGCCGCCGCCTTTCAAGTCACCGACCCGATGGAAGGCGGCTCCGCCCGGGGCGACTATGCCGGCCCTTATCCCGGCGTCGTGCGACCGGTTTTCCAATGGCACAATGAATTTCTGGCACACTGATTAGCGAGCGAAAACTATGAAAGTAGTCATACTATGTGGCGGTTTAGGCACCCGTCTGCGGGAAGAAACAGAATTCCGGCCCAAGCCCATGGTGCCCGTCGGTCCCCGGCCCATCCTCTGGCATATCATGAAGTACTATGCTTCCTTCGGGCACAAAGAATTTATCCTTTGCCTCGGCTACAAGGGCGAAGTCATCAAAGATTATTTCCGGAACTACAACTGGAACACCAGCGATGTGACCCTCAAACTCGGCCGCAATCCCGAGATCCGCTACCACAACTCACACGATGAGGAAGATTGGACTGTCACCATGATTGATACCGGCCAGGCCACCCAGACTGGCGGCCGCCTCAAGCGCGCCTTGGAATACATCAATGACGACACCTTTTTGCTCACCTATGGTGATGGGGTGACGGACAGCAATATCAATGACTCCATTGAATTCCACCGCCGCCATGGGCGGCTCGCCACCGTCACTGCCGTGAAGCCCTCCGGCCGCTTCGGTGAACTGGCCATGGACGGCGAGACCATCACCGCCTTCCGCGAAAAACCCGAAAAAGAATCCGCTTACATCAGCGGCGGCTTCTTTGTGCTGAACCGGGACATCAAATCTTACCTGGGCGACGATACTTGCGTTTTTGAACGTGAACCTCTGGAGAACCTCACCAAGGATTCCCAAATTCATGCTTGGAAGCATGACGGCTTCTGGCAATGCATGGACACCCTGCGCGAGCAGGAGATCCTGACACGCATCTGGAACACGGGAAAAGCTCCTTGGAAAATCTGGTGATCATGTTTGGCGGCATCTACAACGGCAAACGCATACTGCTGACCGGCCACACCGGTTTCAAAGGCAGTTGGCTCAGTCTCTGGCTGCGCACACTCGGGGCCGAGGTACACGGTTACGCTCTGCCCCCGGACACTACGCCCAACCTGTACAGTGTCATCGGGGCCGATACGTTTGCTTCGGAAGAACTGACCGATATCCGCGACAGCGCCAAAGTTCTGGCCGCGGTCAAACGCATCAATCCAGATTTGATCTTCCATCTCGCCGCCCAGCCTTTGGTCCGCGAATCCTACCGCCAGCCGGTGGAGACCATGCAGACCAACGTCATGGGCACCATCAATCTGCTGGAAGCGATCCGTCAACTGGGCCGTCCGGTGACCACGCTCATTGTCACCACGGATAAATGCTACGAAAACGTTGGCTGGAACTACGGCTATCGCGAGACCGATCCCCTCGGCGGTCATGACGTTTACTCGATGAGCAAGGCCGCATGCGAACTGACCGTCGCCGCCTGGCGCCGCTCCTTCTTTGTCCCGGAAAAACTCGGCCCCCTCGTCACGGCCCGGGCCGGCAATGTCATCGGCGGTGGCGATTTCGCGGCGGACCGCATCGTGCCCGATTGCATCCGCGCTTTATCCGCTGGCAAATCCATCAATGTGCGCAACCCCCACGCCACGCGCCCTTGGCAGCATGTGCTCGATTGCTTGAGCGGTTATCTCTGGCTTGCCGCGCGATTGCACCAGCAGGATAACAGTTCGCCGTTGGCTTCCGCGTTTAACTTTGGCCCCTCGCTGCAATCGAATCAAAATGTGCGCGTACTCGTAGAAGAGATCCTGAAGAACTGGCCCGGCCAATGGCAGGACACTTCCGATCCGAAAGCCGTACACGAAGCCTCCCGCTTGCATCTGTCCATCGATAAAGCTGCGGCCCTGCTCGATTGGCAACCCACGTGGGACTTTACCGATGCCATCGCGCAGACCGTCGGCTGGTACAAGCAGTGGCACGATCACGGCACCGCTGGTCTGCGAGAATATTCTTTGGCACAGATCAATACCTTTGCCCGCGCCGGACAAAGCATCGGCAACCCTTGGGCTCGCGAAACTAACTCATGAGTGCATCCGGCTTTAAATGTCATTCCTGCGGCGGCAGCCATCACGAAATGGTGCTCGACCTCGGCCTGCAACCCTTGGCCAACAATCTGTTGCGCCCCGAGGATCTCACCAAGCCGGAACCTAAGTTCCCCCTGCGCCTGGCCGTCTGTACCGATTGCTGGCTTTTACAGATCACCGATCTCGTGCCGCCCGTGGAACTCTTCTCCGAGTATCTGTATTTTTCTTCCTTCTCGGACACGATGCTGAGGCACGCCAAGGAAGCGGCGACACGTTACATCCATGAATTTAAGCTTGATCAAAGCAGCCTCGTCGTCGAAGTCGCCAGCAATGACGGTTATCTGCTCAAGAATTTTGTCGAAGCCAAGGTCCCCTGCCTCGGCATCGAACCCGCTGGCAATATCGCCAAGGTGGCTAGCGAAAAAGGCATCGAGACACTCGTCGAGTTCTTCACCGAATCTCTCGCCTCCCAACTGGCCGGCCAAGGCCGCCAAGCCGATATCATCCTCGGCAATAACGTCTTCGCCCACGCACCGGACACGAATGACTTTGTCGCCGCTGCCAGGAAGCTGCTCAAACCCCAGGGTCGCATCGCCTTTGAATTCCCCTACGCCTTCGAGATGTTGGCGCATAACGAATTCGACACCATCTATCACGAGCACGTCTTTTATTTCTCCCTGACCGCCCTGCAACCGCTCTTCGCGCGTCATGGCTTGGATATTTTCGCTGTCGAGCACCTGCCCATTCACGGCGGTTCCCTACGACTCTTCGCCGGTCATCGCGGCGCTCACGCCCTCCAGCCCAGCATAGCCAAACTCCTCGCCGAGGAAGCTGCCGGCGGCGTCAGCACGCTCGCTCCGTATCAGGCCTTCGCGCAACGCGCCCATCAAGTGCGCGACAATCTCAATGCCCTCGTCAAAGACCTGCGCTCGCAGGGCAAACGCCTCGCGGCTTACGGCGCTTCCGCCAAAGGCAGCACGCTCCTGAACTTCTGCGGCTTGAACCACACCCAGTTGGAGTTTGTGGCTGATCGCAGCACCTACAAGCAAGGCCGCCTCACTCCCGGCACACACATCCCCATCACCGGCCCGGAAGCATTGGAGCAAAAGCTGCCTGACTACACGCTGCTGCTCACGTGGAACTTCGCCGAAGAGATCCTGCGCCAGCAAAAGAGCTACCGCGAGCGCGGCGGCAAATTCATCATCCCCATCCCGGAGGTGAAAGTCGCATGAAGTTCACCCCGTCAAAAATTCCCGGTGTCTGGATCATCGAGCAGGAACGCTTCGCCGATGATCGCGGTTACTTCGCCCGCACCTGGTGTGCTGACGAGTTCGCTGCTCACGGCCTGAATTCGCGGCTGCTCCAGTGCAGCACCTCTTTCAATTTGAAGAGCGGCACCTTGCGTGGTCTGCATTTTCAAGCAACTCCGCACGCCGAAGACAAACTCGTCCGTTGCACGCGCGGCGCCATCTTTGACGTCGCCGTTGATCTCCGCCCTGATTCTCCGACCTACAAGCAATGGGTGGGCAGGGAACTCAGCGAAGCCAACGGTCTCGCCCTCTACATCCCCCAAGGCTTTGCCCACGGCTTCCAAACTATCGCGGACAACAGCGAAGTGTTTTACCAGATGTCCCACCTGTATCATCCCACGGCCGGCAGAGGCTGGCGCTGGAACGATCCGGCCTTTAGTATCAATTGGCCCATCCCGGCGTCACCTATCTTGTCACCCCGCGACGCCGCTTATCCGGATTTCAGCTCATGAATAATTCTGCCAGCCATTCCGCCTCCGCTACGTCCCGCTTGCGCGTGATGATAGCCGGTATTGGCGGCGCCTCCTTGGGTACGGAGATCTACAAGTGCCTGAAACTGGCAGGCAACTACGACATCTACGGTTGCGATGTCTCCGCAACGGCCTACGGTCTTTATGATGGCGGTTTCACGAAGACTTATCGTGTCAACCGCGATGACTACGTGAACAGCGTCATCGCTGCCTGTCACGATGCTGGCACCGAATGGCTGGTGCCCGGTGGCGAACAGCCCATGACCTTGCTCGGTGCCGCTGCCGATAAATTGGCTAAGACCAACATCAAGCTCCTCGCCAACGATTCCGATGTCATCGCTCTCTTCTCGGATAAAGATGCCACCTTCAAACGGCTCGCCGCAAACGGCGTGACCATCCCGCGCACCGTCGCCATCAATGCCGCGAGTGATCTGGAAGTCATTGGCCTGCCTTGTATCGTCAAGCCCGCCACCGGCTCCGGCGGCAGTGCCTCCGTGTTCTTTGCCGTCACGGCGGATGAAGCCATGATTTACGCCGAGTTCATCCGGCGCAATGGCAGCCAGCCCATCGCGCAGGAGTATGTGGATATCGCGGAAGGCGAATTCACCATCGGCGTTTTGTCTTTACCTAACCAGCAAGTCGTCGGCTCGATCGCACTGAAACGTGATCTCAACGCCAAACTCTCCGTCGCCTATCGCGGTCGCGGTGGCATTGTTTCCAACGGCTACTCGCAAGGACACATCGGCGAGTATCCCAGCTTGTGCCAGCAGGCGGAAAAGATTGCTGCGGCCATCGGCAGCCGTGGACCGATCAATATTCAGGCACGCGTGCGTAACGGTGTTCTCCTGCCCTTCGAGATCAACCCACGCTTCTCTGCCTCCACCTATTTGCGTGCCATGGCTGGCTTTAACGAAATCGATATCTTGCTGCGTTATTTAAGTTCGGGCACGCCGCCGGTGCGTCCTTCCATTCGCCCCGGCTGGTACATGCGCAGTCTCACGGAACAATTTGTCGCCGAGGAGAAATTGCTATGAGTATCCGCTGGATCACCCCCATGCTTGGCACCGCCGCCGCCACCGCCGCTCAAGGCATTCCCGATATCTCCATCGTAGATGTCCGCGACTTGGTGGACAAAGCCGGCAACGGCAGTGGTCCCGTGCAGGAGAAGATCCGTCAAGGTGTCGAACTCCTCACGCAAGGCAAGCGCACGGTCGTTTGCTGCGATTACGGAATGTCCCGCAGCAATGCTATCGCCACGGGCATTCTGGCAACCTTTGAAAAGATCGGTTTTGAAAAAGCCCTGCGTCGCGTGCAAGAGGCCACGGGCGAAGCCCAAATAAAAGTCGAACCCCTGAACGCCGTTCGCGATGCCTTGGGCCAGCGCCCCTGCGCCAAACCCGCCAACTCGCAACGCACCATTCTCGTCACCGGCGGCGGCGGCTTCCTCGGCCAAGCCCTGCAAACCTCGTTGAAAGGTGACCAAGAGGTCAGTCTCGTCGTCCCCTCACGTCAACAGCTCGATCTTTACCAAGGCAGCACCCAGCTCGATCTCCTGGCCAATGAAGAGAGCGTGGACGCCATTCTGCATCTCGCCAGCCCACGCGTTTACACCTCCAACATTGCCATGGGCCAGACACTGGCCATGTTGCGCAACGCCATCGATGTCTGCCTGGCCAAAGACATTCCCCTGATCTATCTCTCAAGCTGGGAAATCTATTCCGGCTACGCAGGCACCTTGCGCGCCAACGAAGCCACTCCGCCTCTGCCCAAAGGTCCTTACGGCGAAACCAAATTTCTCGCAGACACCCTGATCTATCACAGCCGCAAGAATGCCGGGCTCCGCTGTGCTTTGATCCGTTCCAGCCCCGTCTATGGCGCGGGCAGTGACAAGCCCAAGTTCATCTACAACTTCATGGAAAAAGCGCGGAACTCCAAGCCCATCGTCACTCATCGCTACCGCAATGGCGATCCCGCACTGGACCTGCTTTGCATCGATGACTTGATCGCCGCCCTCCGTGCCGTCTTGAAGACAGGCTATGTGGGGGACCTGAATATCGGCACGGGCACCCTGACTTCCACCTGCACCATCGCCCAGATGCTTGTCGACCGCATCGGCAGCAGCAGCCGGGTGGAACATCTGCCTATCGAAAACGAAGTGGCCAGCATCGCCATGGACTGGCGCCGGGCCAAAGCCGAACTCGGCTGGCAACCCACCGTCACCCTGGCCGAAGGTCTTGATCGCCTGTTCCCGGCCACCAAGAAACCATAACATTTCCCATGACCCAACCGGCCAAATCGATCAAGAATCGCCTGCGTAATTGGCTGCGCACGCGCCTGCTCGATTTGTTGGAACCACCGCCTGAAACCGATCCACGCAAGCAGATGAGCATCGGGCGTTACACCTATGGTCTGCGCCGGGATAGCGTACCGGTATATGAACCAGCCTGTCATTCCTTGCAGATCGGCAGCTATTGCAGCATAGCGGCTGGGGTTCGCTTTGTTTTCGGCATTCACCAACTGGAAGCACCAACCACGTTTCCGATGCGTGAGTTTGTCAAAAAGGAGTGGAACCCCACCATCTGGCCCAAAGAAAAGATCATCATCGGCCATGACGTGTGGATCGCCACCAACGCCATGATTTTGCCTAATGTGACCATCGGTCATGGAGCCGTTATTTGTGCTGGAGCCGTAGTCACGAAAGATGTGCCGCCTTACGCCGTCGTTGCCGGCATTCCCGCTCGGCCCATCAAATACCGTTTAACACCTGAACAAATCCACTTGATGCTTGAGATCGCCTGGTGGGATTGGCCCGAGAATCAAATTCTGGAAAATCTCGATCTGTTCTACGGCGATGTGGATGCGTTTATCCGCATGCATCGCAAAAGCTGAACCTTTTTGACTACTATGCGTATACCGGTTGCCGGACCTTGGATCACTCAACGAGAAATCGATTACGTCGCCGATGCCGCGGCGAATGCTTGGTACGCTCAGGCAAACATGTACTATCAGCGTTTTGAAAAAGCCTTCGCTGAATACGTCGGCGTCAAACACGCCATCTGCCTCCCCTCCTGCACCTCGGCCATCCATCTTTCATTGCTCGCCCTGAAGATCGGCCCCGGCGATGAAGTCATCGTGCCGGACGCCACGTGGATCGCTTCCGCTGCACCGATCACTTATGTGGGCGCGACGACGGTTTTTGCGGACGTCGATCCGGCCACTTGGTGCCTCTGCCCCAAAGCCTTTGCCGCCAAAATCACCCCAAAGACCAAAGCGGTCATTCCGGTGAACCTATACGGCAGCATGGTCGACTGGCCGGAAATCCGTAAAATCGCCGCCCAGCATGGCATCGCGGTCATCGAGGATGCTGCCGAATCCATCGGCTCTGAGTTTCAAGGCCAGCGTTCCGGCAGTTTTGGCGATACCGGCGTCTTCAGTTTCCACGGCTCCAAGACTCTTACCACTGGTGAAGGGGGCATGCTGGTAACCAGTTCCGATGAGCTCAAGGACCGCGTTCTTTTCCTGCGCGATCATGGCCGGCCCAGCGGAGACAAATTGTTTTACAACACGGAAGTCGCCTGGAAGTATAAGATGAGTTCCCTGCAGGCCGCCATGGGACTTGCCCAGTTGGAACGCATCGAAGAACTCGTCACTCGCAAACGGGAAATCTTCCAATGGTATGCGGAACAACTCACTGGCCTGCCCGGCATCACGTTGAATGCCGAACCTGCTGGCACACGCAATAGTTACTGGATGTCCACCATCGTGTGGGATGAACGCCATGCCTTGGACAAGCTCGAGGTTATGAAAAAGTTGGATGAGGCAGGCATGGATAGCCGCCCGTTCTTCCATCCCCTCAGCAGCCTCCCGGCATATCGGGAACAGCCGCAGGCAGTGGTGGCCCGCGAGCAAAACAAAGTCGCCTACGCCATCGGAACGCGCGGGATCAACCTCCCCTCCGCGATGTGTCTCACCAAAGAACAAGTTGACCGCGTGTGCCAGACAGTTCGAACCATCTTTAAGACCTAGGCCAGCAAATCTGTCATGCAACCGACCTTTTCCATCGTCATTCCCACCCGCAACCGGCCGGAGACGTTGATCCATGCTGTCCGTACCTGTCTCACGGATCCGGAGAATGACTATCAGGTCATCGTATTCGATAACGCCACCAATCCGCCCATTACCCGCGAGCTGCTGGGCATCACTGACCCGCGCATGGTGATCCACCGTTCCGAGGAAACCTTGCCCATGATCAACTCATGGGAAACCGCCGTCTCCTACGCCACCGGGAAGTATGTGATCTTGGTGGGCGACGATGACGGCCTGATCCCGTCCACCCTCTCAGTACTCCGTCCTCTGATCGAGAAATACCCGGGCAAGCCAATCCGCTGGGCACGTGCCTCTTATCATTGGCCCACCCATCCGGTGGAGATCAAGCGGGACACGCTCAAAATACCCCTTTCTAACGAAGGTTATATCCTCGATGCCAAAGCTGTGATCAAGGCTGTGGCTGAGGTCCGCATCCCGCACTTCATCGTGCCCATGCTGTATAATGCCGCCATCCCGCAAGCCATCATCCAAGAGATCAAGAAACGGTGCGGCAGGCTTTTTCTGGGCCCTTCACCCGATGTCACCTCGGGCATAGCCGCAGCTTATATCGCCGGCACCTTTGTCAGCTTGGAAACACCGCTTTCTATTGGCGGCACCTCCGGGAAAAGCAACGGCCTGGTCTGCACTACGACAGCCAACTTGGATGACCTGAAGAAGAAATCGGCCGTGGCCAGCGAGTACCTGAAACTAAGTGACAAATGTGGCTATCCGTATCCGCATCCCAAGCTGCCCAAAATATCCCTGCCTTCGGTCGTGCGGGCTGATTCTTTCCTCTACACCAAGCAGGCCCTGTTTGCCCATGACCACCAGCTCAGCTTCAACTTCCAGCAGTTGGTCAACCGTTGCTGGCAAGAAATCCATGAGAAACCGGAGGCTGAACATCAGCACCTGATGGCACAGCTTAAAAAATATGTGGAGGAAAACCCGGGACTGACCCTGCCTCAAACACGCATGCCCCAGCCGAAATCAACCCTGCCTTCAGGCATGCAGCGTCCATCTCCGCGCGGATATGATGAAAGCGAGCGTCTGCTGTGCCTCGACACTTCGAATTTCGGGATCACCGATGTGTCCGCCGCCAGCCAGCTTTGCGAAAAAATACTCGCTTACAACAATCGCGGATTTCGCCTCCAGATCAAAACCCCGCAGCAAAAGCTGAAAGGTTCCGGGCGCAGATTTCTGGCTGACTTGGTCCGCCGCCGTGAGCTGCCCCATTTCATCGACTGCGACTGAACCGGCCCCCATGCGCATCGCCATCGTATCCACTCTTTACCCGCCAGAAGACGGTGGCGGGATCGCCACGTATTGCCGTCACCTGGCCGAAAGCCTGGCCAGCCAGGGACACCACGTCCGCATCATCTGCCGCACCCAGGACCAAGAGCGGGTGGATCACTTGAACGGTGTTGAAGTCCATCGTTTCCGGCAACGCTATCTGCCTCTAGTCGAAAATCGCTTTCCGGGCCTGGCTTGGAGTTGGTTTGTCCGGCAAACGCTCATCCGGTGGCAAAACACTTCCGGTCTGGATGCCGTGGAATTCTCCAACTGGGAGGGTGTCGGGCTGATGACTTCGATCCTACCGCGTCAATTTCCGGTCATCACCCGGCTCGTCACTCCTTACTTTGAGTCCCTGAACATCTCGGCCACCATGGAGTTGAAAAGCGCTGATCGCTTTATCTGTGGTATGGAGCAAAAGGCCGTCCAATACAGTGACCGGCTCATCACCTCCACCCGGCATCACGCCGTGATGATGGCAGGAAATTATCACTTGGATGCGGACGCGATCACCGTCATTCCCCTGGGGATCGAACTGCCCCCCCTGCCTGAAACACCTGCGCCTGCGCCAGCCAAGCCCGAGCTCGATGTCCTCTATGTCAGCCGGCTGGAGCTGCGCAAAGGTACGCTTACCTTGCTCGAAGCCATCCCTAGAGTATTACAGCAAATGCCTGGCGTCCGATTCACGTTCATCGGCCAAGACCGTCCGCACGCCCCCGGCAAACGCCTGTTCAAGGAATATTTTCAACAGACCTGGCCAGAACACACCGCGCAGGTGAAGTTCCTGGGCTTCCAGCCGGAGGCCACCGTAGAAGCAGCCTATGCCAGTTGCGATCTCTTTGTCGTGCCATCGAAGTATGAATCGTTCGGGCTCATCTACGTGGAAGCGATGGCCCGCGGAAAGCCGGTGATCGGATGCACAAGCGGGGGCATACCGGAAGTCATCAAACATCCTGAAGCGGGTTTGGTGATACCCCCGGACGATCCGGAAAAACTGGCTCAGAGCATTCTCCAACTGGCAAACGACGAAGGCCTGCGCGAACAGATGGGTAAAAACGCCAGGCGCTGGACGGAAGATAAATTTGACAAAGCCCAGATGGCGGCCAATACCCTCAAAGCTTACCAAGCTGCGGGGTCAGACCGGTGAGGCTTAGAAAGATCTGATCAAACTGATCCCGACCAGATTTTCATAGTAATCCTGCCCTACAGCCTCGGAGTCCCGCTTCTGGAACTGGTAAACAAATGTTCCGTGCAGTTTGGCGGATATCTCTGCAGAGTAAAGCAAGCGCAACGTCGATTTGGTCGCATCTGGCGTCGCCGGATTCCTATAATCCGTGATGGTGTGGAAGGCCATGAAACTCACGGTGCCATACTGGGCCAGATCCCAATTCAGATAAGTTCCGAAAACATCCTCTTCCACAAAGGTATTTTTGGTGTCCAAGTCACCAAACTTATTGTGGGCGTAATAAAAACCGCCGGTCAGGTAAGGCCCGAGGATTTGCGCGATCTGGTAATTGTACGTCTCGCGCAATTGCCGGTCAGGTTCCGTGACCGCCCGATAATAGCTAGCTGATTGCCGTGTGTAGGGACCGGCATCATGTGTCAACGCCAGCAACCAAATGGTAGAAGTTGAATCTCTATTGTCGCTCCAGACATAGCCAGCTTCGCCCAAAAACTCCAATTGGTCGGTTATCGGACCTTTGATGCCACCAATCAACTCTTGGTCCCAGCCATCTACCGTGCTATAGGTGGAAGCACGATACTGGACATAGGGCTTAAACCGCAAATTCTCACGCACGGACTCCAACCGGGCGGTAAAAACATCACGGTCATAATCTGGCAGCAAGACCCCATTTACCGTGGAACTTGAGTTATACCAGACGTTCTCGTGGATATAAGAAACCGTGGCCCGGCTCACGGTCGGCACCAACCGTGTCGCAATCACACCGACCCGGTTGACATAATCCAGCGCCGAGGCATCGAAGCTGCTGGACGAATTGGTATCATCACGGTAACCACCGGAAGCACTGGCTGAAGGCGTGTATGTCTGATTACGCCCAGCAAATGATCGTTCACTGCGAAAAGTTTCCCCATCGTAGAGGTCCAGAAAATCTCCCTCACCCAGGCGGTAAAGTGAATTGTTTCTGATCTCAAAATTATCGAACACGGTGAAATCCCAGCCCATCAACTTGAAATCATACGAGATCTGCGTCCGGAATAGGGTGTTGCCGTTCAAGGCGAATTTGGCAAAAGGATCTACGATACCGAAGCCATTGACGCCAAAACGATTCTCAAAAGGAAGATAAACCAAATCACCCTCAACCCCGAACTGCAACCCGTCGTTCAACTGGTAAAGCGCACGCACCCCCAAAGCCAAAGAACCCGTCACATCACTTTTGCGGTTATTCTCGGTAAGATTGACATTATCACTATACAACAATGAGCCCCGCAGACTCTTAATGTCCAAATAGAAACCACCGATCTTCAGCTCAGCATCTTCCGGGCGGAAGCCACGATTCACTGGCGTATTTACTCCCGGTGAAAGATTAAATGGTCCAATGCCCACCGATCCGCGGCCCGGTCCGAGCTTGGGATTAGCCCCTATCCCCGCATCAAAATTGCGGAAATAATTCTCGTAGGGAGCGCCCGGATCCGCAACATATTGCGAAGCCTTCACTTCACCCGCCAGTGCGGCCGCACCGATGTCGGGTGCCGTACCGAGCTTAATCTCCTCGTTGGTCTGAGCCGCCGAATTGCATGCCAACCCAAGGCAGGCAGAGAGCACCCCAGCTGGTGCGTAACGGGTCACCAACCGCTTGGAGTCGCTCATATTTGGCTTTGCCGTGAAACCTTTGGCTTTATCCACAATAAACCTTCGGTCATGCCCCTAAAGGGGCCGATAAAATCATGCCTGATCTCCGCTAGTAAGTCAGAGCATCAGATAACAGTGTCCCAAACCGCGCGGCATGATGCCAGCAACTCCGCCGCAGTCCAGCAAAAAGACAGTAATCATTGTCCATCACTCAGCCACTTCGGTTGTTGCAACCACAAGAATTGCAACCACAAAGACAATCTACTGCTGACTCCGCCGCCCCCGGCCTTCCACCCCATTATATCCGTGATGCACCTCGATCTCCTGCAGTCCCGCCTTTTCAAACCAAGCCTGCAGGGTTTCCCGGGTCTGCGGGTAATCGTAAACGGGTGATAACATGTCGAAACTGTCTAAAATTGCCCACTCCTTGAGCATCGGCTCGGGCAAATCGAATACTCCCCGGTAGTCAGCGATCACCATCCGCCAGTTCAGCCAGCGACCGATCTTGGGAATCTTGTTGATCACCCGGGCGATCGGCCACATGAAATTGATATACGCGGTCACCCGCCTATAAAGCACTTCCGGGGGCCAACCACGGACAAAGGGTCGCACCATATACTTCGAGGGAATCAACCGGCCAATCCGGCCCTTCAACGAGTCGTTGCGCTTGTAAACATCCACGGTCAGACGCCCCCCCGGCTTCAGGTATCGGGGCAACGTCAAAAAGGACTTTTCGGGGTCTGGCGTATGCTGTAACACCCCTATGCACAAGACTTTGTCAAAACTTCCCTCCCGGAACGGCATCTGATAAAGGTCTCCTTGGACGACCAGCAAGTTCTCATGCCCCCCGTTGGAACCATAGTTGGCATCCACGGCATAACTGTAATCCATGGACACCACCATCGCACCAGTCTTTAAGGCCTGCTCGGTAAAGCGGCCGGAACCGCTGCCTACCTCCAACAGGAGTTCACCTGCCAAGTCCCGAGGCCACTTGGTCTCGTTGAAGAAACGAGTTTCCGAAATTTTTGTCCCGCTATGACTGTCGTACTGGGTCCGGGCATGCTTGGTCCATTCCAGCCCAAAACCGCTGGCATAGTTCTCCGAAGGCACGAATCTGGGAATGGATTTGGTGACCGGATAGTTCTGGCCACAAGCCGGACAGCCCAGCTCCCCCTCCCTTAGCCGCCCACCCTCAACCTGCTTGCTGGCAACAAGTTCCAATTGAACTTTGCATTTGGGGCAAACGAGATATTGGAGGTGGTCGATTTTCACTGGCGGTTGGTATCCACGAAAGAAAGTGTCAAAGAGGGCTCAATAAAGGCAGTTTAAAAACAATCCCATACTCGGTTGAATTCTGCGTTCAGGCCTGAAAACTGACAGCGGTTGGCTTTACTTCTGCCGGTTCTTTTTCCAGATGAAGAGATCGGGATAATGCTCAAGTCGGAAGGAGAAGGGCAAATAGACCAGAACGCCGATAACCGGCACGAAAACCACAAACAAAGTCCACAGCGCGGCGGAAGTCTTGTGTTTGGAGTGCATCCAGATGCTGTGCACGGCGCAGACGACCAGCAAAACCCACGCCACGGCCATGCCAAAACCGACCCAAAAATCGAACTTGATCGCATCTAAACTAAATCTGCCCAAAATCTCACTCATGAACGGCAAGTAAGCAGGAATCTCAGTCGTTTGTCCAGTGTTAGAAAACACCGCAACCGGAGAGCCCGCTATGGATTGGCCGCAGGCCGCACCATATAAAGCAGCACCTTGTCATCACTGGCTGGCAACTTTTCCATCGCGATGAGTTCGGTAACTTCAGCGATCTTGGGATGGTAGGGACGATCAGTCTCCAAGAACCAGACCAATACCGCTTGGGACGCACTCAGCTTGGCCTCCAATATCTTCATTTCATTTTCATAGCGGGCTTCAGGTGCCATCGTAAAAGAATTGAATTTGGATGGAATGGAATCGCATCTCCTGCTCATCAGTTGTTCAATGACTTCGGGCTTGTTCGAGACCAACACAATAGCCTCCGGCACTTCCTGAAGATATTTCAAAGCAGCGGACTCCAAATTCTTTTTCGATCCAATGCCGACCCCATGAACTGAGTAATGCCTGATTGTCTTCACTCCCTTGAGAGCCTGCCCCGCAAACCAGATGCACAAGAAGGTAATGATCGCACAGTAAAATCCCCGGTTGGAAAAACGGACCCTGCACAATCTCCCGATCAGGAACGTGAGCATTACAACATGCACGGGAAACAACAACCGATAGTCAAACGGTGTAATGTAGTAGATCCAGACGACAGTGACAAAAAGAAGGAACAAATATGCTATTGCTGAGGCCGCAAGATAGTTGCTCATCGCTTCTTCATCCATCCCGCCATTTGCCAGCGTCTGCAACCAACGGATGAGACGAATGACACAATAGACTATCAATGCCACGGCGATCATCCAGCCGATTTGCGGCAAGGCAAAACGGTATGGCAGAAACCAAGAGGCAAACGTCACCCCAAAGTCATGCCAGTGGTCTTCTCCCGGCCAATGAAACGCTAACGCTCGCGTTCCAGAAGGACGAATGATTAATTTGGCAAGGATGATGAGAAAACCGGCAGCGAAAGCATACAGCATTGTCTCCTGCCACCGGGACCGTCCCTTTTTCCTGCTCGCGAGAAACACCCATAGGACGGATGCTCCCAAAAAGAATAATCCCGTATGCCGGGATAGTGTCGCCAGCCCCAACACCAACCCGCCCGCACACATCTGCACGGAAGACATCCGCGCATGCGCACGCTGCAATATCAAAATGCCACCTGTCAATAGAGTGATAAACAGGAGTTCCGACAAAACGAAGGATGAAAGCCGGAGAAAATCGTCCGCCAGGATAAACCCCGACAAACCCAAAAGCACATAGGCATGCGAAAACATGCGTTGGCCGTTTTGAATCTCCTTTTGGCATATTTGATGCAAAAAGAACACGGTAAGGCCTGCACAAATGATGTTCAGCCAACGCGCCCCGGTCTCCAAATCGCCGAATATCTTTCCCATCAAAGCCAGCGCCCAAGGATAGAGTGGAGGAAAATGGCCGGTTGAATCCACGCCCGCCAAAAGGCCATCATCCATCGCGCGCTTGGCGGTTGCCAAGTAGAACCGCGAGTCGGTACTGATCCCGATATTGGACGCCGTAATGAGGTAGACCACCAAGCAGGCCAGCAATGAAAGCAGCACCCCCATCACCAGCCCCAAACGCGCTTCGTGCTTTTGAAACAGTTTCTCAAAATCGGCAAACCAGTGATTTGACATAGAACTATCCAGCTTCGGATTTCGACCGCTGCTATCCCCGATTTTCGTCGCGCTTCTGATAATCCCCCCGGCTGAAATACTTCTCCAGCCAGATATACAGGCAGATGAACAGGTAGCGGCTGCCCATCTCCTTGATCTTCAGTTTGGCCTCCCCCGTGCGCCGGTTCCGCCAGGTGATGGGCATCACCGTCCAGGAATAACCGCGCACGATCGCCTTCAGCGGCAGCTCCACCGTGAGATTAAAATGCGGCGATAGAAACGGACGGCAACCATCGATCACCGTCTTGCGGTACGCTTTGAAAGCGTTCGTCGTGTCATTCAGCTTGATGCCGAACAGCATCCGGATGAAGAAATTCGCCAGCCGGTTGATCCGCAGTTTCAGCCAGGGGTAATCGATCACCCCGCCGCCTTTCATGAAGCGGCTGCCGAAAGCGCAATCCCAGCCTTCGTTCAAGGCATGCCAGTAGCGCACCACATCCCGGCAGTCATCCGATTCATCCGCCATCATGATGACGACCGCATCTCCCTTCATGGAATCCAGCCCCTTGATGATCGCCCGCCCGAAACCATGCAACTCCTTGTTTTGCACGGGCTGCAATTCGGGAATTTTTTGCGCCAAGGCGGTCAATATCTCCCATGTCCGGTCTTTGCTGCCATCATCCACCACCACAATGTTGTGCGGGATCTTGTTCAAAGACAGTTCCAGATGCAGATGTTCCACCGTCGAGGCGATGCACCCCTCCTCATCTCGTGCCGGTAATACGATGGATAGCAGTGTCAGCTTGGGTGCCGCAGCTGGCGGAGTTTCCTTCACCGGCTGGTCTGCTGGAATGGTAGCCGAGGAACTCATGCGGTTTTGGACTGGCTGCAAGCCTCGAAGATCTCCCGCAAGATGGCTTTCAGATCGTAGCGATAACGCCATTCCGGATAATCGCGCTGGAACCGCCGCACATCGCTGACCCACCAGATGTGATCGCCCGAGCGGTTCTCCTCCACATAGGTCCAGTCCAGCTTGCGACCGCTGATCTCTTCGCAAAGCTGGATGGCTTCCAGCATGGAGCAATTGCTATGACGGCTGCCCCCGATGTTATACACCGCCCCACTGCCCGGCTTCTGGTAAAAGCTCCAAAAGGCATCCACCAAGTCATGACTGTGGATGTTGTCCCGCACTTGCTTGCCTTTGTAGCCGAAGACCCGGTAAGGCTTTCCTTCCACCGTGCACTTCATCAGATAGGAGAGAAACCCGTGCAATTCCGCCCCTGCATGCGCTGGTCCCGTCAGGCAACCACCGCGGAAACACACCGTCTTCATGCCGAAATAGCGCCCATACTCCTGCACCAGCACGTCAGCGGCCACCTTGCTGCACCCGAAGAGCGAATGTTTGCTCTGATCAATCGTCAGCGTTTCATCAATGCCGTCTTTGTACTGATGATCCGCCGCGATCTCCCAGCGTTTCTCCAATTCCACCAGCGGCAAAGAATTGGGGGCATCGCCATACACCTTATTCGTGCTGGTGAAAATGAAAGCCGCCTCGGGTGTGAAGCGTCGGGCCGCCTCCAGCAGATTCAAGGTCCCGTTAGCATTGACCCCGAAATCGGTGAACGGATCTCGCGCTGCCCAGTCATGGGAAGGTTGCGCCGCCGTATGGACGATCAGGTTGATGGCCTTGCCATAACGCTCGAACACATTGAAGACCGCCTCCGCATCCCGGATATCAATGGCCTGATGGGAATAACGTGCCAGTGAAGACTCCAGCTTGGCCCGCGTGCCAGCGGTGGAGGCACCCGCTCCGAAAAAGTGGGAGCGCAGATCATTGTCAATGCCCACCACTTCCATGCCCTCGGCATGAAATTTCTTGCACGACTCGGAACCCACCAAGCCGGCCGAACCTGTTACGAGCGCAACTGCCATGATTTGAGTGTGAAACCAAACAAGGCCCTTTGACAACCGCAGACTAAGTCAAAGATTTCGCATCTCTTGCGCTTATCCTTTGGAGCGCTCGATGATCGAAGTGGTGGAGCGGCCAGCCAGAAAAGGGATGAACACGATCTTGGCTCCGGCGGCCTGCACCACTGCCCGTTCTTCCGGATTCAAAGTCTCCAGCGTGTAATCCCCGCCCTTCACATACACATCCGGCTGGGCGGCCTGAAGAAGATTGGTCGCCCGCACCTCGGGAAACAACGTGACCGCGTCCACGCATCTTAAAGCGGCGAGGATTTGCGCCCGGTCACCTTCCGTATTGATGGGCCGGTTCGGACCTTTCAGGTCTTTGATGGACACATCGGCATTCAACCCCACGAGCAATACATCTCCTTGCTCACGCGCTTGCCGCAGGTAACTGACGTGCCCGGCATGCAAAATATCGAAGCAGCCATGCGTCACCACCAGCTTCAAGCCCTGGTTCCGCAACTTCTGCCGCCAGGCGGGCAGGTCAGCCAAAGAAACGATTTCACCCGAAAAATTCATGCCGCCAGTTTTTCACGCAGTCCGCCGCGTCACAAGCCACAAAGCGCCTACGCCTTGGAAAGCTCCAGCCAGCCCGGATTCGCCTCCGCATGCAGCGCGATCTCTTCCAAGATGGACGGCAAGGTCCGCTTGGGCCGCCAGCCCCAGACCTGTTCTGCCATCTGGGCGTCCAGCACCATCCACGGGATATCGAAGGGGCGCGGTTGCATATCGGCCTGCACCGCATGCGGTCCGAACCGCGCATCGCACCAGTCCGTAAGCTGCCGCAGGGACATGCAGTTCGCCCGACCGCCGGCCACGTTGACCAACCGCGGCTTGTGCTTGTCTTCACGCAAAGACATCTGCTGGAGAAGCAGCTCGGCCAGATCTTCTGGATGAAACGCATCTCGCACCTGATGCCCAGTACCGCCGAAACCGATATACTTCAGGAGCTGCCGGTACTTATGCGCGTTCAACCAGTAGGCGAAAATCCCCTGCGCCGGATGACCGAACTGCCCCGCTCCCGCCAGCACGCCGCAGCGGTTGATCCATACCGGCACATTGAACGCGTGGTGATACTCCAAAGCCAGCGTTTCCGAGGCCAGCTTGGTCCCGCCGTAGAGCGAAACCGGGGCTTGCGTGGAAAATGTTTCCGCTACCCCTTGCACACTGCATCCGGCTGGCGCAGGCTTGGATGCATCAAACTCGAAAGCCTTATCCCCGGATTTCAGCGGGATGGAAACCAGCGCCGGTATGGAATAGACCCGGCTGGTGCTCAGCAGGATAAAACCCGCTTTCCGCGCCCGGCAAAACTCGAGCAGATTGATTGTTCCCGTAAGGTTGTGTTCGACCAGCTGGCGGCTGCTGGTCTTGCCATCGACCCCGGCGAGCACGCTCGGATTCGCCGCTGCATCAATGACCCAGTCAATCTCCCCAAAGGATTCGAGGTCGGAAGGTTGACGGATATCCCCGTGTCGAAAAGAGACACCCAGGCGCATCAACGCACGGTGATTGGTCTCTGCTCCGGGACGGCTTAGGTTGTCAACGCCAGACAGTCTCCAATCCGGATGTCGAACCTTGATGATCCGGGCCAACGAACTCCCGACGAATCCACAAGCGCCGGTTATCAGGATTTTCATGCGTTACCCGAGCAGGAAACCGCCAGAGTCTTTTAAGCCACACGCAAGCCTCATCGCGGCCAGCCTGCGGACGAAACCCGTTCTCAGGGCGCAGCGGGTGGCGGCGTGCTTTCCTTAGCCTTGGCTGCCGCATCCGCCTTTTCCGCCGCCGCACGTTGCAAGAGAAGTTGCTGCGCCTTCTTCTTATTATTCTGCTGCAAGTGGTGGTGTGCTGCGGTGGTGCCCTTGGGCGGCTTGGGTGCGGGCGGTTTGGGCCGGGGCGGTTTGCCTGGTTTGCCAGCTTCCAAGCTGGTCGCTGTGCCCACTAGGAGGACGGCTGCGAGACAAAGCCGCAAAACCACTCCGGTCGCATTCTTAGAAAAACCCAAGCGCTTCATACCCCTCTTCCATACCCTGTTTCTCCGCTGTGTTCAACCTTTGCTTTTTGACCACTATCACTTCCCACCACCCGCCAGCTTGCCCAGCAACTGGTTCATCCGCTGCACCATGCTTCGCGAATCTTCCAAGAGCCCCACGGACAACCGCGCGTTATCGAACAACTGCTCCGCCAACAACGCTGCCAGCGTCGCATCGCTCTGACGCAAGCCGTTCAAGCGCACCATCAGGTCATGCGACTGGTTCAGTTCCAGGTCCAGCTTCGGTGTCATCTCGGCTTCCTTGCCCTTGCCCATCGCCTTGATGATCCGGCGCATGCTGGACGTCATGAACTTGTCGCCATCCACCACTGCCACCGGGCTGTCCACCAGACGCTTCGAGGCGCGCACTTCGCCCACGCGATCGTTCAAGGTTTCCTTGAACCACTTCGCCAAGGCCGCCGCGTCGTCATCCGAGAGACCGCCTTCCGGCTTGTCCGTCAGCGACAGGTCCGCCTTCTCCGCCGCCACCAGCGTCTTGCCCTCGAACTCACGCAGATGATCCATCACGAATTCATCCCATGGATCATTCAAGAACAGCACCTCGAACTTGCGGGCCTTAAACACCTCAAAGTAAGGACTCGCTTCCGCCGCCGCACGATCCGCCGCCAGCAGGAAGTAAATCTCCTTCTGCTCGGAACTCATGCGCGTGACGTATTCCGCCAGCGAGGTGAAGTTATCCTTCTCCGTCGCCGACGACGTGAAGCGCAGCAGCTTGCCCAGCGCCTCGCGATGCGTGAAATCCGTCACCACACCCTCCTTCAGGAAGCGTTGGAACTCGCGATAGAACGTCGTGTATTTCTCCGCTTCCTTCGTCGATTGCTCGTCGAGGAATTTCAGGAAACGCGTCGTCAATACCTTGTTCAGCTTCTGCATGAGCGAACTGTCCTGCATGGACTCGCGCGAGATGTTCAGTGGCAAATCCTCGCTGTCCACCACACCGCGCAAGAAGCGCAACCACTCCGGAAACAACCCCTTCGCCTTCGCTTGGATCAGCACCTTGCGGCAGTGCAGGTTCACTTCGGATTCGAGCCGCGCCATGCCGTTGGACTCGATGTTGTGCTTCGGCACGAAGAGCAGCGCCTGAATCGCGAGCGGCGCATCCGCCGAGAAGTGCAACCGGAACATCGGTTCCTCGCTGTCGTGCCCGATGTAGCGGTAGAACTCGTTATACTCCTCGTCCTTGATCTCGTTCTTGCTGCGCGCCCAGATGGCCTGCACCGTGTTCAGGCGCTTCGTGTTCAGCTCGATCGGGAACGTCACAAAACTCGAGTAACGCTTGATGATGTGCTCCACCTCCCACTCTTCGGAGAACAGCTTAGCCTCTTCTTTCAGCGTCAGCACGATCTTCGTTCCGCGCGGCAAGTCCGCTGCCGGTTCCACCTCGTAACTGCCCTCACCGCTGCTCACCCATTTCCAACCCTGCTCTTCCGCGCGCCAGGAACGGCTGTAAACCGTCACCTTCGTCGCCACCATGAAGGCCGAGTAGAAACCCACACCGAACTGGCCGATCAACGACAGATCCGGCTTCTGCCCTTCCGCCATCTGCTTCAGGAACGCCTTCGTGCCCGAGTGCGCGATCGTGCCCAAATTCTGCACGATCTCATCATGCGTCATGCCGATGCCCGCATCCGTTATCGTGATCGTCCCCGCTTCCTTATCCGTCGTCACCGTGATTTTCAGCTCCGTCTCCGGCTGATACACCGCCTGCCCGGACGCCTGCGTGAACCGCAACTTCTCACACGCATCCGCCGCGTTCGAGACCAGCTCGCGGATGAAGATCTCTTTGTCCGTGTAGAGGGAATGGATGACGATGTTCAGCAACTGCTGAATCTCCGCCTGAAACTGATGCTTCTCTGTGCTCATTGTTCAATTTCCAATTGTCTTTTCTCAACCCGGCGCAGGCACTCCATGCCTTACGCCCACGGGCTATCTGACAATAAAGTGGCGCGAATGTTCAACCGATACTGGCATCAAACGCAAGTAGTGATTATCCTACCCTTATGCCCAAGCAAACTTGGTACATCGCCAGCGTTCTCTCCGCCCTCTTCGTGGCGATCGTCATCTATTTGAGCCTCCCGGCCAAAGGCCCGACTCCCGAAGAAGTCCAAAAGGCCCAGGAAGCCCAGCAAGCCACCCAAGAACTCAAAGCCGAAGTCGAGAAACTGAAGACTGAACTCACCCAGACCCAGGAGCAACTCGCCGCCTTGCAGGAGGAAAAGAAAGAGGCCGTCCAGGCCAAATCCAAGCTCGAACAAGAGATGCGCGCCGCCATGGAATCCAAAGACATCACCATCTCCGAACTCCAGGGCAAACTCGAAGTCAACATCCTCGATCGCGTCCTCTTCGACACCGGCAAGGCCGAGATGAAACCCGAAGGTGCCGACGTCCTCCTCCGCATCGCCAACATCCTCACCAACTACCCGAACCGCCTCATCCACATCATCGGCCACACGGACAACATCCCCATCCGCGCCGGCGCGAACACCAAGTATCCCACCAACTGGGAACTCTCCACCGCTCGCGCCTTGGCTGCCGTCCGTTACCTGGTGGAAAAAGCTGGCGTCGATCCCCACCGCCTCGCCGCCGTCGGCTATGGCGAATACCATCCCATCGCCGACAACACCACCGAAGAAGGCCGCGCCCGCAACCGCCGCATCGCCCTCGTCGTCCTCCCCGAAGTTTACTCCCCCGACAAAGAACTAAACCAAGGTAAGCCGTTGGCCCCAAAACCGACCGACACCGCCACTCTTCCAATCGCCAAGCCATTACCAGAAACGAACCCGGTCAAAACGACCGACGCACCATAAGCTGGTAGGGCTGGGTGTCCTCACCCGACCGCCCCATCTCAGCCGAGGAACGAGGCTCTAACCTCCCCACTTTCGATGTTGGAAGTTGGGCGTTCGATGTTCGATGTTTCCCCAATTTCCCCTTTTCTTCATTCTCGGGAGGCCGAACTTCGGCTTCCTAATTCTAAATTCGTTCCCCGAAGTCGCCTTCCCGCCTGATCCGCTCAATGTGACCCTCCGCGATAGCATCCTGTACTGCGGCACTCTAGCCACCAGTCCACACCTCCCGCACCAAACCCCCGCCAGCCACTTCCCTTAACCATAAATGGACTCCCATAACCATAGACAGCGGACTTTTTCTTTGTTCCCCAT
>JAEYXS010000019.1 GCA_023431185.1 Verrucomicrobiota bacterium
CAAGCGAAGATTTCCGCTTTTTCCGCAAAATCTCACCCGCCATTTTTAACTAACTCAAATTTTCACACCCAAACCGCACCTGACTTGAGCCTTTAGACCTGAGCCCTTGGACCTGCGGCCTGAGACCATCCAACCTCTGAAAACTCTCCCCCTTATTTCTCCCCGCTCACCAAACCCGCCAGCTTTGCCTCCGCCGCCTTCGTATCCAACGACTTCGCTGGTGCCTTCACCGGTGTTGCTGACGGCACTGCCACCGTTTGCTCATCCGGCGGTGGCCCATACGCCGACGGTGTCTTCACGAGCTCCATCGTCTTCTCCACGAATTCCTTCCCTGCCGGTCTGAGATTTCTAACCATTCCCCACAGCGCACCCGCGAACACCACCAACCATCCGGTGACCAGCAGTTCCTTCGCTATCCCGCGCAGGATTGGCTCCACCCCATCCGCGAGAAAATACGCCACACCCAGCAACAACCAGAAAAACGCCAAAGCCCCCAGCGCCACGGCGCGCGCTGTGAACGCCGTTCGCGAGCGATCTCCATACGTCACCAGCAAGACGAGCAGGGGAGCTAGGGTTAAGAAAAACAAAAGCGTCATGTCTGGTTTTTCATTCCTTGAATTTGACGCCGATCAACTGCCACTTGCCCTCCACTTTCGCCGCCAGGCAATTCATTGTTGCTTTGTTGAAGAGCAACGGGTCTTTTGGCTTTACGCCTTCGGGTGTGGCCATGCGGATTTTTACCCAGTGCGTCGGCTTCACCAGGAACTCCAGCTCTCTTTCTTTGAACTTTCCGGGCAGCTCCGATTTGTGCTCGTCATAAGCCACCACCTTGATCTCCTGCACCTGCATATGCTTGTGCTTCGCGATGCTGGTCGCGAATGGTTTATAAGCAGCCGTCAGTTCTTCCGGTTGGCCTTTCAAATGATACAACGCCCAGAGCGCCTCACCATCATGATTTTCACACGCCTTCCGCACCGCCGCCGTCAACTCTTCCAATGTCTCCATTGCCGACGCAGAAGCGCTCATGAGCAGCAAGGCAAACAACATGGGTAAATAGAACTTCATTGGCTTTATCGAAAACTACCGCCTCCATGGGATAACTCCAGCAAAATTGCCCTCCTCCCGCTCGCCGTTCTTGCCTTTTTCCCGCCTGGTCCCTAGTTTCACTCCACCCTATGTTCGCCCTTACTCGTGCCCGTTTCACCGGCGTTCTCAGCCTTTCCGCCGTCCTTTTGGTCGCCACCACCCTGTCCGTCGGCGCGGCAGAGGCAAAATCCAAGGAACAAAAGAAAGACGCCCGCCCGACGCCTCCCACGCGAAAGTTCGATGCCCCCGGCGCGCCCAAGTTCACCCGCTTGGATGGCAAACCTGGCGTGAATCCGCCCGCCAATGCGGATGGCAATTTCGTGATCGGCCCCGAATACGTGTCGCCTCCGGAGGAAAAGGTCGTGCCCGGTGTGCCGCAAGGGAAGGTGATGCAGTTCACCATGAACTCGAAGGATTGTCAGCGGTTCAATCCCGGCATCGCCCGCGATGTTTTCGGCACGGTGGACCCGAAGAACCCGAAGACACTCATCGTGGAGACGCATCCCATCGATTACACCCGGACCATCACCGTCTATATCCCGGCGCAATATGTGCCCGGCACGGCAGCCCCCTTCATCGTCAAGCACGACGGCCCCGGCATGGGCAAGCCGGACATGAACTTCGCGCACATCCTCGACAACCTCATCGCCCAGAAGCGCATCCCCGTCCAGATCGGCATCCTCATCCAGAACGGCGGCGGCGATGCCCAAGGCCATGAACGCGGCCGCGAATACGACACCATGTCCGGCCTGTTCGCCGAGTTCATCGAGTACGAAGTCCTGCCGCTGGTGGAGAAGAACTGCCACGTCAAACTGACCAAGGACCCGGAAGGCCGCGCCACCATGGGCAGCAGCTCCGGCGGTTCCGCCGCCCTCATCATGGCCTGGTTTCACCCGGAGTGGTATCACCGCGTCCTCACCACCTCCGGGACTTTCGTGAACCAGCAATGGCCCTTCGATCCCGCGATGCCCGATGGTGCCTGGGGCTTCCACAACAAGCTCATCCCGGAAAGCCCCCGCAAGCCCCTCCGCATCTTCATGGCCGTGGGCGACCGCGATAACTACAACCCCAACGTCATGCGCGACGGCATGCACGACTGGGTGGAAGCCAATCACCGCATGGCCGATGTGCTGAAGGCCAAGGGCTATCACTACCAATACATCTTCTGCCTCGACGCCGGTCACGGCCTCGGCAAGGCCCGGTCCCAGATAACCCCCCACGCCCTCGAGTGGCTCTGGCAAGGTTACCCGATCGCCGGCAAGTGATCGGTCGCTTGGATTAGATACCGGCTCTGCTCCTGATTTTCAGACATGAGTATCAGGAATTCCGGCCTTTTTGATTCTGTGTGTTCCGCGTATTCCGTGGTTTCCCTCCCCCGTATTCACACTTGAGCTTTGACCGGAAAAGCGGCAATTTCCCTCCCAGCGGATGCGCGAGTGGCGAAATGGCAGACGCGCCAGACTTAGGATTAGTAATTCCCCCATTTCTCAGGGTTTCAGCGAGTTTCCAAAAGTTTCACTTAGACCCTGTAAACATTGGTCAAAATTGACTTTTTGCAGATTTCTCCAAGCTTTCGAGAATTCTTCAAAAGTGTCACAAAAAGTGTCACAAATTTCCGGGCGTGTTTCAGCGCGTTTCATTTCGCCATTCTCGTCTCGTCCAGGTTTGAAAACCCCCATGTTTCATAGCGTTTCACGCGATTTTTTCAACTTTACCAGTGGATTTTATAAGCTGAATGGTGATACCGTGGACGCCACAAAAGCTAGACTTCAACCCAATCAAAACCATGGATTTATTCGAAATCAAAGCACCAAACGACTGGACAGCCGACAAAGATATTGAAGAGTTCGAGAGCCGTTTTGATCTGGCTGACAATGTGCAGCACCATGCCACCCTGGAGGTTGAGCGGTCGTATATGGAGCAGATCACCGCCCTGATTAAGGCGCTGCGATACTACTTGGAAAAGACTTCCGCGCCGCTGAGAATTCCCGTGGAGGCGCTCAGCATTCCGGAGATGTGCGGGTTTATCCGCGAGTGCGTCCAGAAGTCAGGACGCGAGCCCGAGTATGTCGAACGCTTCGGTGCGCATCTGGACGCCATCTTGTATTACGATGTCCAGCGGGCGAAAGTTTTGGCGCGTCACTGGCAGAATCCGGATCAGGCCTGGTTGCTGGAGCTTGCGGATGTGGCCGACTCAATCGCCACGGCCAGTATCGAGTTCGACGAGGCCATGTGTTGTGAACACGAGGACTATGAGTCCGCGATTGTGTAATCGCTTCGGACACGGGCGGATCGGGGCGGGTTAACCTGGAATTGCCAGTCCCGATGGCGTGCTCAATTGTAAGGTGACAGTAGCGGGAGTTGTGCTAACTATTGGCTGTGCCCGTCGTGCAGCACGTTTTTTCAGCGGCCTTCCCCAGGCCCACCTCCTTGGCGTCTGCGCGACGGGCATTCTAGTTTTAGTTGAACGATTGGCCACTTATGGAATCACTGCCCAAAGAAATTGAGATCACCGAAGACCTTGCCCTGACGGACAAGGATCGTCGCATGCTGGACATGCATTCCTTCCTGAACATTTTAAATGTGCTCTTGGGAGAACTTTACCTCTTGCGGCTGAACTCCGGGCATCCAGACGACATGGCGGAGAGCAGCCGGATGGCGGAAGTGCTCGCCGCACAACTGGCGGACGCCGGGACCAGCGAACAAGTGGCCCTGGATCTCGAAGCCTTGGGGTGGAAATTTGAATTTGAGTTCAAGGCCATACTCGAGCGTCATCCCGAGTTTGAACGGGATGAAGCAGTGCAAGAATCCGCGGAGAACATCCGTTCCGTGATAACCATCCTGCGTCCACGTATCCGTGAGTGGCATGATCGCAGGGAGCTGGGCAACAAGTGGGTCTCGCACCCGGTGGGCATGTTGCAGGAAAGTTTCACCAACTTTTTTGCGGCGGTGGAAAAGAACAGCAAAGGCCGCTACCGGATCGTGCGCAACCTGGCCGCCCAAGAAGAACGCGATTATGTCGTGAGCCTTGATTTTCAACCAGGTTCAGATGGGCAAATTCTGATGCCGCCCGTGTTCCATGATGTGTTCCGTGATCTCGTGGCCAATGCCAGAAAATATACCGCACCGGGTGGCGTCATCATCGCGGGGTTGGTGGACAACAACCATGGTATCCGGCTGGCCGTGGAAGACACCGGCCGGGGGATACCGCCGGAGGAACTGTCCAAGGTCATCGGTTTCGGCTATCGGGCCAGCAATGTTCGCGATATACCCACTAAAGGGGCAGGCTTTGGGCTGACCAAAGCGTACGCCGCGACGAAGCAGTTTGGCGGGCGCATGTGGCTGCGGTCCCAGATCAATGTGGGCACGAGGGTGATCATCGAGGTGCCACGTCCGAGTTAGCTGGCAGCGCACGCATCAGCCTTACTTCCGCAGTGCGAACTTTTGATCGGTTAAGTTTTTGGCGAGTGCATATCAATTGCCTTAACAAAGCACCCTGTATCCTTGTCCCGTGCTGTTCGCATTGAGCATTGGTCAGTTGGATCAATCGAGATTCCTACCTTGTGCTTGCAGATACAGTTCGGCGGTTTTTCCGAGTGCGCTACCTATCACGGGCAAATGCCCTACGTGCTTGAATGTGGCTCCGTAAAAAAAGATTTCCATAAGCTGTTCGGGGGACATTATTTGCTAATGAACCCGATTTTCATCCTACTTGCGGTTTTGTTACTCGCTCCGCTGGCGGGATTCCCCGCCGGGCTGGATTCCCCGCCAGCGGTTGGGGCGATTCGCTGGGATGGCTGGTATGGCAGTGGGAGCGTGGTCAAGGCCGTGGAGGCATCGCTCGGGCAGCCAAAGTATCACTTTCGCCTGCCATGGTTCGCGCGCGTGTTGAGTGCGGACAAGGTGAGCATCAATGGCGACTCGCAGGCTGTCGTGGAGCAGGAGATCGCATACGCCTCCCGAGCAGGGCTGAACTATTGGGCCTTCGTTCATTACTGGGAAGAGGCACCAGAGATGCACCTCGCCTTGAATCGGTACCTCGCCGCTAAAGACAAGCGAGGCATACGCTATTGCCTCGTGGAAGAAGGTCCGCGACTCGACAAAGTGGGCACGCAAGGTTGGCACAGGCTGGTGCAGCATTTTCGGCATCCCGACTATCAGACTGTGCTGGGCGGTCGGCCATTGCTCTTTGTGTTCGTGAAGCCGACGCTGCTTGCGAGGCGCGACTGGGATGAATTGAAGCGCCAAACCATCAAGGCCGGCTTGAAGCCGCCCTATCTTGTCTTGATGGGCTGGAATCCAGAGGCGGATGCGAAGGACATGGTGACGCTCGGCTTCGATGCCATCTCCGCCTACGCATGTGGCGGGACCTACAGCATGACACAGCCTAGTTACGCCGAGCAGTGCGCCTTGATCCGCCGTGATCGCTGGGAAAAGTGCCGCGCATTGCGCCTCCCGAGTATCACTTTTGCCAGTGCCGGTTGGGACACCCGTCCCCGCAATGAGCGCCCACCGCCTTGGGTCACATGGGTCAGCGCGACACCAGACAACACCCCGGCTGCGCAGCAAAAGCCGCTCATTGATTCCGTAACGGCCTCACCGGAAGAACTCGCGGCCCACCTCCGCGAAGCGCTTGATTGGACTAAAGCCAACCGGGACCTAAATCCTGCCAACGCCATCATCATATACGGCTGGAATGAGCACGACGAAGGCGGATGGCTCCAACCTACTCTCGGACCAGATGGTCGGGCAAATGAGGATCGCATCAATGCGATGGGCGGGGTTTTGCGACCAGCCTTCCCCAAGAAACTCCCCTGAATCGCGCCTGCTTTCCATCAGGTTGCTAACTACTCGACGAGCTAGCGTCACCTCATGTGAGAAAATCGATCGGTCAGATCTATTTTGGCCGCCATTCGATAATTATTCCGCGCAGCCAGCTCACTGCCAATGCTTAGGCGCTCATCGCTGACCTGCCAGAAGTACAATTTTACATGCCATTTCCTCCGGAGACTGGTTGAGCCCCTGCTGCTGCGTGACGATCTCTCCCTCGGCATTCAGCAAGGTAATCAGGTTCGAGTGGGCGAACTGCCCCCGGGCATCCAGACGGTAATTCACCCCCAGCAAGGCGGCCAATTCCCGGACATCATCTGCCTTCCCGCTGACCAGCGTCCAGCGCTCCAAGGGAAGCCTTTGGCGCAGCCGGTAGGCCCGCAAGGCTTCGGCATGGTCGTTAGTCGAATCAAAGGAGATCAACAGAAAATCGGTCTGTTGGCGGACCTTTTCTGGCAATGCCGCCTCGATCTTTTTCAAATCGTTTACTATGAGCGGACAAGCATACTCACAACGGGTGAAGAACATCGCGACCACTTGCGGACGCCCCCGAAGAACACCCAGCGGGATCTGCTTTCCCGCGTCGGACAACCACAAGGAATCCAACTGATAAAGCGAGCCTTCCGTGTACGGAAGACCGCCCTTCAACTCCCGGCAACAAGGAGGGCTCGATGCGACCTGGCTGGTCCTGCAACCGACGGAGGTCAGACAAAGACACAAGCAAATGCTGGCGGCTAGGATCGCTTTCATAGGTCGGCGGCACAGCGGAAGCCGAGATTGTGGATGCAATAGGATGCTTTCAAACTGCTGCGGAAGCCGTAACGCAGGAAGGCCGGGTAATCCGCAGGGTTACGGTTGCCAGCCGAGCCGCTACCACAAAACAACTGGCGTTCGATGCCGGAATCACCGCGTGCATCCCCGGTGACCAGCGCGCTGTTGAAATCCGAGGTCCATTCCCAGACCAGTCCGTGAAGGTCATGCAACCCCAGAACATTGGCCCGGCCTTGGGCAACCAACGGAAGCGAAGCGGGTGAAGGAGTGGAATACCAGCGCCGGATGG
>JAEYXS010000036.1 GCA_023431185.1 Verrucomicrobiota bacterium
CCTGAGACCGAGCCTTACCCCGTCCTTTACCAGCAGCGAGCTGCCAGCACCTGCACTTTCCCACATCCCCACCACTCAAACCACTACTATTTGTTGTCTAAAAGCGACATTTCCCCCAACCCCTTCCACCACAGGAAAATCCAAGCGAAGATTTCCGCTTTTCCCTAAAAATCTCACCCGTCGTTTTTAACTGGCTCACATTTTCACGGCACATTTCCCCTCATCCTGTCCATCTTGTCATCCTGTCTGATCCCCTTCTCCGCACTTTCCTCATCATCTCGCAATTCCGCTCGACAGCCAGCACAACACCCTTAACCTAACCCATACCAAGATGAATTCCTCAACCAAACCAACCACCGGGCTTAACCGCAATTTGCGGTCTAATACCTGTTAGGCCACACCGTATGCCAGACCATCTACTCACCTTCGAGTTGGCGAAAGACGGCGATGAGCTTTTCATTCACGCCGATGCCGCTGGCTTGCGTTACTTGGCTTCCGCGCTCACACGACTGGCCCAGCACGCGGAGGCAGGCCGGAAGGAGCACACGCATTTGATGACCGAGGATTGGTCAGGTCGCGAGTTGTCCTCTGTCGCGCAGGGCACAGATGGCAGCTTGTTGCATCAGGTCACGATTCACGGCTGGCCGAAGAAGGAAGGAGCACGCGATGTTGTGGCCTCTTGAGTAGCTAGAAACCCAAAACACGCAAACGCAACGATTTATGAAAATACAGCTACTTGAATCATTGCCCCTCCTCAGAGGAGGTTGGGGTGCTAACCAGGCGCTCCAGCGAACCCGGCCATCGCGTCGCGGTTGCAATCGTGGCGTCCCGCGGGCCGGGTCGCTGAGCTTGGGTCGTTAGACCACATGACCACGCCCTCGAAGTATGTGGAGACTGGACCGTGGAGACAGTCGCCGTTTGTGGGCGGGCATCGCTACCGTGTCAGGCGGGACTTCAAAGCGCTTCGCGACAGTTTTGTGGCTGGTGAAGTGTTGACGTATGACCGCGATGCTTACAGTCGTTATGACGGCTACACTGGTTACTTCTTTATCCAGTCAGGCGCAGGACAGTTGCGTTCATGGGACATTTCAGACGACGATGATTTGGAAGTTTGGAGAGATTTGTTTGAGGAGATTTTAGTGTGATTACATCTATGTGGCCTCTTGAGAAACTAGGCGGCTAAGTGGTTGCAGTGGAGATGAGTTTGTAGCCGAGGGCGGCCGCCCACACCTTCGGATCATACGGCAGCCCTGCTTGAACAACTTGGAGCGGCAGATGCCGGAATGTTACAGGTGACCTTCGGGCAATACGGCCAAACCTCCCGAACTTCGGGCGGAAGGCAAGCGCAGTTACTTCTTCCCCTTCGGCTCCGCCGTCGCCTCTTCCAGCCGCTTCACCACATCCTCGTACTCCTTCACCAGCTTGTTATACTTCTCCACGATCTCGTTCCGCTCCTTGCCCATCGCCTCGATCGCCTGGTTCTGCTGCACGATCGCCGCGTTCGCCTGCTTGATGGCTTCGTTCTGCTTTTTGACATCCTCGTTCTGGCGCGCCATCTCCTGGTTCTGCCGCTCGATGCTCGCATTCGCCAGGTCCAGCGCCTTCTTGTAAACCTCGCTCTGCATCTCCGCGCGTTTCCCCTTCTGCTCGGCCTCCGCCAGTGAGCGCCGCAACGTGAACACTTCTTGGGAATCTTTCTTCAATTGCTCCGTCAGCTCCACCTTCACGCCGTCCAGCCGCTTGATCTCGCTCTCCAGCAGCTTGTGCTTCCCTTCCAGCTCCTTGAACTTCTCGTCACCCTTCACCACGGCGTCATGCTGCGCCTGCAATTCCCCGCGCAGCTTCGCCTCCCGGAACCACTGCGCTGCGATCAGCGCGCACAGCATGATCGCCCACACCAGCAACAGATTCGGCAGCCACTTCTTCATCGTTACTTCTCCCCCTCGCTCGTTGCGATGGCGAAGGAAACCTTCTGCACACCCGCACGACGCACCATGTCCAATACGTTGATCACCGCCCCGTGGCTCGCCGCCTTGTCCCCGCTGATATACACCGGGATGTCCTTCTTCTCCTTCACCCGCTGCACCAGATGATCATGCATCTCCACCAGCGTCTTGCGTTCCTTCTCGATGTAGATGTCCCCCAGCTTGTCCACCGAGATGTTCACGAGGTCGGGCTTGAAATCCTTCGTCGCCTGCGTCGCCGTCGGCAGGTCCATCTTGATGGATTGCAGCTTCACCATCGTGAGGCTCACCATCATGAACGACGCCAGCAGAAAGAACATGATGTCGATCAACGGGACGATCTCGATCCGGGCTTTCTTATGTGGCAATGGAGAACCGATTTTCATGCGTGTCTGTCTTGCGTGAACCGGCTCAACCCTTCCGCGCGCTCATCATCACTGGCTGCGGCGTCTCGCGGAACGTCCCGCCATGCTCCTCCTTGTGCTTCGCGCCCTGCACCATCACTTCCACATTCGTCGCCGCCGTCTCCAGCTCGAACTGCAAGCGCGCCACTTTCGCCGAGAAATAGTTATAGGGGATCAGCACGAAGATCGCGATGCCCAGACCCGCGCCGGTGGCGATGAGCGCCTCACCGATGCCGCCCGTCACCTTCTCCACCGCCAGCTCCGAACCGCCGATGGAATTGAACGAACCCATGATGCCCGTCACCGTGCCCAGCAGCCCCAGCAGCGGTGCCAGCGTGATGATCGTATCCATCGCCGTGAGGAAACGCCCCGCCCGTTGCAACTCCACCCCCGCCGCCACTTGCAACGCGCCCTGCATGGACGAGTGCACATGGTTCAACCCGTGCCACACCATGCGGATGACCGGGTCTTCCGAATCCTTGGACCGCGTGGAAGCCGTGTTGAAATCCCCCACCTCGATCGCCGTCAGCACCTGCTCCAGCCGCTTCGCATCACGCTTCTTCGCCAGCGTGGTCCACCAGATAATACGCTCACCGACCACGGCGACGGCAACCAGAACGACGATGAGGATCGGCCACATGATGGGGCCGCCCTTGATGAACAATTCAACGACAGTATTCGCGAGCATGGGTGAAAAATCGTGCATGATGACAACAAATCCCGGAGTTACTTCTGGGTGATCTGGAACTTGAACGGAACCAGGTAATGACGTTCCGGTCCGGCGGGCCAGCGCCATTTGCGCTTCACCGTGTCGGCGGCGGCATCATCCAAAATGTCATGGCCAGCACTGTCCCGCACCGATACCGCCGAAGGAAAACCCGTGCGATCCACGACGATGTTCAGCATCACATTACCCTGCCAGCCACGCTGCAAAGCCAGTCGCGGATACACCGGCTGCGGATACGTCCCCCCATCGCCTTGTCCTGGACTGAACTCCACTGCTTCACCCGTTCCCCCCATCCCATTGCCCGGCGGTCCCGTTTGCGGCGGCGGCGGGGCCACCATCTTGCGCTGCAGCGGCGGAGCCGCCGCATACTTCACGGGCACCACGCGCACCGGTCCTTCCACGGGCACCGCAAACGCCACATTCGCATTCGCCGGAGCCACCGCAGGCGCGACTTCCGGGATGTCCATCGGCTCGGAAATGCTGTCCGGCGCAGGCGCACTGTCACTCGCCATCGGTGTTGCTTGCGTCTGCCTCGAAGGTGGCGGCGGCATGAAAAGCACCGGCACGGTCACCTCTTCCGTCTTCGCTTGCACCGGCAAAATGAAGAGCGGCGACTTGAAACCATACAACCCGATGAGGATGAACAGCACACAAATCGCATTCGCCCAGGCGAATTTGATATTCGGGTCCGGCTTGTCCTGCGGCAGGCATTGCCGCGCCAGCTCGCACGTCAGCCGCGTCGGGCACGCATCACCCAAGGCACAACGATCCGCGCTGGCCGGTGGGGCCTTCACGATGATCTTGGCTGGTTCTTGCGTCGTTATCATGCCGTTACGAGCAGTTCTTGAGACTAAATCTCAAATCAAAATGGTCAAGCCCACATTCCATGGGCTTTGTGAGGGTCAAGACGGCTGTTTGGCCGTGCTTTGGGTCAGGACTTCAGCGGTTTCCGGCTGCGCGGCAACCGATTTGGCCGTTTCCGGATCGGCTTTCTCCGCGATGCCGTTCTTGCCGTTGCGCCAGTTCTGCCAGCGACGGCAGGTCAGTGCAAACCCCGTATAGACCAGCACCGCCCCACCCAAGGAAGCGAGCATCGCCAATGTTTGCCCCCAGAAACCGCCCGCCTCACCCGTGTGTATCCAGCGCACCCACAAGCGCAGCTTGCGACCGGCATTATAGCTCTCATACGTCTCCGTGCTGACGATCTCGCCGGTCTTCGCGCTCAGGTTCACCGTCGCGCGCTTGTCCGGCCGCGCCCCATTCCCGCGATCCACGAGGAACGCGAAGGGTGCATCTGGAGCGGAAGGCATCCGCACACTGATGGTCTGCCAGTCGGTCGCGTGGGCTTCCGCCTTCGTCCAGATCGCGTTCAATTCACCAGCCGCATAGAGCTGGCGCGCAGCGCCGGGGCCGCCGCCTTCACGTCGTTCGACCTGCTTTCCATTCCCGCGCTTGCCCTCGCCCTTGCTTTCCCCCGCCTTGGCCATCTGCGGTCCGGCCCCCGGTGCTACCGGCGCGGTGCGTGGCGGCGGCGGTTCATTGCCCGTGACGCGGTAAACCAAGTTGTTCATCCAC
Organism: Verrucomicrobiota bacterium; assembly: GCA_023431185.1. Classification (GTDB taxonomy): domain Bacteria; phylum Verrucomicrobiota; class Verrucomicrobiia; order Limisphaerales; family JAEYXS01; genus JAEYXS01. The sequence continues at coordinate 4,671 of JAEYXS010000036.1, forward strand.
GGGTAGGAAAAGACCGACCCCGTGAGCACGATGAAAAAGAGCGGGATGCAGCACCAGAAGCCGATGACATTATGCCAGTTCCAATCGCGTGCCTTGCCGCTGAGACCGGACTTGAACCATGTGATCGCCTGCAACGCCGAAGCCGTCCACTGCTTGGGCCACCACAGATACAACCCGCTCACCACCAAAAACAGGAACGCCAGATTGCAAGCGCCCGTGATGGCCTTGCCTGTCGCGCGATAATCACCCTCCGCCGCCAGCCAGCGGTGCAGATCCGTGGTCACATGGAAGAATTCGCGGATCTTCTTGGAAGGTTCACCGATAACCTCACCCGAGTACGGATCCACCAGCAACGACTTCTCCCGCCCAAAACTGAAGGTCACCGGCGCAGCGGCATCCGCTTTCACGGTGATGCCTGAAGGAACGGCATTCGTCTCGACCGCTTTCACCTTGGCCAGCAACTCCTCCACCGGCAGACGCTTGGCTTCCGCCGGCACAACGACGCGATACTCGCTATCCGCCCACGCCACCATCTGCCGCTCATACGCGAGCAACACTCCGGTGACGGACATCACCAAAATCACCACCCCCGCGACGATGCCCGCGATGAGGTGGAGCCAGAAGAGAACTTTGCGAAATGTTTTCACGATAGTATGCGATTACATCTCCGCCCATTGGCGCAGCAGGTTGTGGTACACCCCCGTGAGTTGCACGGCCGAGGGATGGTTCGGATGATCCGCGCTCAGACGCTGGATGCCCATGTCCAGATCGAAGAGCAGCGAACGCTGCCCGTCATCCCGGATCATGCTCTGCAGCCAGAAGAAGGAGCAGATGCGCGCCCCCCGCGTCACCGGCGTGACGTGATGCAGGCTGGTGGCCGGATACAAGACCATGTGCCCGGCCGGCAGCTTCACCTTCTTCACTCCGTAGGCATCTTCCACGCACAACTCGCCCCCATCGTATTCCTCCGGCCCCGCAAAGAACAATGTGCACGACATGTCCGTGCGGATGCGATGCGGCGTGCCCGGCACCTGCCGGATCGCATTATCCACATGCGTCCCAAACGATTGCCCGCCCGAGTATTTGTTGAACAGCGGCGGGAACACCCGCAAGGGCAGGGCGGCGGAGAGGAACAGCGGATTCTTGCCCAACGCGCCCAGGATCATGTCACCGAGCTGGCGCGCGGCGGGATGCGCTTCCGGGATCTGCACATTATCCTTCGCCTTGGCGGACTGGTAGCCGGCGGTCACTTTGCCGTCGATCCACTCCGCCTGGTCGAGAATCACTCTGCCCTCCGCCACCTGCTGCGGCGTGAGCACGTCTGGGATGCTTAATAACATAAGGCTATGTTTGTTGGATTGATTCGTCAGAATTTGAAACTGGCCGTCAGCACTGCCGAACGACCCGCACCCGGGATGACATGGCCGCCACCCACACGGTCGATATAGGTCGAATCCGCCAGGTTGTAGATGTTCAAACGCACGTCGAAGTTCTTGTTGATACGATAGCCGATCATCATGTCGTACAACACATAACCCTCCACCTGACGCGTGTTGGCATTGCTGCTGTAGCGGGTGTCCACGAACTGCGCGCCACCTCCCAATTCGATCCCCCACGGAAGCTGGTAGGTCGTCCAAAGATTGAAGGACTGTTCGGGCGTATTGGGCAGTTCATTGCCCACATCCGTCGCCGTTCCCGACGCGGTGATCTCGCTCACCATGTAAGTATAGCCGGCGAAAACCTGCCAATCATCCGTGATGCGGCCAGCCGCACCCAGTTCAAAGCCTTGGACATACTGCTCGCCGTCAATGACGATGTCGCCCGTGACCGGGTCCGTCGTCCGTGCATTCGTCTTATCGGTCCGGAAGATGGCCGAGCTTACCGACAGGCGTTCGTGGAAGAAATTCCACTTAGTACCAAGTTCAAACGTCTGGTTCTTCTCCGCATCCACGTTCGCGGAGTTGCCTGCACCCGCACCCAGTGTCAACCCTTCGGCTGAGGGATTGAAAGACGTGCCATAGCCGAAATAGACGCTGCCGTTGGCACGCGGTTTATACACCAAACTGGAGCGCCAACTGATCGTGTCATCGTAATTGTCGAACGGTGTGACGGCGCCCCCGACGGCGGTTTGCCGGTATTTGACAACAAAATGATCGAACCGCAGACCGCCGTTGAGCTGCCATTGCTCTCCCAGCTTCATCGTATCAAACGCATAGAGGGAGACAGTCATGGCATCGGCCTTGTTCACGGCTCCCGTCCGGGTGATGGGACCGGCGAACGGATCATCCGGGTTGGGATTGAAGATGTCAGTGGGAGGAGCCGCAGGGGCTGTCCGTGCGTAGTTCTCGGACGATTCAACGGCGAGTTCAAGCCCGGTGACCAGTGTGTGATCCACCTGACCGGTCTCAAAGCGCGAGGTGAAGTCGGTTTGGTTGGCCAGCACCGTATCCACCTGGTCGCGGGATTGGAACTGGCGGTTCACGACCAACCCTGTGCCGCCAGCGGCGAACCGGGGAGCGGTGATGACGGAATCACGTGACGTCATGCCCATGCGGAACAGATTGCGCAGGGAGTACGAATCGTTGAAGTCGTGCTCCAAGATCGCGGTACCCAAGTCCGTCTGGATCTTTTCGTAATCACGGTTGATGTTGCCGTAGAAATTGGAGTAATCCACCGGTGCCACCTGATCTCCATACTGGGCAAGAATCGGATTCGCATTGCCTACCGGCACGAACGGGATGCCGTAGTCCGGCATGTTATCCTGCTGGAGATGGAAATAACTCAATGTGAGGCGGGTCGGCGTGCCGAGGCCGAAGGCCAATGAAGGAGCCACCCCCCAGCGCTCGTTTGAGACTTCATCACGGCCTGGCGTGTCATTTTGGTGCCAGAGACCGTTCAGGCGGATTGAAGTCCCCTCAAAGCCCGTGTTCTTCAATGGCTGGTTTATGTCGATGGTCTGGCGGAAATAGGCATCCGTACCAACGCCGGTCGAGCCGCTGTAAAACGGATCCAACTGCGGGGCCTTGGTCACCATGTTGATGGAGCCGCCGGTGGAGCCACGGCCACTAGTGGAAGAGGCCGGCCCCTTGAACACCTCGACCTGCTCCATGTTAAACGGGTCACGCGAGTAGCCGCCGAAATCACGGACACCATCGACGAACATGTCCGTGCGGGCGTTAAAACCGCGGATGGAAAGATTATCACCCGCCGGCACACCGCCTTCACCTGCTTGGATACTGATGCCCGGCACATTGCGCAACACATCGCGAAGGGAGGTCGCACCCTGGTCTTCCATGACGGAGCGCGGGATGACGGTGATCGTCTGGGCCGTGTTCACCAGCGGTTCGGTGAGCTTGGGCGTCTGCAAAGCCTGCGGCTGGTAGGATGTCTCATCCTTCACCTTCTCGCCCGTGATGACCACGTCCGGCAACTTGGTCGGTGCGTTCGTGGAGATTCCAGCGGTGACTGGCGGTGTGTTCGTCTGGGCCTGGGCGGCACCCGTCAGCATGATGGCATTGACCAATGCCATCGTGGCGACGGACGGACGCTTGCGGCTCTCGGACTTCAGTTTGTTCCCCTGCGGTGTCTGCTGGTTTTGCTTCATGTGTTTTTTGTAAGTCAGGTTGCCCGGTCATCACGCGGATGCCTTATGAAACTTGAGTCCAACCGGGTCTCAACTTTCTCCGGCGATGGCCGGGCAACGGTGTGCAAAGTAGGGGAAGCCGAAAACCTCCGCTTTCGTTCACTTGTCATTTTCTGTCGGCACTTTGCAAATAAAGGCAAAAACGCAATCCACCGACAGAAAACCGCAATCCACCAGCAGTTGTCATATCCCTTTGCCCTTACTATGCTGCCTAAATCTCCTTGGTGGTCGGCCACATCGTCTGCCCTTTGAGGCGTAGCTTTGTCGTCAGACAGGATTTACCAGGTTGAACCGTGTGTTAATTATATGTTGCTGCAGAAAAACTCCGCCGCGCGCCGGGTCCATGGCTCGCTTTGCACCAGTATGTTGCTCACGGCCAGCGCCGGCCCCATCTTCGCCCAGACAACCAATGCGCCCACCGTCTTGCCCGAGGTGACCATCACGGCCATGCGGACGGCGAAGCCCGTTTTTGATGTGCCGTTCTCCGTGAGCGTGGTCAATTCCGTCCGGCTGGTGCAGACCTCGCCGCGCACCTTGCCGGAAGCCTTGCGCGACCAGCCTTCCGTGATGATCCAGAAGACCGCCCACGGTCAGGGCTCGCCGTATCTGCGCGGCTTCACAGGCTTTCGCACCATGATGCTGGTGGATGGCATTCGCCTGAACAATTCGGCGTTCCGGGAAGGCCCCAACCAGTACTGGAACACGGTGGACTCCTTCGCCCTGGACCGGTTGGAGATCGTGCGTGGCCCTGGCTCAGTCCTCTACGGCAGCGATGCCATCGGCGGCACGGTAAATGCGCTCTCTGCCGGACGTACCGAGTATGGTCCCGGCTTTGACTGGGATATGCACACCCTTTACCGCCTGTCGGTGGCGGAAAGCTCACACGTCGCCCGCACGGAGATCAGCGGCAACCTGGATGAACACTTCGGCTTCTTTTTCGGCGGCACGTTGAAGGAATTCGGTGATGTACGCGGCGGTCGCACCGTGGGCAAGCAGGACCAGACCGGTTATGCCGGGCGCGATTGGGATGTGAAGCTGGAGTATCGCCTGAATGAAAACTCACGCCTCGTTTACGGCCACCAGACCGTGGACTTGGACGACGCCATGCGCACGCATGCAACCAGCTATGGCCTGCGCTGGAACGGCACCACGGCCGGCACCGATTTTGAACGTGAACTGGACCAGAACCGCGACCTGAACTACCTCCAGTTCCACGCGGAAGACCTCGGCGGATTTATCGACGCCGTGCATGCCAGTGTCTCGCATCATCTGCAGATCGATACCGAGCGCCGTCTGCGCAGCGATCTGCGGCGCGATTACCAGGGCTACGACGTGAACACCTTGGGCCTGTCCTTCCAGTTGGAGAGCCCCTCGCCCATCGGCCGCTGGATCTACGGTGGTGAATATTATCGCGACTGGGTGGATTCCCATTACCGCCGCTACACGGCGGCCGGTGCGTTGCAGGCGCAAGGCCTGCAAGGCCCCGTGGCTGATGACGCCACCTATGATTCACTGGCCTTCTTTGTGGAGAACCAGCTGCCGTTGCTGGATGGCCGGCTGGAACTCATCACCGGCGCCCGCTACAGTTACGCGGCGGCGGATGCCCGCAAAGTGCAGGATCCGTTCACCGGCGCGTTACTTTCGTTCGCCGATTCCTGGGACACGCTCGTAGGCAGTGAAAGGCTCGTGTATCACGTGGATGAAGCGAAGCACTGGAATCTCTTTGGCGGTGTTTCGCAAGGCTTTCGTGCCCCCAACCTCTCCGACCTCACGCGCTTCGACATCGCGCGCACGGGCGAACAGGAAGTGCCCGCGTTCAATCTGCGCCCGGAACATTACCTCTCCATTGAAGCCGGGGTGAAGACTGCTTACGAGCGCTTCAACGCCGAGGCCGTTTACTTCTACACGATGATCGATGACATGATCGTCCGGGTGCCCACCGGGGCGGTGCTGGGCGGCAATGCCGTGGTCACCAAGGAGAACTCCGGGGAAGGCCACGTCCACGGGGTGGAATTGAGCGCGAGCGTGAAACTCGCGGAAGCATGGACGCTCTGGTCCAACTTCACCTGGATGGAAGGCAACGTGAAAACCGCCCTCATCACCGGTGGCGCACAACAACAAGAGCCGCTCTCCCGCGCGATGCCCACAACGGTCAACTACGGCCTGCGCTGGGAAGCGGCTGATCGTAAATTTTGGGCGGAAGCGGCCAGCACAGTGACCACCGGCCAGCACCGGCTCACTTCCAGCGACCGGCTGGACACGCAACGCATCCCGCCGGGCGGCACACCCGGATACGATGTCTACCATCTGCGCGCGGGCTGGCAGGTGAACCGTTATTTTGGTTTGAACGCAGCCTTGGAGAACATCTTTGATGCGGACTACCGCGTGCACGGCTCCGGCGTCAATGAACCCGGCCGCAACCTCATCCTCACCGCCAACGTGAAGTTCTAAGCGAAAGGCTTACTCCGGTTTCTTGCCCGCACCCGGATTGCCGCCACCGCCCAGGAAATATTCCACCAGCAACAGCCCGCCTTCACCGGCGCGCTTGACCATCTGGAGCAATTCATCGGCCGAGGAGACTTCTTCCAGTTGCTCGCTGATGAACCATTGCAGGGAATTCTGCGTGAAGCGGTCGCCCTCTTTCTCTGCGAGCGTGAACAGCGCGTTGATGGAATCCGTGACTTTCAGCTCATGCTCCAACGCCACTTGCACGGCTTCCTCCGCGGATTTGAAATCGCACTTGGGCGCGTCGATGGCAGGCAGCGCCAGAGGCGTGCCGGTGTCCACGACATACTTCATGAAGCGGTGCGCGTGATCGCGCTCCTCGCTGGCCTGCCGGGCAAAATGGGCGGACAGCCGGGGCAATCCCTGTTGTTTGAACCAGGCTGAGATGGCCTCGTATTGCATCGAGGCAAAGAACTCCAGACCGATCTGCTTGTAGATGGCCGCAGCGACCTTTTTCGGAATCAGCGTAGTCATAGTTGGTTCTCCAGTGCGTAGAAGATAGCACCGGACACAAACCCTTGGCAATCTGAACTATACGGGAAAAGATCAGCGCGCGGCCTGAGCGGCCTTGAGCTGGGCTTTCGCGGCGGAAACCCGGCGCGTGGACTTCGCCGGCTTCAAGCCCTTCACTTGCGTCAACTGCTGCCAGAACGCCATGAAATGATCAAAACGCTTTGCGGTCATGCCAGCAAAGTAGCCTCACTCCTTGCCGGCTGCTGTCGTTGAATTGTCATTTTTAATCGGTGGCTTGCACTGGCGGGTACCGCGAATCCTTGGCCCATGACCGAGCCCCCCACGTCACCCGGCACCACCGCAGGAGGATAAAGGTCTGCGGAAAAGGTCGCTGACCCAGGATGCCGGGTGACGTCAGCCCTCAATGCACGCATGCACTCTGGCAACATGCACCATTGAGCGCCGCCGTTGGTTTGTCATTTTCTGTCGCTGACTTGCGACGCCTCGCTGTCACCCGCCGCCCACGCATAGAGCATGGGCAGCACGACCAGGGTCAGGAACGTGGAAGAGATGATGCCACCGATCACCACCGTCGCGAGTGGCCGCTGCACCTCAGCACCTGTACCCGTGGCAAGCGCCATCGGCACGAAGCCCAGCGATGCCACCAACGCCGTCATGAGCACCGGTCGTAAGCGTGTGAGGGAACCCTCCATCACTGCCTCAACCAATTCACGCCCCTCAGCCCGCAGCTTGTTGATGAAGGAGATCATCACCAATCCGTTCAGCACAGCCACCCCGGATAGCGCGATGAAGCCGACGGCCGCCGAGATGGACAAGGGAATGTCCCGCACCCATAAAGCCACCACTCCACCGACCAAAGCCAGCGGCACGCCGGTGAAAACTAGCAGCGCATCACGCGCATTGCCGAACGAGGTGTAGAGCAGCAGGAAGATCAGCACCAACGCCGTCGGCACCACGAGCTGCAGGCGTTTCGTGGCGGAGATCATCTGCTCGAACTGACCGCCCCAGGCGGTCCAGTAACCGGCGGGCAAGGACACCGTGGCCAGCCGCGCCTGCGCCTCTTCCACAAAGGAGCCGAGGTCGCGGCCCCGGACATTGGCGGTCACGACCACACGCCGTTTGCCGTTCTCACGGCTGATCTGGTTAGGCCCCGGTCGCACCTCGATGTTCGCCACAGCGCTCAGCGGCACAAAGGCCGGCAAAGCCGTGGTCAGCTCCCGTCGGCCCGCGTTGTAGCTGACTTTCTGCATGCCCTCCGACGCGTTTGCCGACGGCAAGGGGATAGGCAGCCGCTGGATGGCCTCGATGTCTGTGCGCAGTTTCTCCGGCAACCGCACCTGGATGTCAAAACGCCGGTCGCCTTCAAAGACCTGACCCACGGCCTTGCCTCCAAGCGCCACTTCCACTATCTCCTGCACATCCGCCACGCTCAGGCCGTAACGCGCCATCGCCGGACGGTTGAGTTCCACCGTCATGACAGGCAGGCCCGTGATCTGCTCTACTTTCACATCCGCTGCGCCCGCCACCGTTTGCAACTGCGCGGCAAGCTTTTCACCTTCTGCCAGCAAGACATCAAGGTCATCGCCGAAGAGTTTCACCGCCACATCGCTGCGCACGCCGGATATGAGTTCGTTGAAGCGCATCTGGATGGGTTGCGTGAATTCGTAGTTGTTGCCGGGGATTTCCAGCAACGCCTTTTCCATCTCCGCCACCAGCTCGGCCTTGGGTTTGCGCGGGTCAGGCCATTCGCGACGCGGCTTCAGCATGACGTATCCGTCCGCGACACTCGGCGGCATGGGATCGGTGGCGATTTCCGCCGTGCCGATTTTCGCGAAGACCTCGCGCACTTCGGGGAACTGTTTCAGGCGCTCCTCCAGCACATGCTGCATCTGGACCGCTTGCGACAGGCTGGTGCCCGGGATGCGCATCGCGTGCAAGGCGACATCGCCCTCATCCAGGCTGGGGATGAACTCCCGGCCCAGGCGGCCCGCCAGCAACACACCGAGCACGACCACAACACTCGCAGCGGTGGTCACGACATAACGATTGGCCAATGCCCAGCGCAAGACCGGCGCGTAAGCGCCGCGCGCCCAGACCAGCAAACGGTTCTCATGTTCCGCCACCTTGCCGGTGATCAACAGCGCGACCAAGGCCGGCACGAACGTGACGGAAAGGATCATCGCCGCGACCAACGCCATCACGACGGTGATGGCCATAGGGATGAACATTTTCCCTTCTACTCCCGTCAGCGTGAGGATCGGCAGATAGACGGTGATGATGATAAGCTCGCCGAACATCGTCGCCCGGCGTACCTCGCGTGAACCTTCAAAGACGATGTTAAACCGCTCCGCCCGGGTCAGCACGCGGCCCAATCGCTTCTGCTCTTCTGCGAGGCAGCGCAAGCAATTCTCCACGATGATGACCGCGCCATCCACAATGAGTCCGAAGTCCAGTGCGCCCAGGCTCATGAGGTTCCCGCTCACTTTCGTCTGCACCATGCCCGTGATGGTGAAGAGCATGGACAACGGGATGACCAGCGCAGTGACCAAAGCCGCCCGTACGTTGCCGAGCAGCAGGAACAGCACGACCATCACGAGCAACGCACCTTCCACCAGGTTTTTCTTCACGGTGTTGATGGTGGCATTCACCAGGTCCGTGCGGTTGTAGATGGTGTGGGCCACGGCTCCCGGCGGCAGACTGCGGTTCACTTCCTCCAATCTTTCATGCACGCGGGCCGCCACCGTGCGGCTGTTCTCGCCCATCAACATGAATACCGTGCCCAGCACGACTTCTTCACCATCACCCGTGGCCGCGCCTGTGCGGAGTTCCTGACCGAGGGAGACTTCTGCCACCTCCTGCAGGCGCACCGGCACTCCAGCCCGGGTGGTGAGCACCATCTGCCGGATGTCCGCCAGCCCTTCCACCTGGCCGGGCACGCGGATGAGATATTGCTCACCACTGCGTTCGATGTAGCCTGCGCCCACATTGCTGTTGTTGCGAGCCAAGGCTTCCATCAGGTCGCGAAAAGTCAGGCCATAGGCGAGCAACCGTTCCGGGTTTGGCGTGACATGATATTGCCGCACATATCCGCCGATGGTGTTCACCTCAACCACTCCCGGCACGCCACGCAACTGCGGTTTCACGATCCAGTCCTGCACGGTGCGCAACTCTTCCGGTGAATAGCTGCGCGCGTCTTTGTTGGTGCTCGCCGTATCATTCTGGACGGTGAACATGTAGATCTCGCCCAAGCCGGTGGCGATGGGTCCCAGCTCCGGCTCCAGGCCGGAAGGCAGCTTGCTCATCACTTCCCGCAGTCGTTCGGTGATGAGCTGCCGCGCGAAGTAGATGTCCGTGCCGTCTTTGAAGACCACGGTCACTTGCGACAGCCCGTAGCGTGACAGCGAGCGCGTGTAATCCAACGCGGGCAATCCCGCCATCGCGGTCTCCACGGGGAAGGTGATGCGTTGCTCGGCCTCCAACGGGGAGAAGCCGGGTGCCTCCGTGTTGATCTGCACCTGGACATTTGTGATGTCCGGCACGGCATCGATCGGCAGCCGTTGGTAATTGTAGAACCCGAGCAGAGCCACGGCCGTGACGGCGAACATCACCAGCCAGCGCTGCTTGATGGAGAATTTAAGGATGCGTTCCAACATACAAAAAGTCCTTTCAATGATCGTGTGAAGCACCGGACTTCAGGATGTCCGCCTTGATGAGGTAACTGTTGCCGGTGACGTAGCGCTGACCGGGCTTCAGGCCGGAAAGCACCTCGACCCATTCTTCCGTGCGCTTGCCGATCTCAACCGGCTGGACTTCGTACTGTTCTCCTTCGTTCAGGAACACCACGGTCCAGTCCCGGAAGGATTGCAACGCCGCCGGACGAATGGCCACGGCGATGGCCTGTTCCTGCTGCAAGACTTTCACCGTGGCGAACTCGCCCGGTTTCCACCGTCGGTCCTGATTCGCGATGACCACTCGCAAGAAGCCGGTGCGTGTATCTGCATCCACCGCCGGACCTACATAGGTCACCCTGCCCTCTGCCTGCCGAGCGCCACTGATGACTTTGACCGTCTGACCGGTCTGCACTTCCGCCAGATCGATGGCCGGCACCGCGGCATCCACCCAAACCGTGCCAAGATCGGCGATAAGGAACAGGTCGGTGTCTTCCGTCACCGGCGAGCCCAGCGTGACGGACTTGCGGATGACGGTGCCGCTGATGGGTGAACGCACATCATACCGAGTCAAAGCCTGCGCCGGGAAAGGTTGCCGGGCCTGGAAGGTGACTACCTTGCCCGTGGGTTCCACAGAAAGATCCATCAACTCCTGCTCCTGCAAGCCGAGGGCCAGCAACTTCTGCCGCGCGGTCTGTTTCTTGATCTCCGCCTCTTCCAGCTCATGCTTGATGACCAGAAAATCCTGTTCGGCACTGATCTTCTTCTGCCACAGTTTTTCCTCCCGTGCATACACGGCCTGGGCCAGCTCCAGTTTGTGGAGCGCCTCGATGAACTCGGCGCGGGCATCTGCCAGTTCGCGACTGTCCAGCACGGCCAGCACTTCGCCCGCTTGCACTGTGTCGCCAAGATTTTTGTGCACCGTGATGATCTGGCCCTTGAAACGGCTCACCGCATGCGCCACCTGGTCCTCGTTCAGGCGCACCTGTGCCGGCAGATCGCGGAACTGCCGGAGCGTGGCCGGTCCGGCCACTTCGGTTTTCACGCCCGAACTCGCCGCCAGCGCGGCCGGGATCTTCACCCGGCCTTCGTGCGATTCATAGGTCCACTCCACTTTGCGTCCTTGGAACTCCGCCCGCACCGTGACATCGAACGAGTGCGGCTCCACCACTTCCTGCTGGCTGCGCAGGAACCCGCTCATCGGCTGGAAGGTGATCGTGTCGGTGCGGTTGCCCAGGCGCTTCAGCTCGATGACCAGTTGCACCTGCTCCGGTGGCAAAGGCTGGCCCTGCTTGGTGTAGGCATAGACGCGGTATTCCGGTGGTACACCTTTTTCAAAGATTGTGATCTCCAGCCGCAAGCCATCTGTCTCCAGCAGACGGCCGCCCTGCGGTCCGCGCGGGGATTCGTCTTCGTGTTCTTCATATCCATGACCATGCCCGTGATCGTGATCATGACCCGCATGGTCGTGTGACTCGCCAGCGGGCTGTCGCATGATCAGCGTGGCCAGCGCGACGCCGACCCCGAGCGTGAGCAGGACGAGAAAAAGTTGCTTAAGTTTCATAAAAGAGTGATCGGGTAAAATTATTTCAGGGAAGCAGGGTTGAGGCCGAGCAGCCGGTCGAGTTCGGCGCGGGCGAGATGATGACGAGCAAGGGCTTCGAGTTCTTCGCGTTGGAGCTTCAACAGTTCGCGTTGGGCGTCGAGCAGTTCAAGGTAGCTGAACTTGCCACCCGTGTAACCTTCCCGGGTTTTCGCGAAGACTTCCCGGGCGGCGGGCAGCAGTTGTCCGGTGTAACTTTGCGCTTCCAGCGCGGTCCGCTCCAGGACCGCAAGATGACCCAGCAGTTCACCTTGCAAGCGATGCTTCAGCGCGGCTTCCTCGGCGCGCGCTTTTTCCAAACGGGCAGCGGCTTCAGCCATCGCACCGCGCTGCCGTTGGAAGACCGGCAGTGGAACGGAGGCGCCGAACAGCAGCGCGTGATCTTCGCCCGCGCTGAAATGGCGGTAGCCCGCACTCACAGTGACATCTGGCAGGCGGCTTTTTTTGGCGAGCTTCAGTTCTTCACCAGAACGGGCCAGCGTCGCCTGTGCCGCTCGTACTGACGCATTGGCCAGCAGCAAGGTCATCGCCTCATCCCGTGGCGGCACTGGAGACAGGGTCAGCAGTTCACCACTGGCACGGGTGAAAGCTGGGGTCTTTTCACCCAGCGCCCAAGCCAGTTGCTCGCGTGCATTGGTCAGTTCCTGTCGCGTCAGATCCAGTTCTTTACGGGCGCTGGCGCGGCTCGCTTCCGCTTTCACGAGGTCCACGGGCGAGACCTTGCCCGCCTCCACCTTGGCCTGGACGGCGGTCACCACTTCTTCCGCCAGTTGGAAATTTTCCGCGAACTGCCGCTCCCGCTCTTGCGCCACCAGCACGGCGATGAACGCGGTGCGCACCTGGAACAACACTTCCTGCTGTTGGAACTCCCGTTCCCGTTCCGCCTCGGTACGCGCCGCCCCCGCCACGCTGGTACGCAAGGCACGTTTGCCTCCCAGCTCCAGCGGCTGGCTCAGGGCGAGCGTGGTCTGCGCCTGCCGGATCCCGCCAAAGGGACCAGTGCCCGCCATGTCTTCCACCTCAAGTCCCACAGACGGATTGGGCGGACGGCTGACCTGTTTGATCGCCGCTTCACGCGCTTTGATCTCCCAGTCATACGGGGCCAAGGCCGGATGCCGGGCCAGCCCCTGGGCCAAGGCTTGCGCCAGTGTCAATTCGCCAGCCGCCACGACTGCAGTCGGTTTTTCTTGGGCGATACTGATAGCTGTGCCAGCAAACAGGCTGGCCAGCCCAACGGTGAAACAAACAATTCTTCTGTACATACGATTCAAGGAATGACGGACACCAAGGAACAAGCTCACACCGCGCCTTGTTTGGGCACGGTCAGATTAGGAAGTGAACCACCGGGAAAACGGTGGTCTTACAGAAGAATGGAAGGCGCGCGCGGCGAAACCGCAGCGCGGGAAACGAACTGCCACGTGGGACTTAACTCCGGTGGTGCGACGCCATCGGAGCGAATGACCGCTACCGATGCCGCCTCTACGGAAGAAAACTCAATCAACTTAAGCAGGGCGAGTAACAGACTCTCTTTGGACAAGTCCTGCTTTTGGACCGTCATCTGGCGGGATTCCACCTGGCAGTTGCCATCGGCGGCATCGTGACCATGGCTATGGTCATGCCCAAAAGCAGGCTGGCAACAGTGGTCGTGATGGATGAGTTCCGCGATCTCCAGCAGGCAATGTGAACTCACCGGCAGCCAGAGCAGCGCCAGGAATGCAGCCATCACTTTGCACCAGAGTTTCATCTACGCAGTGACTCATACACCTAAAGCACGGGCATGTCCACCGCGAGTTCCAGGTCTGTTGCGGCCGTTCTTGATTCATGCCGCCACAAGCGCGGGTTCGTGCTGCGGCGCGAACGGCGCTGGCAAGGCCGCCTGCGCGTGCTGCCGAGCGGGGATGAAGAACAGCAGGTCCGTGGCCTCCAGCGCGCGCACTTCATAGTTGACCGTGGGCAGCACCTGGTATTGCTCGCCCTCCAGCAGCTTGTACGTGCGATTGCCGGTGCGGACCATCACGCGGCCATACGTCACGACCATCAGCAAGGAGGTGCCCGGAGCGAACTCTTTCAGCTCCTGCCCGGCACTCAGACCGACGAGCACGAGCTGCACGCAATCATTGCAGAACAGCAGGCGCTTGGGCGTGGTGCCCAAAGCAGTCATGATGGTTTGCGGCAGGGTTTCGGCGAGGAACAGGGAATCGTCGTTCATACAGTGACAAGAAATCACACTGGAAGAAATCCCGCTGCCCCGGCGTTGACAAAAATCATCGGCCCGTTGCGGCGATTATTGGAGCGTGCCCGTCTCGAGCACAGCAAGGTGAAATGTTACCCGGTGGTTTAGAAATCGGCTTGAGCGGGCAAAGGAAGAGGGATCTTTCGCGCGGGAGTAATCGAAAAATCTGTGCCTGCTTTTGCTCAGGGACATTGCTGCGGGCGAGACGCCCGCGCTCCATTTACTTGCGCCGCACACCCAGCGGATAGAGCCCCGGACAGCATCCGTAGGTCTCGTGAAAAGCCTGGCTGAAATGGCTCGGGCTGTTGTAGCCCACTTCCATCGCCGCCTCGGTCACGTTGTACTCGCCAGACTGAAGCAGTTCCGCTGCCTTCTCCATACGGAGGCGGCGCAGGAATTGCGGGATGGTCTGGCCGGTGACTTGGGAAAACGTCCTGCTCAGATAAAACGGACTGCACCCGATTTTCTTGCCCAGCTCCTCGAGTGAAGGCGGCTCGCACAAATCCTGCCGCAGCAGGAACATCACTTGTTCCACTCTTTCCTGTGCATTGCGGCTTTGCCGTGAGGCAGGCTGCTCTTGTTCCTCGACGGATTGCATGAAAAACGTCAGCGCCATCTCCAATACCTTGCACTGATACCAGAGCGGTTGTGCGGCAGCAAAGACCGGCGGCTGACGCAACACATCCACAAGCTGCTGTTGCGCCGCAGTGAGACGTTGCGGTGACGCCGGTCCGACGGGCGCCGGCTTCTTATCCACGAAAGCGCGTACGAGCGGATGCAATTTTTTCCCGAGAGCATCCAGGTGCGTGTGCAGGAAGGATCGGGAAAATTCGATGGTCAGGAACTGATGATGCTGGCCCGCCAACCGGCGACCGACCAACCGCTCTTCGCCCTGCCGGTAAAAAGCCACGCTCAAAGGCGCGATGTCCGCCCGTTGGCCGCCGCCTTCCACATAGCCTTCCCCGCTCAGATTCAAGCACAGCTCCACGCAGTCCGGATGAAAGCTGGCGGACCAGTCGAACTCCTGCTTGGCCGTGAAATCATGCCACTCCACACTGAACCCCAAGCCCTGAAAACTCCCATAGAGCGGTTGCCAGCCGGAACCCACCGGACGCCAGGCCTTGGCCTCCGCAAAGGCGGTGTCTGCTCCCGGTTGAGGAGCGTTGGCGGCACTGTTTGTTTCTGGCTTGGCCATGAATGAACCAATCTAAAGCTTTCGCTATTGAGACTCAGTATCATCTATCCCCATCCCGCTTGGCAAGGGGGATGATTCATCTAGAGGCAAATATCCCTAGTCATGGAAAATGGCGATGGCTTGGGTATGCTTGATGTCCAAGTTCCGCGTTCTTCCCCACTAGCCCCGGCCCAAGGCATCACTTACACTAGTTCCTGTGCCGCACATCCACGACACCGCTGCCATCGACCGCCTGAGCCGTCGCCTGAAGGTGGACCCTTACCGGGTCCGCCGGTTGCGTAATGCTTTTTACAAGTCTCAGCGACCAAGCGCGGATGCCTTGGCCGAATTGCCGTCAGATGTGCGTCCCACCTTCGCGGCAGAAGTACAGTTTCACGCCTTGGAGTTGGTCCGGCGCGTGGATTCCCAGATCGATGGCGCTTCGAAACTCATCTTCCGCACGGCCGCCGGCGATCTCATCGAGACCGTCATCCTGCGCATCGCCACCGGGCGCACTTCGCTCTGTGTGTCGTCCCAAGCCGGTTGTGCGGCTGCGTGTGCGTTTTGTGCGACCGGTGCTCTTGGGTTCAAGCGCAACCTGACCACCGAAGAGATCCTCGACCAGGTCATCCAGGCGAACCAAATCCTGCTCGCCGAGAACCGCAAGGTGCGCAACGTGGTGTTCATGGGCATGGGCGAGCCTTTTCACAATGAACGCGCCGTGCATGGTGCGCTCGAGATATTGCGCTCACCTCAAGCCTTCGCCTTCGATGAAAGTCGTCTTCTGGTTTCCACCGTCGGTGTGCCGGATGCCATGGTGCGACTTGTGGAAAAATTTCCGCGCATCGGCCTCGCGCTCAGCCTGCACAGCGCGGTGAAAACCACGCGCGAACGGATCATCCCACAGGCGCTCAAGCATTCTCTCGCGGCATTAAAGACGGCCGCAATCACGACGGCAGCGACCCAACCGGACCGCGAATTGATGGTCGAGTACACCATGCTGGACGGAGTGAATGACAGTGATGCCGAGCTGGCAGCGCTCGCGGATTGGCTGGCCGATCTGCCCGTGCACGTGAACCTCATACCCTACAACGCCATCCCGTCGTCACCCGATTTGCAGCCCACGCCACGCGCGCGCATTCAAGCCTTTGCGAAGGAACTCAAAGCGCGCGGATTCCCCGTGACCATCCGGTATTCCCTGGGCGCGGACATCGCCGGAGCCTGCGGGATGCTGTCGGCTAAGGAAATGGCGCAACCTGCCTGACCCACCACCATTTTCCCTTCATTGACACCCATACCGCCCGACGGCAGTCTGCCCACCTCATGGCATTGGATAAATTGCCCAATACACTCTTGCGCGACCGGGAAGCACCCGCGCCCCACCGC
>JAEYXS010000046.1 GCA_023431185.1 Verrucomicrobiota bacterium
GAGCAAACGGACGACGGCTTCTTTCGTCCTTCTCCCCTCGGAGGGGAGAAGGATTGAGGATGAGGGGTGCCCCCATTCTTTAAGAGTAATGCTTGCAAACTAATCCCGGCACCCCTCACCCCGGCCCGCTCCCCTCCGAGGGGCGAGGAAGCCTGCTCCCGTGCTTTATCGCTATCAAAGTTCATTACAAACTCTAGACCACCGCGTAATTCTCTTTCCGCTCACTCCGCGGCTTCAGTCCATCGCGTGGACGATCTGCGGGGCTCATCTCCACAGAAGCGACGCCGATGCCCAGAAGTTCATCCCGCAGCCGCTGTTGCTCCCGCACCATCTGCATGACTTCTGGGACAGCTTCCACCGGTTGCTGCTGCTGCGCCATTTGTCTGGCCGACTCCGTCGTACTCCCGCTGCTAAGGTTCAAGATCAACGCCACCAGCCACACCGTCGCCATGCCGCCCCACAACTTGCGCGGTGCCACGAACAGCTCCTCCCAGAGCGTGGCCCAGAAACCCGGCTCTGATTCCGCCTGCCTCACCGCTTCCTGCGCGGCGGACAAGATCTCTGCCCGCCATTCGGCGGGCAGGCCGCGCAACGGCTGGCGTTGCAATTGTGATTCAAAATCGTCCGGTTTCATTTACTTGATCTCGTCATAGAGTGGACGCAAGCGCGCCCGAAGTTTGTCTAATCCGTAGCGATATCGGCTGGCCGCCGTGTTCGGCGACAGCTCCAAAGCCCTCGCGATCCCCTCAAAGGTCATCCCCTCCCACAGCTTCAGATGCACCACGGCACGCTGTTCCACGGGCAATTCGCCGAGGGCCAGCAAGAGTTCTTTGCGAAAGGCGTTCGTATCCGGGTCGGCGGCATCTTGGAACAGTCCCGCTGAGGCTTCCGTCAGTTCCTCAACCGTGCGGCCTTTGCTGGCATTGCGACGGATGAGGTCGATGGCTTGATTGTGCGCGAGCCGGAGAAGAAAGGCTTTTTCATCGCGCAGCCCCTTAAGAAGCGAAGGTTGCCGGGCGAGCTTGATGAAGAGCTCTTGGAGGATATCCTTCGTATCCGCCTCGCTCCGCGTGAAGTTCAGGAGGAAGGCATGCAACGTCCGGGCGTGCTCATCGTATAGCCCCTCGATGCGTTGCAGATCCGTCATGCTCACCTAGCAGACGTTCATACCCGGAAAATTTGTCTGCGGACAGAAGGGATTTTCAAGGATACGGCAACGGCGGCGGTGACATGGGCGGTGGCGGCATGTATTGGCGCAGACGCAACCAGGTATAGAGGATGCCCCAGATGATGCCGCCCAAATGCCCGGCATGAGCGATGCCGTCTGGTATCACTCCCGTCATGCCCACCACGGAGAACGCGATGCTGACCAGCAGCATGGTCCGCGCGGTCATGGCCACCGGGATGACGAAGAAGATCAGCACGCGCAGGCGTTGACGCGGAAAGAGTGTCGCGAAGACACCCACCAAGGCACAGGCTCCGGCGGAGGCACCCAGGATCGCGCTGTTAAATTCCTCAGGCCAATACCACTTGATGCCCATCTCAAGCAGACCGCCAGCGACGCCGCCCAGCCAATAGGCCACCAGCAAGCGGAGTTTGCCGATATGCTCCTCCAACGCCCGGCCCAAAACATGGATAAGCAGGCAATTGATCAGGAGGTGGATCGGCCCGCCGTGCAAGACCTGAAAGGTCAGCAACTGCCACCAGTGTCCCTCCCTGAGTCCCGGCAGACTCAGCGCCCAGGTGTAAGTGAACTCCTTCTCCGCATCGTCCAGCCAGATCTGGACGATGAACATCAGGATGTTCAGGCACACGATGCGTCCCGTGACGGTCTCATACCACCGCGGCGGACGCGGAGCGTAATAATAGACGGGCTCATCCATGGCGTCTGACGGCAAGCCTAACTCGTCGTCGCCAGCTCATCCGTCACGAGCTTCACCAGCGGCTTCACGGTCGGCCCATCGAATTGGAACCGGCAACCGGCTGCGTTGAACAGTTCCGGCAACGGCCGTGAACCGCCGAGCGCCAGCGCGTCCTGATAATCCTTCAGCGCCTTGGCTTTGTCCTTCTTCGAGTTCGCCCACACTTGCAACGCGCCCAACTGTGCGATGCCGTACTCCACGTAGTAGAAGGGATAGAGGAAGATGTGCAACTGCCGGTGCCACATATACCCGCGCGCCTCTTCGTAAACGCTCCAGTCCGTAGAGCCGCCGAAGCGGTCCATCAGCGCGAGCCAGGCAGCCTTCCGCTCCGCACGCGTGTGGCCCGGATGCGTGTAGATCCAGTGCTGGAAGGCATCCACCGTGGCGATCCACGGGAAGATGCCGATGATGCCTTCCAGATGCGTGCGGCGGGCGCGGTTCGCATCATTCTGATTGTAGAACGCCTCGATGAATTCATTGCCGAGCAATTCCATGCTCATGGAAGCAACTTCGCAGAACTCGATGGGTGCGTGGCGATATGGATAGATATCCTGCTCGCGCGTAGCGAGTGCGTGAAAGGCGTGCCCCGCCTCATGCAACATGGTCTCCACGTCGCGTTGCACGCCCACGGCGTTCATGAAGATGAACGGCAGCCGCGCTTCGTTCAGCGTGGATTGATAACCGCCCGGCGCCTTGCCCTTGCGGTTGTCGAGATCCAGCAGCTTGAGATCGCGCATCTGCTTGAAACCCGCCGCGAGCCCGGCATCGATCTTATCGAAGATCTCCTGCGTCCTGGCCACCATCTGACCGACGTTCTCAAACGGACGCAACGGCGGCCGGTTGAACGGATCCACCGACAGATCCCACGGGCGCAATTGCTCCACCCCGAGCTGCTTCTTCCGCTCCGCCTGCAACTGCTTCAACACGGGGATAAAGTAGTCCTCAATGGCCTGGTGGAACTTACCGCAATCCTCCGGCGTGTAATCAAAACGCTCACGCAGCTTGAAGGCGTAGTCGCGGTAGTTCGTGAAGCCCGCGTTCTTCGCGATCTGCTCGCGCAACTTGATCAGGCCATCGAAAAGTTCCTCCACTTTATCCACCTCCTGCAAGCGGCGCTTGGCGATCATCTCCCACGCCTCTTGGCGCAAGTTGCGATCCGGCTCCTCCAGGTAGCGGCCCATCTGGGTGAGCGTTTTTTCCTCGCCCTTGTAGGTCACCATCAGGCTGCCCATGAGCTTCTGGTATTGCTGGCCGAGCTTTGCCTCTTCTGTCTCCAATGCCACGTTTTCCTCACGATAAAGCGCCACATGATTCTGGATGCTGCGATCAAACACGGCGAAACGCGTCTGGTCTAATTGCTTCCGGAGCGGGCTGGCCAGATACATTTTTTCCAGCTTGAAGTGCCGGGGCTTCAGTTCCGGCTCGATCTTCTCCACGTAATGCAGGTAGGCGGCTTCCGCTTCTTTGCTCTCCGTATGGCAGGACATGGCGATGTAGCGGCGGGAAGATTCCTCATCTAGCGCCGCACTAAGTTCGCCCCAATTCAGCAACCAGCGTTCAAAATCAGCCACGCTAACACATTGGCCGGCTTCAACTTCCAATCGGTCGAAGAGCGGACGGAGCTGATCCCAGTCACCGAGGTTGATCTGTTCCGGCACGAAACGGCGCGGACGATACGGTGGCAATGTCCCAAACGGCAGCAAGTTCATGGCGCGGAAGATAGCGCATCTCTAAAAGTTGCAAACGATATTTCCACCACCTCAACAAATCTTGCCCTATTCCAAAAAAGAGGCTTGCCCGCTGAATCCGCCACAACGAATCATAGCCCCAAGGGTTATTATTAGCATGCCACGCATACTCGTCATCGATGACAACGACGCTTTCCGCTCCACCATTTGCCTGTGGCTGAAGCATCACGGGTATGAAGTCACCCAGGCGACCAACGGCAAGGAAGGCATGGAGATGCTGGCCAAGTCCGCACCCGATATCATCCTCACCGACATCCTCATGCCGGAGCAGGACGGGCTCGAGACCATCCAGGCCGTACGCAAGCAGCAGCCGAACCTCCGCATCGTCGCCATGTCCGGCGGCATGCTGGATGGCCGCGTGGATTTCCTGCCCATCGCCGCCAAGTTCGGTGCCGATCACGTCATGCCCAAACCTTTCAGCGGCAGTGAACTTCTCCTCGTGCTGGAAAAGGTGCTGGCCACCAAAGAGCGCACCCCTGGGAAGTAAGCGCTGAAGTTGTCTCTCCTCCATCGGGAAGCCGAACTTCGGCCAACTAATCCAACATATACTTTTCCAACCACGCTTGCGGCAATGTCCCGTGACTGATCAACCAGTCATTGAACTGCTTCAACTTCCACCCGCGCCCCTCTACAAGCCGCCGATATAACCGCGCATTCTCCAGGCGCCCCAGCCAGTAGCTCATCGGCACCGCCGGTGAACTCGTGTACCAGTTCACATCCGCCTCCGCCCGCGATTTCGTGAAGCCCAGATGCTTCTGCATGTGCTTCACCGCTTGCGCGTAGGAGTAACGCCCCGTCTGCAAGCGCAAGTCCACCAGGATGCGATGACACCGCCACAGCGCATCGTGCAACTGCTGCACCTCCAGCCAAGGCGAACGGTCGATCTTCAAGTCCACCATCATTTGCTCGCACCACAGCGTCCACCCTTCGTAGAACACCGCGTGGGCGAACAAGCGACGCCACCTGCGCGGGTGCTGGTTCGCGATCACGAATTGCAAGTGATGCCCCGGATACGCCTCATGCGCCGAAGTCAGGCTCAGCCCGAAGTGCTGTTGACGCTCCTTCAGCTTCTCCGCCTCCGTCGTCTTCGTCACGCTCAGGTCGTTCACCCAGAAGATGCCGCGCTGCCGTTTCTCGAATGCGCCCGGAGATGAATAAGCCGCCGTGGGAAACAGATGCCGCATGAACTCCGGCACCGGCCGCACTTGCAGTTCATCCCCCACCGGAAACGTCACCGCCTTCGCCTCGCGAAACGCTTTGGCCACGCGATCCGTCTCCGCACGATACACCCCCAACAAGTCACCGCCCGGATTCCACTCCGCCCGCGCCTTCGCCACGATCGCCTCCGCGTCCGTGCCCTTGCCGAACTTCTTGCACGCCTGTTTCAGCAACGCTCCGATGCGCTCCACCTCACCCAGTGCCAACGCCTCGATCTCACCCAGCGAATAATCCAGACCCACCTGATCCCGCACGCGCCGTTGCAGCGATTCCACCCCCACCGCGAAGGAACCCTCCGGCGCCAGCTCCCGCGAACTCACCGTATCGCGATACGACTTCACCGCCTGCTGCACACTCGCGATCAGCTCCGCATCCTTCGCACTCGCCTCATGCTTCGCCAGGAAACCCGCCACCGCCGTGAAGAGTGAGTCCGCGCTAGCACACGTCTCCTGCATGATCTTCAACCACACCCGCTCCGGACGGATCACCACCGCCGCATCTTCCGCGAGGAACTTCGGAGCCGCCTTCAAGACCGCGCGAATGTTCTTCGCCGCTCGCGCCGGTTCGTCATCTCCGCGCTGCAATTCATGCAGCAACAAGTTCAGCAACGTATCCGGCGCATCCGGCGAGAGCTCATGCGATGCCGTCGCGTAATCCTCCAACTCGTTCAAGAGCTGGCTGCGCAACGCCAGCCGGTCCAGGTGCTGCTCATTCGTCAGCTCCCGCGGATTCACGCCTTCCAGCGCCGCCAGCGTTTGCCGGCGCAGCTTCTCCGCCGCCTCGATGCTCGCGAGGTCCGCCCGATCCAGCTTCCCCTCGCCCGCTTTGAGGCCCACGTAGTTCGCATACACCGGATGCCGCTCCAACGTCGTCTCGAAGTAGCGGTCCAAGATCCCTTCAAACGCTTTGCCCGTCTGGTTCATGCGTCCCAAGGTAATCCGATAACCCATGACGACAAGCGGGATAATGCTTCGTAGCAGCCGACGTGAGGAGGCTCTAATCACCTCTTTCTATGTCGGAAGTTGGAAGTTATGGCTAGCCGGTGCAACCGGTGTTCGATGTTTCCCATAAGTCCTATCCGACCTATAAGACCCATTTTCCCTCTCTCGACGTTGAGCGTTTTCCCAACTCCCCCTTTTTTCATTCTCCCTTCTTAATTCTAAATTCATTCGTCCCCCGAAGCCTGCCTTCCCGTCCGATCCGTTCAGTGTGACACTCCGCGATAGCATCCTGTCCTGCGGCACTCTAGCCACCAGTCCACACCTCCCAGACCAAACCCTCGCCAGCCACTTCTCTTAACCATTAAAACGAACCAAGATTCACATTTCCCTCTCTTCTATTTGGAATGGAGGAGAGGGCCAGGGAGAGGAGGTGCTTACACACTCCCTTTCCCTAATCTGTGTTTATCTGTGTCCATTTCACCCCGGCTACAGTCGGGGCTGTGGTTAAACAGAGGAACTATGTCAAAGAGCAATGAAACCACCCGACCCCTGTTGATGTATCTGGCCTATGGCTCCTCCTCACAGGGAGGCCAGACTCTGGCGCTGTCCTGAACCCGGCTGGTTCCGCAGTGAGTACTTTGAGATTCCCCGGTGGGTCATACAATCCTACGCCCACTGACGTCCCGTTCCCCCTCCAGCTTACGAGCCCCGATCCAACACCCGACACACCCACAGATCCTAAACCCGGTAGGGCGGAGCTGCCGCTCCGCCGTAACTCTTTTCGCAACTGCGCTACCGAATTTGAAACAGCGGACTCGATTGCTAATAAAGCTCTCATGTCCCCGTTCCCATGATTCCATAAGGACTCGTCACCTCTCTGCCAACGCAGGACACATCGACGCATTCAACGCATCGCTATGCTTAGTGACTTGGGATTTTTTCGCCCTTACCCTTTCCCGATCTGAAACTTCAGACCAGAAACCTGAGACCGAGCTTTCCCGTCCTTTACCAGCAGCGAGCTGCCAGCACTCAACTTAATCGCACAAAACCGTCAAACTTTCCATCACTTTTCGCTAAAATTTTTATGGAAATCCGAACCGATTCATCCCCAAGAACTTCCAGAAAAAACAGCTTATGTAAGTCGCGTTTTCAGCTCCCTTTTTCAACCGTCCCATCGGCTCTCCCGTTCGAGTATTTCGCGCTTTTCGCGGTCAACGCACTGCTTTCCCTCTAGAGCCTGTCATGAACTTGTGGCCAACAAATCAGCCGCAAATCAGGTGTTTGCTGGCGCTGTTGACGCGGCAAATGTTCCCCCTCTCCCCAAGGGAGAGGGGCGGGGTGAGGGAGAAGGTGACGTTCATAAGCAAATCCAGCCCCCCTTCGCCACAAAAGCACACGGTCCCTTGTTCACGCAACTCGCATTATCGTGGCTAGGGCCCAGCTTCACCCGCTTTTGATCACACCCCCAAGTCCCACCATCGTTTATCACCATTGACACCCCAGCCCCCGTCGCTGAACTTTATCCCTCAGCCCGTTATGCACATCATCCGGAGATTCCTCATCCTTGCCGTTGTTTTGGTGCTCTTGATCATGGGTGCTCTCCTCCTCCTTATCCAGCCCGGCGGCAGTGGCGTCCTCGCCTCGCTACGCCTGCCGGATGGCTCCGAGTACATGGTCACCCAGCGCTGCAATTGGAGTCCCGAACCTTACACCGTCGCGTTCTACATGCGCTCACCCGGAGGACCATGGGGCTGGTGTTACATCGACCACCAAGCCATGCGGTGGCGCAACGTCACCATGAAACACGACCCCAATACCGATGTCATCACCATCACTGAGAATGGCACCTGGCGGGCCTCACTGAACCGGCAACGCAGCACCTTCGCCCTCGGCGAAGTCGCCCCAAAACGGGAACTCCCCGCACCGCAATCACAACGGGAACCAGAGTTCCCCTTTCCACCCTGAGAGTTCAGGGATTACTACGTGAGCCAACCACGCACGGAATCGAACGGCCATCGAGCACCGAATCGGGCCGTTTCCTCTTGGCGCAAACGGCTCCCTGAGTTCTATTTGTCAGGCAGATCATACATGTGAAAACTCGCACCTCAGCCATTGCTGTTGCGGTCCTTTCGACCCTGCTGGTCCTGTCAGGGTGGCGTCATTTTCAACAGCACCGACAGATCCAAACAGCAGCTTTTCTGACCCATCACTGCTGGTTGACCCAAACGCTCTACATCGACGAAAAGCCCGACTCCAAGGCACTCGCTCTGCGCCTGGATTTCTTAATTCAAGCGTACGAGTATCGCAGTCGGGTTTTAGATGGGTCGCCCTTGGCGGCAGACGTTGAGCGGGATTATCAGCGCACCCTTACAAACGCTGTTGCACTATTCCGTCGGACAGCCACCAATGACTTGGGAGCTGACCCGAAAGTTTGGTTGAAACATTATGGCCTTGGACAGTAATAAGCCACCGACCACGGCTTTGAACATATGTCTTAGCCCACGATGAAACTCCGCCCATCCCTCACGAACCTTTCCTTGCCAAAAACTCCCGCGCCTATCTTAATTCCGTGCAAGGACAATACTCGCTGAACCGGTCACACGCATGACTCACAAACCACTACCACCTGCTTCAGCTCCATGCACACCCTCCTGATCATCCTGCTGTTGCTCGCCTTGATTCTGAACTTCGTGGTCGTGGGCGGCATTGTGTTCCTCTACGTGACCCGTCCAGCCAGCCGCCGTAATTACAACCTTGGCGCGACGTCTCTTTCCAAGATTCTCCTGATCATCGGTCCCGTCATGCTCCTGGCTGCCATCCCTGCGGGACTGCACGCCTGGCATTTCTCCCGCACCGCCCTCCACGCCGACGGCACGGTCATCGAGCTGCGTGAACGGAAAGACACCGAATCGGGGAGCATCAGTTACTCCCCCACCTTTCAATTTCAGGATGCCAGCGGCGGGCAGCACACCGTCGCTTCCCGCGTTTACTCCTCACCGCCAGAATTCCGGGTCGGCGAGAAGATCACCGTGCTCTATCGTGGCGATGCTCCGGACAACGCCGTGATCGACTCCTTTTGGCAGCTTTGGGGCTTGCCCACCATGCTGGCCATCGGTGGGTTTGTCCTGCTGTCTGCCGGTATCCTCAGCCTCTTCTGGCCCAAACTCAGCCTCTGGTTCAGAGGCAGAATCGCCCAAGCCCTGCCCGCGTGAGCATGACCATGAGCACACCCCCAGCATTTGCCGTCACGCCGGAAGCCTTGGAGGCCATTAGACGCTTGTTGCAAAATCACCCGGAAATGCAGGCAGGTCTTTTTATGATGTCAGGCTTCGACGTGGGCGATGAGCAAGGTGTGATCGAAGCCAGCGTCGAGGGCGAAAGCTTCTGGATGGCCTATGATTCCCCGGACACTTTCGCGCAGTGGCCGCGCGTTGAACTAGGCGGTCAAAGTCTTCCCATCGCTCCCGACGCCTTGAAAAGATTGACCGGCAAAACCCTGACCCTTGGAACCCTCGATCAAGTATTTGCAGACCGCAAATTCTTGGTCGTGGTCTGATCTGTATGAACACCAAGATTCGGACCTCTTTGTTGGTCGGCTTGTTGAGCATCATCCGTTAACCCTCATTGTGCACAACGTGAAATCCATCATCACCTTTTGTATCTTGGTGTTGATCTTCACCGCATGCCGCCATGTTGAGCCCGAAAGGCGGTCAACTGAGGCAGAGATCCTCCATCACATCGTCGGCGAATGGACAAGTTCCGAGAGTTCAGATGGCTGGCATCGGGTGATGATTATCAGCGAGGATGGCAGTCTGATTTCAGTGCAACGTGACGGGACAAGGGAATTGATGGGCCGTTGGGAGCTGTCCGGCAGCGTCTTGCGCGTTACTCCTACCACGTCCAGACTTGAGGCAGCGCGGGCTGCAGGCTTGCCCATGAATGCATGGGATTATTATCCCGTAGTTTACGCAGACGACCACGAATTGGTCATGGCCCCGGGCATCAGCGTGGGAGGAAGATTGAGATACAGGAGATGAGGCTGGCAAATCGCCGTTACACAGTTGGTCTTTAACCATTCATGAAACTCCGCCCCTCTTTCACCCGCCCCGCACTCACCTTCCCCGAAGCCAAGGCCCTCACCCCAAACTTTACCGATGCCTCATCTCTCCCCGAGAAAACCAGCTCCATCGCCCTGAACATCCCCGGCCCCATCCGCTTATGGCGCACCGATTCCCTCTTCGACTACGACATCTTCCCCTCCTCCATCATCCGCTACGAGGCCGAATGGAAAACTGAAGGTCGCAAGATGCGCGTCGGCGACCTCATCCTCCAACGCGCCATGGTCCCACCGCTTATCGGCTTCGGCCTCTGCCTAGAGTTCGCCGTGCGCATCTCCCGCTTGATCGACGAAGAAAAACGCCTCGGCTTCACCTACGAGACATTGACCGGCCACGCCGAGCGCGGCATCTCCGAATTCTACTTCGAAGACCGCGGTGGTTCACTCTCCTTCACCATCCACACCCATTCCGAACCCGGACACTGGACCTCGCGCCTTGCCAAACACATCGCCACCCTTCCCTACCAGGCCTGGTGTACCCAACGCGCCCTCAACCACGTGAAAGCCAGATTTCGTCAGTATAACAAACAAACCGGCTGACATCTGCCCCGGCTCATCTGAGCAACCCCGTTGGATATTTCCAAAAAATGGCCCGCCGGTATACCCCGCGCCTGCTGCTCGGGGTGCTACCGGCCCGGATTGACAGCCTTCCCCAACCCCGTAGTCTCCCGCCTCAGCCCTATGAACTCAGCGCGTTGCCTGCTCGCTCTGCTCCTGGCGGCACTGTTGTGTGAGGTGCCGGTCACCCATGCCCAATCAATAGATTGGAATGAAGTCCTTGGCCCCCGTCAGGGCAAGCCGCCCGCCCCTTCCGGCTACAAAGTCCAGTGGCGCAGCGATCTCTACGCGGCCATGGCCGAGGCCAAGAAGGAGAACCGCCCGCTCTTCGTCACCTTCCGCTGCCTGCCCTGCAAGCAATGCTCCGCCTTTGACAAAGAAGTCCTCGAAGGCGGCACCGACCTTGATCCTATTCTCCTCCAGTTCGTCACCGTG
This sequence comes from Verrucomicrobiota bacterium, assembly GCA_023431185.1. Taxonomy (GTDB): domain Bacteria; phylum Verrucomicrobiota; class Verrucomicrobiia; order Limisphaerales; family JAEYXS01; genus JAEYXS01. Next base: position 10,940 of record JAEYXS010000046.1, read on the forward strand.
CGCCTCACGGATGCCAAGATGATCGATTTCCGCATCTTCCCCATGGAAGGCTATCAGGACCTCGATCTTTCCTGGTGGGGCTGGATCCTTTCCCCCGAGGGTCGCGTCCTCAGCGTCTATGGCGGGCGCGACAACGTCTCCGATGCCACGCGCATCTCGAAGCCCTCGCTCATCCGCACCCTGCAATCCGCCCTCGCCTGGCATGCCGATCCGCGGCGTGAGAAATGGAATCTCGACCTCCCCGCGCCAGACATGACCCAGCCCAAGGCCGATCCCACGAGCCTGCCCGGCTACGCCACCTGGCAAAAGCTGCGTCCCGCCAAGGAAAGCCTGAACTCCAACTGCATCCATTGCCACCAGGTCGCCGACATCCTCCGCACCCCCGCCATCGCCGCCAAGACCTTCAACAAGGTGAAGGACACCCAAGTTTGGCCGCTGCCCGAGAATGTGGGCATCGTCATCGAACGCGATCACGGCCTCCTCGTGAAGCAAGTCACGCCCAATAGTCCGGCGGCGATGGCTGGCTTGCAGAAAGGTGATATCCTCGGCGCAGCCAATAAGCACATGCTCTTCAGCCAGGCGGATTTTCGTGGCGTGCTCCATCGCGGCCCAAAAGGCGCCGGTGAATTCGAACTCGTCTGGCTGCGCAACGGCAAGGCCATGACCGGCACTCTGGAAGTCAACGACGGCTGGCGTCGCACCGCCCTCGACTGGCGCATGTCCATCTCGCAAGGCGTCATCAGCGTCGGCCCCTCCTTCTTCCCGTTGAAAGTGCCGGACCAGAAACGCAAGCAGCTCGGCATCCACCCCAAGACCATGGCCATCCAGCCCTTCATGGGGGATAACAAAGATCGGGTGGCGTATAAAGCCGGCCTGCGTTCCAGCCACGTCGTCACCTCCGTCAACGGCATGAGCCCGGACCTCGATGGCCGCGCCTTCCTCGTCTGGTTCCGCATGAAATTCAATCCCGGCGACCAGATCACCATGGGCTACCGCGATGAAGCCGGTGTGCCCAAACAGGCCAAGTTCACCCTGCCCCTGACCGGAGAATGAGCCGGAGCTTATGCGCTTCCACGTCGGCCCCATCCCGGAATCGCCGGATTTCTCTCCGGACGAATCGTGGAAAGCCTTGCGCGAGCCTTCGCCGTGGCTGTTTCAACTTCTCGCCCTGCCTATCGGTATCGGTGCCGGCCTGCTCTTTTTGTTTCTTTGGTGGCGGCTTACTCCGTTGAGCGCTGGTGTGGGAGATATGTCTCTGAGTATTTTTCTGCTGAACTTCGCCGGCATCGTGGTCGTGCATGAACTCATCCACGCGCTCATCCACCCTGGCAATGGCCGCCACTCCGCCTCCATCCTCGGTCTTTGGCCCGCCAAGATCCTCTTCTACGCTCACTACGATGGCGAGATGACGCGCAACCGGTTTCTCGCCATCTTGCTGATGCCGCTGCTCGTCATCAGCGTCTTGCCCTTGCTGATTCTGGCTGCCACGCAGATTTCTTCCGGCTGGCTCGCCTTCATCTCCAGCTTCAACGCTCTGCTCGCCTGTGGTGACATTCTCGCCACCGGCATGATCTGGGCGCAGATCCCCGCCCATGCCACCGTCCGCAACCAGGGCTGGAAAACTTATTGGCAAACCCGCTGATCTTCATCTGGCACTGCGGCCCGTCTCTTTCACCTCATACCGGCCATCCTTGCCGCGTACGATCAGAACGGCTTCCAAGCCCTCTCTTTTCGCCAAAGCCATTCCCCGTTCGACTCCCATCACCACCATCGCTGTCGCCCAGCCATCCGCCTGGGCGCAACTGGCGTGAATGACCGTGGCTGATGCGATCTGCGTCTCCGCCGGCCAGCCCGTGCGCGGGTCGATGATATGATGATAGCGCTTGCCCTTGATCTCGCGAAAATTCCGGTCATCACCCGACGTCGCCAGGCTCTCGTTCTTGAGCACGATCACCCGTTGGATCCGCTGTCCTTGGGCATCCGGCTGCTCGATGCCCACCGGCCAGCCCTTCCCCTCCGGCCCACCACCCACCGCCGCGAACTCCCCGCCCATATCGACGAGGAAATTATCACAGCCGAGCTGCTGCAAGCGTGCCTTCGCCAGATCCGCCGCCAGCCCCATCGCCACGGCGTTCACATCCAATGAAACGAACGGCTGCAGCTTGCGCACCGCTGGCGGCGAAGCCCTCACCTGCACATTGGTGTGGCCCACCTTTGTCCGCGCGACGGCCACCTCCGTGACCGTAGGCATCTGCCCTACACGCCGAATCGACCCAAAGCCCCATGCCTGCACCAGCGGATATACTGTCGGGTCCAATGCTCCTTCGCTCTTCACTGCGATCTCCAGACTGATTGCGACTGCCCGCATCAAGTTCGTCGAGACCGGATACCAGTTCGTGCTGCGCGAGACATTGAACCGGGACAGCTCCGAATCCGCCCGATACGTGGACATCTCCTGCTCGATCCCGGTGAGCAGCGCCGAGATATCCTGCTTGATGACCGCTTCCTCCTGCCCGCCGATCCATTTCACCGACCACTTCATCCCTATCGCTTCGCCCGTGGTTTGCTGGACTGGTTTGCTGGCAAAAGAAGCATGAGCAAATACAAACAACAGCCACACGAACAATACTCCTCGCATGCGAATCATAACGGCCCCACGATCCATTGCTGGAGCGCGTAGTAATTCCAATAAAACAACATGGCCACTATCACCAGCAAGCCGGCGAAGGCATCGCGCTTGGTGAACTTATCCTGCGGTCCGCGCGAACGCACGAACTCCAGCACCGCCCCGGTCGGACAACCGAACTTGCAATACGCCTGCGGCACGAAAAACGCGGCGACCAAACCGCCCACGGCGATGAGGATGGTCGCCAAACCGGCCACGCCGATGATATAGGCATCAAATGGCTCCACACTCGCGAGATCGATCGGCAGTCCCAGCATGACGATGGCGATGACCATGAACAGCAGCACACCGGGCAGATAGCGCAGCCGCCGCGCCACCTCATCCGGCACGGAGACACGCCACTTCTTCGGCGTCAATCGCCCCACCAGTTCCTGCGCCGCTCCGTGCGGGCACAGGTGCAGGCAATACACCGGTTTCCGGGTGGCCCACGGCACCACCAGCGCGACGACTCCCAGCAGGACGATGCCCGGAGCCATGCGCCAGGGCAGACCCGACTTCGCCCAGCCCATCAACAAAGACTGTGCCACCAGATCACCACTGATGAGGCCCACATACGCGATGACGACCACCTGAAACACACGCCGCACCCATTTGCGCTTCTCGATGCTTGTGAAGGTCAGCACCAAAGCCATCACTACCACGATGGCCAGTCCGATATCACCTGCCGAAGCACGAAAAGCCGGATGTTCATCTGCTTCACCCGCCGTCCGTCGGAAACGCAACGCAATGCCCTCGGCCATCGCCAAGCTCGTCATGGAGGAACCGGCCACGCCTTCCAGACGCAATGCTTTGGGCGTCATGCCGCCCACTTCCTCCCATGACTTGCCGTTCCACATCTTCATGAACTGACGGTCCGTAGCCACGTCCTCCACATGCTTGCGCGTGTCCTCACTGCGACGGATCTTGATGCCGAGCACTTTCAAGTCTTTGTCCAAGGCCACCAAGGTATCCGTCATGCCCACGTATCCGATGATGTGGTCCGCATCCGGCGAGGTACGGACGACGTAACCGATCTTCTCCCCGGCAGCATTCAAGACTTCGAGCCCGTGAAATTCTGAGCGATCCGGGCGCAATTCCTTGGCCTCGGGCAGGAATTGGGTCACCTCATCCGCTGTGACGGGAGTGTCCCCCTGGATGCGCAAGCGGTAGTGATGCTCACGCACGATCCACGCGATGAGCAAGATGACCGCCAATCGATAGAGCCGCAGGGCGATGGGCTGCCATCGCGGGGCGGGTTTCTGGACTGGTGGTTCGGGCGACACGATTTTGAATGCTTACACGTCTATTGCTCTCACCCCTCCCCCCGGCCCTCTCCCCATTGAGGGGAGAGGGAGGAGAGGCGGCGGGCTTTGCTCTAACGGAAAAAGCATTCGCTTACGATAAATTCTTTCCCCTCTAAGCCTGAAAAGAAAACCGCCTGGCATGAAGGTCATGACAGGCGGTTTTGAATTCCCCACAAACTGTATTATTTGGACGGGAGCACCTGGATGGCGTCGGCGTGTACGTTGCCGTTTACCTTGTCCGTACCGATCTCCACGACGCCCTTCTTCGAAGCATCGAAGGTGTAGGTGCCGACGGACACGAAGCCGTTCGTCAGCGGCGGTTGCACGCGCTGATTGATGAGCACCGTCTTGGAACCGGCGTTATCCGTCACCGTGACCGGCACGTTCGTGGCGCGATTTTCGTGCATGCCATAGGAGACACGCACTTCATACTGGCCGTTCTGCGGCACAGAGAACTCGTAACGCACCGAGGAACCGGCTTCGCGACCATACAGATAGTGTTCGCCCACGAAACCCTTGAGTCCTTCGCCCGCAGTCCACTTGCCCTTCTTCACCGCCTTGTCGTCATCTACCACGATGCCCGGCAGCTTTTTGGGATCAATGCCCGTCTCGAAGACTTGCGGCGCGGGCAGTTCAGTAGCATTGGCCGGTTTGTAGAATTGGGCGTTCACTGTGTCGCGGCGCATGAAGTGATCCAGGTTCATCAGTTCTTTCAACTGGTCGAGGTAGGAGTGATAGACATCGCGCGGCAGGCAGTTCTGCTTGATGCAGATGGAGGCCGCCTTGCCCACGACCTCGCCCATCATGCCGCCCGTCTTCATCACGCGCACGGTGCCGAGGGCCTCATGCGTCACACTGACATTGCGACCGGCCATGAACAGGTTCTCGATGTTGCGCGAGTAGAAAGTGCGGTAAGGAACGGGATAACCGTGATTGCGGTCCACGGCCTTGTCGAACACGGCCTTCGAGATGAAGGGATCGTTCGGGAATTTCTTCATGTACTGCTCGCGCGGATAATGCAGGTCGATATCCCACGTGGTCGGCACGCAGCCGTCTGGGAACATCTTCTTGCTGGTGATATCCTCACGCGTCAGGATGACATCGCCCAACAACTGGCGCGACTCGCGTGTGCCGCCAATGTAAGCGACCCATTGCAGTTTCGCGTTCGGATGCTCCTTCGCGCCGTCCTTGTTCTTCATGGCGTTGAAGGCACCGTAGATGGCGCGGAAATTCCAGTCGCGCGTGTATTCCAGGTCATGGAGCGGATGTTTATCGAAGCCGGATTCCCAGAACCACTCGGCATGGAAACGCTTCGGATACGGGAAGTCATCCATCACGAGGTCAAGCGCCCAAGGGGTCTCGGGGAATTTGACCGGGGCATCCGCGTTTTCCCAACGCCACATGTTGCTCATGCCCAAATGGCCTTCCTCCTGTACGGTGCTGTCCGCGCCGGCCAGCGCACCTACGAACGCATGGCCCGTGCTGTCCACGAAGAACTTGCCCGCGAAACGCGTCACCTGGCTGGTGCGGGTGTCGAGACCTTCCACCGCCACGATACGGTTGCCGTTCTTCTCCACCGCAAAGACGTGATTGTTAAGGAAGAGCGTGATGTTCTTCTCTGCGCGGACGAGTTCTTCTTTCTTCGCATCACCGAACTCTTCGAACGTACCGGGAGAAGATTTCGCCTTGTCCATGAATTCTTCCACGATGCCGCCCAGCTTCGGGTATAAGCCCCGACGTGTGCCACCCATCGCCCACACACGGATCTCGGAACTGCCATTGCCGCCCAGCACCGGACGGTTCTGGATCAAGGCCACCTTGATGCCCATGCGCGCCGCCGAGATGGCCGCGCCCATGCCGCCGTAACCGCCACCGATCACGACGAGATCATACGGGCCAGACTCCACTGGTTTGGCCGGGAGGCCGAGCAGTTCACGCCGCCACTTGGGCAAGGTTTCCTTGCCAGCGGGAGGGGTGTAAACGGGATCTTTGGTGAAGATGATGGCATCGCAACGGCCCTCGAACCCGGTCAAGTCGCGCAGAGCCACTTGTACCTCATTTTTCTTGATATCGATCGCCCCGCCTTCGTGCCAGAACCAGTCCTCGCCCTTGGTGCCGAAGGTCTCCTTCACGGCTTCGCCATCTACTAACACCTGAAACTTACCAGGGGTACCGGGGGCTTTCCAGCGGGCAACCCAGTCCTTGGTGCGCACGAAGACACGGTATTTGCCCGTGCTGGGAAACTTGACCGTGGTCACCGCATCCTTCACCGGAGTGCCCATACCGTGGGCCAAGAGGTAAGGCGACCCCATGATCTCGATGAACTGGGTGTCCAGCGACCAGCCGCCGTGGCTTTGGAAGGATTCCGCCTCCACCAGCACCGTATCCGCCGCCTGGGCCGCTGAGGTACCAAGCATCAAGAGTCCGGCGAGCAGGGCCTTGACTTTCAACGTTATCGTTTTCTTTTCGTGCATAAATTCAGATTCCGTCCAGACCATGACCTGAGACAGCCCAGCCATCACCGGTGGTTAAACGGGTTGTAGCCCACTATAGTTCCATTCTCCGGGAAACTGGACAGGAAAATTTACCGAAATTGCAGCCACGTGGCCGGGTTGCATTTCCCCAAAGCTGGTCGAGAATGGGCGGTCATGAACCAAATGGCAGCCAAACAGGACCTTGACCTGACCGGACTGGCCCCCACCAGTTTAATCTGTTACCGGCCTTCCCGGTATGCGGGCGATGACATCAGCCTGCTCTTGAGCGTTTTCTCCGAGGAAGACCGGCTCACGGTGACCACCCTTTATGAGCGGTTGAAGGAACTTTTTGAGATCCTTAAAGCGCATCGCGATCAGCCTGAGCATTGTCTGGCGGTACTGCAGGGTGTGATCAAGCAACAGGACTGGCCGAACTTCATCAAATCTCTGCAGACCTTGGGTAACAGCAGCTATCAGCAACGCCCCAGCAAACTTTTGAGCCAGGTGGTCCACGACCTTAAGGGCGGGGCTTTGACCACCCTGCTCTTGCGCATCCAATTGATCAACATGGGCGTTCGCCGGACGGAGAGTGTCTTGCCTATGTTCTTCCTCACGCGCGACCATCTGAAGATCATGCGCAATGGGTTGCGCGACGTGGATCCTGAATGGCGGCAACGCGATCAAGGCCGACAGTTTCACAGCCTGAGTCTGCTGCGGGAGAAGTGGCAGAATGCCACCCATTACGTCGGTGCCCGCGCCGTCCGTATCAATCTGGACCTGGCCTATGAGGGAAATGTGGCCGAGAGCTGCCTGGAGTTTTCCGCGGTGGACCGGGTCGTTTATAATCTCATCAACAATGCCGCCCAATACGCCGCGAACGACGAGGTCGATTTCCACATCTTAACAGTACCAAAAGGAGTCCCGCAGCATCTGCGGTTCGTGATCCGCAACCGCATCTCAACGGAACATAAGGCAGCTTTGCAGGCTCGTTTTGGCGAAAAGCTGAACGATCTCTTCATCGGCGGATTCACCACGGGAGGCAACGGCTTCGGGATGCGTATCTGCGCGGAATTTGTGGCCAACGCCTATGGGGTGCACTCTTTGGAACGTTGTCTGGCAGATGGGTACATCGGGGCCAAGCTGGAAGGGGACAGCTTCGTGACCTGGTTTCATTGGCCGACGGTGGCAGATTAAGCATCACTTTATGAGCAACTCAGCTACGGTTTGGATCTGGACCCGAAACACGTTGCTGGGCGAGCTGCTCACGGAAGCGGTGCAGATGCGTGGCCTGACCGTCCGCCATCACAACCACCCCTACGACCCGCCGCCAGAGGAAGCCAAGGTCCGCGGTCTGCTGGTGGTCGGCCCCTGTATCGGTGACACTGAGGTGCTGCTCTGGTGGCGGATACCACCGCCTTTTCTGGTGCTCTTGCGGGAGCTGGCCGTAGGCGAACCCGCCGGAACCGATCATGAGCCTGGCCGTATCCGTTTGCCTTTGCCCTTGGACCTGGCGGAGTTTCACCGCTGCTTGGATGCTCACACTGCCCCTCCCGCTGCTTGCTGACCGGGACAACCGAGCAAACCCCCGGCTTTTTCCTTCCACCCGCCTCGCTTAACCGACAAGGCTTATCCCCTTGATATTTAATTGGGATGTAAAGATGTTGAAGCACCTCACGAAATAAGGCGTCCAAAGATGGACCAGAACAATTGACGAACTGAGCATGAACAACACCCCTGACACCTCCCGCCGTGATTTCCTGAAGACCAGCGCCGTGGTGGGCGCTTCCGCCCTCTCCTTCCCGACCATCCTGAGCGCCGCCGCGAACAGCGACAAGCTGCGCATCGGCCTCATCGGCTGCGGTGGCCGTGGCACAGGCGCGGCCAACCAGGCGCTTAGTGCGGACAGCAACGTGGAACTGGTGGCCATGGGCGATCTCTACGCTGACAAGCTGGAGCAATCCCTGGCCGGCCTCGCCAAGCAGCATGGTGAGAAGGTAAAGGTGGCGGCCGATAAAAAATTCACCGGACTGGATGCTTACCAGAAGGTGCTCGATTCCGGCATTGATGTCGTCCTGCTCGCCGCACCGGGCGGTTTTCGCTCAAGGCACCTCGCGGCAGCAGTCGCGGCGGGCAAGCACATCTTCTGCGAGAAGCCCATGGCAATCGACGGGCCAGGTATCCGTTCCGTGCTGAAATCGGTAGAAATCGCCAAGCAGAAGAAGCTCGCCCTGCGCGCCGGGTTTTGCTTCCGCTTCGACAACGCCCTGCGTGACACCGTCAAGCGCGTGCATGATGGCAGCATCGGCAACGTGCTCTCCATCTACTCCACGCGTATGGGTGGCACGCTTTCCACCAAGTTCCCCGGCACGCGCAAGCCGGAGTGGACTGATTTGCAATGGCAGCTCAACAACTGGTCCAACTTCGTGTGGCTTTCCGGTGATTGGATGATGGAAGTAGCCGTGCACAGCGTGGACAAGATCAACTGGCTGATGAAGGACGTGGCGCCCATCAAATGCGTCGCCTCGGGTGGCCGCCAGGTGCCTTCCTACGGGAATATCTACGATCATTTCGACGTCACCTGGGAATACGCCGACGGCCGCCGAACGATGCTCAAGACGAAGTATCAGGACCACTCTTACAAAGAGCATGCAGACTATATCCAAGGTGACAAAGGCCGTTGCATCATCGGTCGCAAGACGGTACCGGAGATCTATGATGCCAGCGGCAAACCCGTGTGGCGCTTCACCGGGGTAAAGGGTGACATGTATCAGAATGAACACGACGAACTCTTCGCCTCCATCCGCTCCGGAAATGTCTGTAATGACGGTGACTGGATGATCAAGAGCTGCATCATGGCCATCATGGGCCGCATGTCCGCCTACACCGGGCAGGAGATCACTTGGGACATGGCCGTGAACTCGCAGGAAGACTTATTCCCGAAGAACCTCGCATGGGACATGAAACTTGACGTTCCTCCCATGGCTTCGCCCGGGGTGACGAAATACTTCTAAGCACTGGCGCGCAATCAGTTCGGCCAGCTGAAGACAGGCGACCTTGCACAGGTCGCCTGTTCTTTTACGGACGTAATCCCCGAAGAAAGACAGCGGTTTTCCTGTCCGGTGGAGCAGGCCGTACCACCCAAACTGCGTACCCGACGCTTTGCTAAGGAAACATCGCCGTGCGCCATTTGTCATAAATACCAATTTAACTTTATGACGAACCATAAACACCTGTCGTCACGGGCTGCTTCGGGTTTTACCCTGATTGAGCTGCTGGTGGTCATCGCCATCATCGCCATTCTGGCAGGCATGCTGCTGCCCGCCCTTGCCAAGGCGAAAGTGCGGGCCCAGATCACCCAATGCCTCAGCAATATGAAGCAAGTGGGTGTGTCCGTGAACATGTACACCACCGATAACAGCGAGAAGATTCCCTATGCCGTGTTGCGCCAACACAATAGCTGGGACATGACTTGGGATGACTTGCTGGCCCCTTACATGGGCGGCTATGAAACTCCCCAACAACTCATCTCCAGCACCCAACGCAAAGAAACCCAGGTGAAGGCGATCACGTGCCCTTCGGACAAGGTCGAGCGCATCTTCGCCAACGGTGGCCCCTCCACCCCCACGCGCGCTTACCGCAGCTACTCGATGCCGACCCACCAGCGGGGTGACACCGCAAGCTGGAGTTACGCCACGCCTGCCACCGACACATGGCCGCCCAGCCCGGTAAACAAATGTGGCGTCGGCCTTTTTTGGCGTCAGACCGCAGTGCATTCCTCCTGGAACACTGCGGATACCTTCACCAATGACGCCACCGCTCCCAGCAAACCTTGGCCGCGACGCCAGGCCGCCATCCGGACGGCGATGGTCCAAAACCAGCCCGACACCATTCTTGTCCTGGAGCGCGTCAGCTCCGGCAACCACGTCCAATATGCCGGGAATGAAAGCGGGGCCACTACCGATCATCCCAACCAGCAGAACGGGGCCATCCCGATCGCCACCTATCACAACAATGGCTACAACTACCTCTTCATGGATGGCCATGCGGAATATATGCCTCCCGGCAAGACCATCACCACCACCGACCTGAACAAACAGTCAGGTTTCTGGACGATCAATCCAAAAGACTAAAACGTCCCACTTGCACAGCTCACATGATCGCCCCACGCCTCACCTCCAGCTTGCTGTTCACCGGCCTGTTCTGCCTGTCTGCTTGCAGCCCGCCTGCCGATGAGTTGTCCATCGCCCCGCCGCCCTCGACGGCACCGTCCGCACCCGTCTCCTTGGAAGCGGCCGCGCCTGCGGCCAACACGCCACCGGGCGCGGACGCCCAGCCCATCAAGGTCGACCCCAGCATCCTCTCCACCACCGACCCGACGGGTTATACCAAGAAAGACTTGGAGAACATCATCCAACATCTCGACTGGCATGCAGAGAACTATATCTCCCAGATGAACAAAATCCCCACTATGGACGAGCTCAAAGCTTGGCGTCATCCCGACTTCCGGCTTGGCCTGCCCGAATGGCCCAAGCCGCCCGTCGGCAAGAAATGGGTCATGAACGAACGCAGCGGCCAGTTCAGCTTGGCGGATGAAATCGCCGCAAAATAAGCCTGCTTTGCTTTGGTTCATGAGCGGTGGCCTTGGGGCCGCCGCTATTTTATTTCCACCGCAACCTGTCATAGTCATCTCCGTCGGATAGCATCGGCAGCACAATCTACTTCTTCACCTTCTTCGCATACGCTGCCACTTCCTTCGCCGCCTTCGTCTCTTCTCCCGGCTTGCCTAGGAATCCCAGATCCGCGAACCACTCTACATAACGGTCAAACCACTTGGCCGATGGGATCGCATCCGGCGCGCTGCTCCGCTTCAGCGGGTGCGCACCGCGACCATACAGGTGCATCTCCAGGTTCGGCACATTCGCCTTCAGCATCGCATTGAAATAATCCACCGCCCAGATCGCATGTCCTTTATCGCCCGTGCCCGCGCACGCGAGGAAGCTCGGCGGCACATTCGCCGGAATCGCCGTCTCCGGCGCCTTCGTGAACGGCGTCGGCCCGGGATAGATCACTCCTACGAAATCCGGCCGGGCGGAAAACTTGGAGAGCGGATCCGCTGGATCATTGTTCTTCTTCTCAAACTCTTCATAGAACAACGCCGCGGGTGCCGACAATTCCGCTCCCGCTGAAAATCCCACGATGCCGATCTTGTTCGGGTCCAAGTTCCACTCCTTTGCCTTCGAACGCACCAGGCGGATCGCCTGCAACGCATCACTCACCGCATCTGTCGTCGGCTCGTAGCCATCCACGCGCAGGCGGTTGCGCAAGACGATCGTCGAGACACCCAGCTTGTCATTCGTCTCCACGTAATCCGCACCCTCCGGTCCCACCCACAAGATCTTATGCCCGCCGCCCGGTGCCACGATCATCGCCGCCCCATTCAGCAAGCGATCCTTCGCCAGATGCACCTCGATGGACGGGTTATGAATGTTGATCACATTCATGATGCTCTTGCTGTTGCCCTGCGTGTTGTACTTCTCCGCCTCGTGGAGGCGTTCCTTCTTGAGCAACGGCGAATCCGGCTTGTAGAGCGGGATCACTACGCCACCGGGCCGGATCACCTGTGGCTGGAACGGCCCATCCGCAGGTTTGCGCACTGCCACCGGCGCACTTGTCTGTGCTTGAGAAACGCCCGTCAAAATTGTCGTCACCAATACGGCCAGTAAGATTTTATTCATAACGTGTGGTTCGCCCTCCTTTTCACTCCATTTCCATATTTCAGCAACGTCAATTTCGTCGGTTTACTTGCGGAACACCACGTGCTTCGGATTCCCCTCCGCTTCGAAATACGCCAGCAAATCCAGCACATCCTCCCGCTGCAACACATTCAGCAACCCCTCCGGCATCGCCGACATCGGCGACTCTTCTGCACTCACCACTTGCGCACGCTTAATCTGCGTTAACTCCTTCGCCAGCGGATTCGCCCGCACAAAAAGCGTCCCCGCCTCCTCACGCTCCACCGTTCCCTCGATCATCTCACCATCGCGCAACTTGAATCGTGTCTGCCGGAATTTCTCATCGATCACCTTCGAGGGATTCATGATGTGATCCAGCAAATCCGCTCGCGGAAACCTCCCGCTCACCCCCGCGAGATCCGGCCCCGCCACGCCACCACCTACAACCCGATCCGGCGAGAACCGGTGACACGCCACACACTGCGCCTGGCGGAAAGCCCTGCGCCCGTTCTCAAACGACCGCCCTTTCGCCACCTCTCCCAACATCGGCAGCAACTCCTCCATCCTCCACTCCTTCACGAACTGCGCTGGCGGCAGCTCCGGCAATTTCTCCTTCACCGGCGCCACCAGCACCTCCGCCAGCGCGCCCCGTTCAGCGCCCGTGAGTTGCTCCGTCACCTCTTCCCGGATCGCCTGCAACGCAAACGTGTAATAGCGTCCGCCCGAAAACTCCTCCGCCTGATTCAACGCCTCGAAATACGTCCGCCGTTGCGCCATCGTCCAACCAGTCGTCACATTGCGCAGGAAAAACAGATAATTCAGCCGGTCATGCGGCTCCGTCGCCGCGCTCAGCAAAGGCATCGTGCGGCTCACCGTCTCCGGCGCGCCCAGATACACCAGCAGCTCGCACAGCTTGTTGTTCACGCGCCAGTCCTTCACCGGATACCGCTCCTCCATCATCGCCATCAACCGCCCGCCACCAACCGCATCCGGCACACCGATACGACTGAACGCCACCGCATAGGCCCGCAATAAAACCAACTGCTGTTCCGCACTCAACTTCGTCCATTCAAATCCCTCCAGCTTCCTCATCAACGGCAGCAAATGCGTCCTATCCCCAAACCGCGCCAACGCCAGCGCCCCATTTAATCCACCCTCAACACTACCCTCACTCAACACCCTCTGCGCCCACAAACTAACCGGCTGATGCTCCACCGCCGTCCGCGCCGCGAACCGTATGAACACATCCTCATGCCCCATGAACGCCCAAGCCCGCCTCACCACTTCCTCCGGTGCAACCGTATTCCCCTTCGCATAAAGCGCCTCCAAACCGCGCCGCACTTCCCTAAGCTCAGCGGCAGTATCGCCCTTCGCATTTCCCACCTCGCCCCTTCCCTCATACTTCACCCTATAGAGCCCCGACTGCGTCTTCCGCCCGCCCGTCAGCACATACATCGCCCCGTCCGGCCCGAACTTCACATCCGTCACATTCAGCGGACGCCCCGCCAGAAATTCCTCCGTCGTCCCTGCATAGCTCGCGCCCTTCTCACTGAGATGCACCGCCAACACTCGCCCATACGACCAATCACTGATATACAGCGCCTTCCGATACTTCTCCGGAAACTGGCTCTTTGTTCCGAACTCAATCCCCGTCGGCGAACTCACCCCGATGTTCACCACCGCCGGTAACGCATCCGGCGAATACTCCGGCCACATCCCCGTCCCTCGACGCCACCCAAACTCCGCTCCCGGAATCACGTGCAACACGCGCGTCGGCCGATACCACGGACAACCCAGATCCCCTTCATTATCCGCATCAAACGTGAACATCTCCCCCGCCTCATTGAACGCCACATCCAGCGGATTCCGCAGCCCGCCCGCGATCAGCGTCCACTCCTTCCCCTCCGCATCCGTCTTCAGGATGTGCCCGCCTGGCGGCGTATTCTGCGCATCGAACATATACGGATCCCACGGACACTCGATGAGCTGATCCACCTTGTAGCCCTGGTACGGCTGTGGCCATTTCAGCGAGTTCGTCGCCACGCGCACATCATTCCCATGCACCAGATAGATCGCCCCATCCGGTCCCAGCACCGCATGATTCCGCCCATGCCCCACCGTTCCCTCCGTGCGCAGCAACTCCTTCGTCTCATCAAATTTCCCGTCCCCATCCGTATCGCGGAGCCGCACGAACGCCTTGCTATTGTTCGCATTCGCATACAGCGCCCCGTGCGCGTAGAGCAGCCCGCGACACTCCAGCAGCGAATCCTCGATCACCTCCACACCCTCCACCGCCGTCGCGCCGATCGTCATGCGCAACAGCCCACGCTTCTCCCGCGCCACCGTCAATCGCCCCTGCGGATCAAACGCCATCGACACCCAAGAATCCTCCTCCGGCAAAGCCGACCGCAACAACTCCACCCGAAACCCCTCTGGCACCCGGAACGTCGCCGGATCAGTCGCCAGCTTCGCCCCGCTCGCCAGCTTCCAACTGTTATACGCATCAAACGCCTTCGCCGGATCAAACGGATTATCCTTCGCCTCCATGACGCCGAAGCTCTTCACCGCACTCCACGCTGCATCATTGAATCCCACCTCATTCCACTTCGCCGTCGCACTCCCGCCCAACTTCCAAGAGCTATCCGAGATCGTCCACGCCTGCACCCCCTTATGCGAAGTCGTCTCAAACAACGCGGCTACCCGCGGCGCTTTGCCTGCACCCTTCACTGAAAACGCCAACACATTCGTCCCTCCACGCAAGAACCGCGTCACCTCAAAACTCTCCGCCTTCTCCCTTTGCGAAGTCACCCCTGCCCTCTGCCCATTCACAAAAAACGTCGCCTCCCCCTCCACCGCCACCAGCAAGATCCCTCGCAACAAATCCTCCGGCGCATTCACAACCTTCCGCAAATAGACCTGTTCCTCCGCACCAACACCCCCAACCCACTCCGGCACCGGCTGCACCGTCCCCTGGCCGATGCCATAGCCATGAAAAATCGCCACGAAAGAGAATACGCAAACCAATGTGCGAACAACCGGAGACAGCCAACTCGTGATCGTCCTCGGCTCCGTAGCGCACGCATCCTGCGTGCGGGTTACGCGGCATCCCTGCCGCGAGTCCGCCTCCTTCGATGTTGGACGTTCGATGTTCGATGTTCGATGTTTCGGCATCCCCGCCATGTTGCTCCGCCTCTCCGCCTCCCGCAAGACTGTCTGTGTCTCGTTCATCACGCCCTCACCTTGCTCGATTTTTCGCCACGTGTTAAACCATGCATCTCACTACATCCCACTACATCCACATAAAATTTCGTTTTGCTTCCCGCACTCTGCCCGAATCCCAGCCCTTGCGTTAGTCTTCCATCGGCTCCATCGGCTATATCGTCACAAAATATTCTCTTTCTCATGTTCCCAGCCTCCCATCCTTCGCCATATCACGCCACCCTTCAGTGCGCTCCATGCGCTCCATGGAGACAAAATTTCAAAAATCGGAGCGCCAACCTCCGCTTTGCATTTCTTTGGAGTGCGGAGGCTTACCTCGCTTTCCGCCCGAGGCGGCTTGACGCCTCGCCTCTCCCTCAGCACGTTGCAAGTTGAGCATTGGAAATAATGGCCCGCCGGTGCAACCGGCTTTCAAAATTCATAATTCATCCCTCATAATTGAATTTCCTCCCATGCACCTCCGCCCCGCCACCCTTGCCGATCTCGCCCTGCTCCGCCGCTGGGATGAACAACCCCACGTCATCGACTCCGATCCCAACGACGATTGGCACTGGGAAACCGAACTCACCCGCCAGCCCGACTGGCGCGAGCAACTCATCGCCGAAGATGATGGTCGTCCCATCGGCTTCATCCAGATCATCGATCCCGCCCGTGAAGACTCGCACTACTGGGGCGATGCCCCGCCCAATCTCCGCGCCCTCGACATCTGGATCGGTGAAGAAAAAGACCTCGGTCGCGGCTACGGCACCCGCATGATGCAGCTCGCCATCGCCCGCTGCTTCGCCGCGCCGGAAGTCACCGCCATCCTCCTCGACCCCCTCGCCAGCAACACCCGTTCCCACCGCTTCTACGAACGCCTCGGGTTCCGTTTCGTAGAACCCCGCCAGTTCGGCCCCGACCACTGCCACGTCTACCGCCTTGATCGCACCGACTGGCGTTCGGTGCCTTAAAATCGTCCTCGTTCTCGTCGTCGTCCTCGATCCGTAGCCGCCCGCCATCAATCGGCGCTAACCACCTTTGGAGTGCGGAGGCTTGACTCCGCTTTTCACCCCGTACTGCTAAGTCGGGGTCCGCCCGAGGCGGCTTGCCGCCTCGACTCTCCCCTCTGAACGTTGAAAGTTGAGCATTGGAAATAGTGGCCCGCCGGTTTGCCCCCCTGCTGAAAAGTCGGGGCGCAACCGGCTTTCATACCTCATAATTCATCACTCATAATTATGGTCGTTCCCTTTGACGAAACCACTCTCGAATTTTACCATAGCCCGTATGAACAAGGCAGCCCCCTCCTCCGAATACCTCGTCATCTCCCGTGGCCAATGGGACAAAGATCTCCCGCCCGAACGCATCCAGACCGCCATCGATGATTTCTACGTCTGGCTCACGAAGATGGTCGATGAAGGCAAGATGAAGACCGGCACCCGTCTCGCGAACACCGGCAAGACCGTCGCCAAGAAAAACATCACCGACGGCCCCTACGGCGAGACTAAGGAAGTCATCGGCGGCTACTGGTTCATCGTGGCGAACAACCTGGACGAAGCCGCCGCCCTAGCCGCGCAAAACCCCTGTATGCAATGCGGCCTCTTCTACGAGATCCGCCCCCTCGAACTCGAACGCGCCTCCGCGTATCGTGAAGGAAACGAAACTCCAGATGGGCAACGCCCCCAATAAAGTTTAGCTATGTTACACCCTGCCCGCACTTTCGCTATCGCTGCCCACGGAGATCAGAAATATGGCGAGCACCCTTACAGTTATCATCTGGATGCCGTCGTCGCGTTGCTGGTCCCTTATGGTGAGCCAGCCATTACGATCGGTTATCTGCACGATGTCGTTGAGGATACATCCGTCCCGTTGGATAATATCCGCACCCAGTTCGGCGATATGGTGGCCGACAGCGTCAAGCTCCTCACCGATGAACCGGGTGCCGATCGAGCCGCCCGCAAAGCCCTCTCTCACGCCAAGCTGGCCAAAGTGGCAGGCAAACAGGAACTGGCCCTCATCGTCAAAGCCGCCGACCGTCTCGCCAATCTGCGAATGGGTGTCAGCAATCAATCCACTGCTAAACTAAAAATGTATGCCGGAGAACATCCAGCCTTCCGTAAAGCCACCTACCGACCTGGATTGTGCGAGGATCTATGGCTAGAAATAGACCGTATTATGGCTGGCTACACCCAACACTGAGCTCCCTGGCCATTCATCCACATGACTCCCATACCGGAAGCAATCAAGGGCGAACGCAATGCTTCCGTGCTGAAATTTTTGAATCCCTTGTCCGCCCACTCCGATATCAGCGAGCCTCTACACTGGGCTCAGCAGAAACTGCCCGGCACCAAACTCTATTGCCCCGACTGGCACAGTTATCTCTACGTGCTGGCCTACACTCATGACACCGTGTTCGCCTTCGCCATCGGCATGAATAGCATCGGTGTGCGGCTCCCGCCTATCTTGTGGAACGCCGCCAGCGAAGACGGTGGCTACACCTGTGATGCTGCCGGACCCGGCTGGACCACCTTCAACCCATTTAACCGCCCCGCTCCGGACCTCCACCGCTGGCTCAAGGCCGCCCACGAGTACGCATGTCATCCAGCAGGCTAAAACCAATTGAAAGTGTGGTATGCTGACAAACAAGACCTTGAAAAGGCAAATCTCCCGCTCTGACACCCCATGACTCTCCGTGAACTCGACCTGCCGTTCTTCGAGGCCACGCTAATCCCGCCCGTCCGCCGCCTCACCGAAGACGAGCGCCCGGAAATCCTCCTAGCCGATTACCTCCGTGCCTGCGCTGAAGACCACGACCTGCTCACCACCCACCAAGAATTCACCCCGCTCCGCCTCTTTCTCAGCGGCGATGACATCCATGTCCACGCCGTCTTCTGGTATGGCCACCCCGACCGCTGCCTCGTCCTCGTCCTGAATCGCATCAATGAGACCATCCTCGGCCATCACTTCCTCAACCTCCCCGACCTGCCCGAAGATCACACCTGCCCGGTTCCCAAACCGACACCTCCACCCCATCTCTTCCGCCCAGAGGCAAAAGAGCTACCCAAAGATTGATTGCCTCGCTCTGGACGTTGGATGTTTCCCCAGCCTCACCGATACACCCGCCGAAACCCCTGCTTCCACACCAGCTTCGAAAGCTTTCTGGAAACCGCCGCCACCTTCCGCTCCGTCAATTTCGGGAACACGATGTGCAATCCCTCATGCAAGACCGTATCGAGATACTCCTTCGACGGCTGTCGCGGATCGATCTCGATCAGCTTGTCTTCCTTGAAGGCCTGTCCCAAGGCCTTTTCCCTGCCCAGTTTGCGTTCCACGATTCTCATACGCTACTCCACCATCACATCATTTTGCCTTGGCCAAACTTGCCACCCGGCAAGCTGACCTTCCCTTACATAGACGCAAAAGCCCCTTAAGTCTAACCGGAATCCTAACCCCTTCACCCGCAGCAGCATAGGGCAAACCCTTTCCACCATAAACTCTGCTTAAATTGCCGTAACCCGCTCTGGTAAAACATTTTACAGATCATTAAACCACCCGCCCCTGCCTTCAAACAAACCCGCTTTTTTCTCCCCTGAATGTTAAAATACCGTGACAAAGGGAGCCCGGCATCCCCAACCCGCCTTTTCCTTGAAAAGCATCCTCCATCTTGAACGATAACGCGCACCCGTTCGGCGATCCGGCCGTTTCTTGCTGTGTGCTTTTTTGACACTGCCCACCGCTTCCGTCTCGCCTTCCGCCCTGGCCCCCATTAGCCTCCCGCCATGCCCATGGTGCCTCGGCACATCCTCATCGTTGGCGGCGGCGAATTCGGCCTGACCACGGCCTTGGTGCTGCGTCAGCGCGGGTGGCGTGTGACCGTGCTGGAAGCCGGTAATGTTCCTTGTCCCACCGCCGCCTCCACGGACATCAGCAAAGTCGTGCGCATGGACTACGGCGTCGATGAACTCCCCACCCGCCTGGGCGAACTCGCCCTCGATGGCTGGCGCCGCTGGAATCACGACTGGCAGCGGACCCTCTATCACGAAGCCGGCTTCCTCGTCCTCACCCGCCACCCCCTCGCCTCCGGCTCCTTCGAAGGCGACAGCTACGACTACCTCACCGCCCGTGGTCATCAGCTCGAGCCCTTGGATGCCCAAGCCATCATCCGCCGATATCCCGCGTGGCAATCCGCCGGTTTTCAAGCGGGCTACCTGAACCCCGCCGGCGGCTGGGCCGCGAGCGGCCAGACCATGGGCCTCCTCGCAGACAAGGCCATGGCTGCGGGCGTCGTCATCCGCGAGCAGACCCGGTTCGCCAGCCTTCTGGAAAAAGATTCCCGTATCGTCGGGGTGCTGGATGGCGGTGGCGAGAAGCATCGCGCGGATCTGGTCCTCTTCACGGCCGGTGCCTGGACGCCCTCCCTCCTGCCGTACCTCAGCGGAGTCATGCGCGCGACCGCCCAGCCGGTCTTCCAATTTCAAGTGCCCGCCCCCGCAGACTTCCAGGCTCCGCGCTTTCCCGTCTGGGCGGCGGACATCGCCCGCACCGGCTGGTATGGCTTTCCCGCCTTGGATGACGGCACCTTGAAGATCGCCAATCACGGTCCCGGCCGCCGCATCCATCCAGAAGCCCCGCGCAAAGTCACGCCCGAGGAGATCGCGAGTGCCCGCACCTTTCTCCGTGAATCCCTCCCGCAACTGGCCGACGCACTGCTCCTCAACACCCGCCTCTGTCTCTACTGCGACACCTTCGACGGCCGCTTCTGGATCGACCACGATACCGCCCGGCCTGGCCTGGTGGTGGCCGCAGGAGACAGCGGCCACGCCTTCAAATTCGCCCCCGTGCTGGGCGACCTCATCGCCGACGTGGTGGAAGAAAAAGAGAATCCCTTGGCCCAACCCTTCCGCACTCGCGAACCCGTCGCCCAAGCCGTCGAAGGCGCACGCTGGTCCGGCAAATCTTAGTCGGGCAGACGCTCTCGCCCCGTTCACAACTCCCGCACCATCACCAGGTCACAGCGCTTCGCGCAATGCCCCTCCGGCTCCGTCTTGCGGAAACCATATCGTTCATACATCTGCACCGCTTCCTTCAACACCGTGGCCGTCTCCAGAATCACCCGTTGATAACCCAGCCGTTTCGCCTCCGCCAAAGCCCGCTCCAGCATTGCCCGTCCCTGGCCCTGCCCACGCTTGCTGGGATGCAGATACATCTTCCGCAACTCGCACGTCCGTTCATCCACGCGACCCAACCCGGCTGAGCCGAAGACCGTTCCCGCCTCATCCACCCACACGCCGAACCAGCCGCCACGCGCCAGATAAAACCCCTCCAGATCCCGCAAATCCCGGTCCACCCCCTCCGGCTCCGGGGCAAGGCCATACTCGCCCAACACGCTAAAAACGAGCTGCTCGACCGCAGCACAGTCAGCATTCGTCACCTGTCGACAGCTCAGTTTGTAAGACACATTCATCGCGGATCGTTATGTCAGATTTAAGCCGATGGAAAATCAACCCCGAACGAATCACCCCCACGCGACGGTTCCTTGTTTATCCCCCTTGCTCCGTAGCGGGCCGAAATAGATACCTAACAACACCAGCAAGAACAATACCCCCACACCTGCCGTAGCGTCCGTTGTCAGATTGATGCGGCCAGCCCGACGGGAGAAAAGTCCGTGCCAGCCCAGCTTTCGGCGTGGTGTCTCCCGGGTGATGTGATCGCAAGCAACCCGCCCCAAGGTTGTCACATAGATCACCACTCGTCCCAAGTAATAGCAGACTCCCTCCAAGAGAAACTCAAGGACCGGCTTAAGAATCAGTTCGCCCAGAAAACTGGCTGGCATATATCCCAATGTTCCCGAGGACATCGCAAAAGCAACCCCCTTTTCCCTGCTTGCCTCTGTTTTGTCGGGTTGCTATCCATCGTTGCTTGTTAAGGGCGGTCCGCAACCCCGTCCACGTACACACGTAAATGAACGACATCGGTTCCTTGATCGATCAGGCCTGCGCCAAGCAGGACATGAACAAACTCCGCCAGGCTTATCTGGCGCAGGACGAATTTGTAGTGGTGGAAAACTTCCTCCCGCCCGAAGCCATCCAGCTCTGGGACCAGCAGTTGGAACCGCTCAAGCCGCTCATCCACCGGAACTACATCCCCAAGCACAAGAAGGGTGGCAGCGTCTCCTACGGCCAGGTGGCAGAAAAAGCCCCAGCCATGACCGCCATCTATCATCAGCCCAAGTTCATCGAATTTCTCCAGAAGCTGGTGGATGCCAAGATCAAGGAATGCCCGGATTCTGACCCGCATCGTTGCGCGCTCTATTCTTACACGGAGGAAGGCGACCACATCGGCTGGCACTATGACACGTCCTATTACAAGGACCGTCGCTGGACCATTCTCGTCGGTTTCCAGGACACCTCCAGCTCCCGTCTGCTCTGCCATCTGCACACCCGGAACAAGGGTCATGAGGTCGAGAAGCTCGAACTGCAGGTGAAGCCCGGCACGCTCGTCATCTTCAACGGTGACAAGGTCTGGCACTCCGTCACGCCCATCAAGGCGAACGAGCACCGCTACATCATCTCGATGCAGTACGTGACCAATGGCGACATGAATCCCTTCATGCGTTTCGTATCGAACATGAAGGACGCCATCGCGTACTTCGGCTTCAAAGGCGTGTTCGCCGGCAAGTCCGCTGGTTCAGGGAGCCCGGCTCGTAATTGAATCCTTCCTCGCCCATCGTTTTGCCAGCCCTGCTGATTTGCGAAAAGCAAACAGCAGGGCTGAAACTTGCTGCCCTGACACTGCTGGACCGCTTGGTCGTCGCCGTCCATCGGGCAGGTGCAGGACCGATCACGATCGTTTGTGATGGTGAAATGCCAGCGCTGAAACGCACGAAGGCTCTGGCCATTCCCGTGACGGTGGTAAAGGAGATGCCACCACTCTCCACGACAACACTGGTCGCTACAACTTCTCTGCACGTACAAACGGCAGATGTGAAACGGCTCATCCAGCAAGGGGGCCGCCTGCTGGCCAAGGACGGCACCCCGCTGCCCATCGGCTTGCTGCCCTCCCTGTCAGGCAACGTCGCCAGCTCCTTGGATAAACTGGCCGGTCTGAAGGCAGAGGGCGTTGCCTATGCGGTCCATGATGCCACTTCCGCCCAAGTCGCCGAACGCGCGCTCTGGGCTTCACTCACCAGTTCCTCAGATGGCTTGGTGGACAAGTTCTTCAATCGTCCCTGTGGTCGTCCGCTCTCCAAGCTGCTCATCCATACGCCCATCACGCCGAATACCGTCTCGGTGATCTCCATCCTCACCGGGGTGATCGCCGCGCTATTCTTCGCGCAAGGCGACAGCCGCTCCATCATCATCGGCGCGATCCTTTTCCAGATCTCTGCCATCATCGATTGCGTGGATGGCGATATCGCCCGCTCAGTCTTCAAGGAATCACCGCTCGGCAAGTGGCTCGATCTCGCGGGTGACCAGGTCGTGCACGTCTCTGTGTTTGCGTGTATCGCCATCGGTCTCATCCGCACCGAGCAGACTGCTTACGGCACTTGGCTCGGCTTGAGTGCGGTGTTGGGTGCCATTCTTTCCTTCATCGTCATCGTGCGCGGCATGCGTTATCCGGCTGAGGATCGCAATCAGCTCCTGCAAAAGCTCATCGATTCCGCCACGAACCGTGATTTCTCCGTGCTCGTTTTCTTCCTCGCCTGCTTCCAGGCACTCGAATGGTTCCTGTGGATGTCCGCCATCGGCAGCCATGTGTTCTGGATGGTCGCCCTGGCCCTGCAACCTTCCTCGAAAAAGCTCCAGCCATCAGCCTGATGAAAGCGCTCTGGAAAACACTGGCGCTTATTCTAGGCCTCGCCTTGCTGGGTTGGTACTTGTCGCAGACCGACCTGACCGCTGTCTGGGCTTCATTAAGAAGCCTTGGGTGGCTCGCGCCACTCGCTCTCGTTCCGTATTTCATCGTCTACATCTTCGATTGCCTCGGCTGGCGCTTCACCTTCACTAAGGATTTGGCCACGCCGTTCTGGACGCTCTTTCGCGTACGCTGGACCGGTGAAGCCATGAACAACATCGTCCCCTCTGCTTATGTAGGTGGCGAGGCCTTGAAGATTTATCTGCTCAAAAAACATGGCGTATCCGGCAATGCTGCGACCAGTAGCGCCGTGGTCTCCAAGACCGCACAAACCGTGGCGCAAGTGCTCTACATCGTCGTCGCTTCCGTCGCCTTCATGTATGTGGGCGGGGACAATCCCGGCCTGCGGGCTGGCATGATGGTGGTGCTCATCTGCGGCGTGCTCGTTGTCGCCGGACTGATCTGGATCCAACGCCGCGGCATCTTCAGCACCGTCCTGTCTGTCACCAATGCCCTGAAGCTGAAACTCGCCGTTATTGAGAAGCATCGCGCCAAGATCCAGGAAGTGGACCAGACCATCACCGGCTTCTATCGCGACCACCGTCCGCGTTTCTACAGTTCCACCGCGTTCTATTTCATCGGCTGGTTGGTGGACACGTTGGAGATCTATCTCGTCGCTCATCTGCTCGGCATGCCTATTACCTTGCCGCAAGCCATCGCGGTGGAAGCCTTCACCAGTGTGGCCAAGATGCTCGGCATGTGGGTGCCCGGCTCCATCGGCGTGCAGGAATCCGGCATCATCATGCTCGGCAAACTCGCTGGCCTGCCGGAAACCCTATGCGTCGCCTACGCCCTACTCCGCCGCGCCCGCGAAGTCATCTTCGTCCTCATCGGCTGGCTGCTCTTCTACACCGAAGAGACAAGCCTGAAGGCGCTGAAAACCAACGGTGAGACCACGCAGCAACCGGACAATTAACATGTATTTCCAAAAGTTAACCCGGCTACCCCTGCAAACAACGCAGTCAAGTGTTCCCCCTCTCCCCAAGGGAGAGGGCCGGGGTGAGGGGGAAGGAAGCAACAAACCGTCAGTCGTATTTCCATCTAAAGCATCATCATGAATGCCATCCTTTACGTCGCCGGCCGTGCCGCCCGCCTCGGAGCCGCCACCGGTGGCCGCCACAAAGTCCTCCTCGAATTCGGCGGCAAGAGCCTGCTGGAACGCCATATCATGCACCTCGCACAACTCGGCATTCCCCAGCTCACCATCGTCACTGGCTACAACCGCGAGCAACTCCAGGCCGCTTTCCCGGCCCTGCAAAAGAAATACGGCGTCGAGATCGTGGAATATTACAACGCCGCCTTCCTCGAAGGCAGCGCCCTCAGCATGCACGCCTCCCTGCCCGCGCTCGGAGCCGTGAAAGACCGCGTACTCATCATGGATGGCGATGTGCTCTATGACATCCGCATGTTGCAAGCCCTCGTGAACTCGCCGGAACGCACCGCCTTGCTCGTGGACCGTAATTACTCCACGGCGGATGATGATCCGGTCCTTGTGCCCATGCGCAAAGGCCGCCCGTTTGATTTCGTGAAGAAGTGGACTGGTGAAGCGGACACTATTGGCGAATCCATCGGCTTCTTTAAAATCGATGCCGCCGATCTGCCCGCCCTCATCCGCGAGACCAAAGGCCGCGAAACCGGCCCCGGTCGTGCGGATTCTTATGATGATGTGCTACGTGTCCTCGTGAAAGCAGGCCAGTTCGGTGCCGTCGATGTCACCGGTATCCCGTGGACCGAAGTCGATTTCCCGCAAGACCTGGAATACGCACGGGACACGATCTTGCCTAAACTGGTGGCGTAGCCGCCGAGATCAGGAGGCGGAACTGGCCATTAACCATCACACCGCCACCTCATAATACTCCAGCGCCCACTCCTGCATATACCGCACCTGCCTCGGCGTGATGCGATAGACCATGAGCGCCGGGTTATCGATCGATCCGAGATACTTCCGCATCAGCGGATTGCTGTCCCAGATCTCCAGCAATAACGCCCGGTCCGTAAGCACCTCAGCCACGCCCGTCAGTCGCACCTGATTGTGCCCCTCGTCCAGATAGCACAGCTCCACCTTAGGATTCGCCGCGATCTCCCCCGTTTTGTGATACATCTTGAGATTGGCGACATACACCGTGAAGCCATCCGTGCGCACCGGTGATACCGGACGCAACCGCGGTTGATCCCCGTCAATGGTCGCAAGATACGGAAAGCGATCTTCCTGCACCACCTTGGTGGCGCGTTCCAATACTTCTGCCGGGGTCAGTTTGGGAATGTTCGGTGGTGCCATGGTAAAATCACTTGGTCATAGGTTTGGACGGGTCCACGCGATTGGCCTCGATCAGCCACGGGCGCACCGTAAAAGGATCCGCCGCCTGCGGTTCCACGCTCACGCGGATGAGATGCAGATTACGCCCACCAAAAGTCTCCACCCGCGTGAAATTCTCGAATGTCCTTCCCGTTGGTGACAGCAACGGCTTGTCGATGCGGAAGTAATGCGAATCGGAGTGGAAGAGATACACCGGTTTGTCGAACTTCAACAGTTCCTCCTTCAACGCCGGTACGATCTGCTCAAACCCGGAGCCGCGCGGCTTTGTCTTGGTCAACTCATCCAGCGGATTCGCCTGCATGAACAGCACCAATGCGCGGTGATTTTGTTTCTTTGCCGTGGCAAACGCCTCGCGCAACCACGCGATGCTCGCCTTGTCCCGCGCCTCGAACTCCTTCACCGCCGCCGCATTGTTCGTCATATGGTTATTGTTGCTGCCCACTACATGCAGCGTGGCGAGCAGGATTCCGCCCATCTCCCAGCGGTTGTGCTCAGGATAGCCTTGATACTCCGGTTGTCGCCGTTGGCTCACCAGCGGTATCGGTGTTTTCCCCAAGCTCTTTTCTGCTTTGAAGAACATCTCACGGATCTTTTTCAAGCTCGCCGCCGGATCATGGCTTCCTGACGCTTTGACGACGCAATCCGTCCATTCATTATCCCCCGGCACATACACAAGCGGACCATTGAAACTGTTGAAGTAACCCAGCACGCGGTCATACACCGGATCATCGCACGGGTCTTTGCCCCCTTTGGTGTCGCCGCAATGCACCGAGAATGCCGGGTTCAGTTTGTTCACCTCCTGGATGACATGCTGGAAGCGGAGATCATCCTCCGGCAGGTAATAAGGCATGCAGCCCATCACGATGAATTCGAATGGCTTGGGCGCTTCCGCCCCTTCCGCCCGCCCGAGCAGACACACCAACACGAGAACCCGGAGGAAATATTTCATAGTGCTTATGCCTCTGATGATAATCTGCTCTGGCCTAAGGGGTCGAAAGTTTTCTGATTCGCTGCCAGACCGTCAAAACCTCTCCAACCGACCTTCACCGGACAAAATTAAGAAATCGGCCACCGTGAACCAACCATTAATCTTTTTCATCAAAATCAAAATACAGGAATCACGATGAATAATTGCGCTCTTGAACACATCCTCGCGGGACGATAATCTGCTTTTTAATCCCATGACAAACAAACACGCCTTTCTGGCGGCCGCGGTAGCTGTCGTTTTGCTTATAGCGGCCCTGTTGTTGAACCGGCCCACTGCTCCAACTTCCCCACCGGAAAAGGTCACTCCACCGGCCAGTGCATCGGAAGCCGACCAGCGCGCTGCCAAAATCATCGCCGAACGCAAGGCCACAGATGAAAGTGTCTGGGCCAAGGAAGTCCAGGCCCAGGCCTACGAAGAGGTTTTCATCGACCTCTGGAACCAACTGCTGAACTCGGCCGATATGCTGGACACCATCAGTGCGTTCCAATTCGGCAAGCTGTTGGCGGGCCAACCCGGCCCAGCCAAAGAGCTTCCTTACGGCATCAAGGTCAGCCCTTTGAACTCTACTGCTTCAGAAATGAACGGTGCGCAGTTCAAGGCTTTGGCCGCATCGCTTAAACAAAAAGGCATCCGGCTGGACATGACCGAGTGGCATCATGGTGCGTTTGACACGTTTCCGGACGGCACCGCCGAGTCCAAAGTCTCCACCACACTCTACCTTGAGCAAGCGCAGGATCAACGCCGCTGGGTGGTGAAGGGCACTCTGAAGATCAAATGGCCGGTCAGGGAACCTGGCAAACCTTTTGCCCCCGCCTTCATCGACACCACCGATCTGACCTTGGCCGAACGTCAGGGACCAAAGGCTTACAGCGAGATACCAGCGGAAAATCTCGGACATCAAGGCGTCATCCCGGCTGGCGGCACTTTGCTGGTCTATGACCTGGATCGTGACGGCTTGGACGACATCCTGTTGCCCGCCCGCAACCAAATCTATTGGAACCAAGGCGGCTTCAAGTTCAAACGGGATGTGTTGCTGGCCGATCCCGGCCCGATCCCCTTGCGCCCGCTTGGTGCAGCCGTCGTGGCCGATGTCACGGGCGATGGCAATGCCGATCTGCTCCTCTCTACGAAGCACTGCGCCGTGGCACTCTACGAAGCGGATAAATCAGGCCGCTTCACCACCCAGGGAAAGAAGCTCTTTACCCATTCACAAGCCACCGATCCCTCCGTACTGACGGCGGGTGATGTGAATGGAGATGGCCGTCTGGACCTCTGGCTGACCCAGTACCGTCAGGCCTACCAGGGTGGCCAGATGCCGACTCCTTACTTCGATGCCAACGACGGCTACCCCAGCTATCTGCTCATCAATCAAGGGGGCGGCAACTTCATCGACGCCACCGAGGCCTCGGGTCTCGCACCCAAACGTTTCCGCCGCACCTACAGCACCTCCTTCGTGGACCTGGATGAGGATCAAGATCTGGACCTCATCGTGGTCAGCGACTATTCCGGCGTAGATGTTTATCGCAATAATGGCAAAGGCCAGTTCGAGGACATCACCAGCCAGGCCGTGGATGAACGCGCCAATTTCGGCATGAGCCACGCCTTCGGCGATTTTAATCGTGATGGCAAGCTGGATTTCTTCGTCACTGGCATGAGCTCCACCACCGCCCGCCGCCTGGAACACATGAAACTGGGCCGCGTAGAATTCCCCGACTACCAGAAGATGCGCATGCCCATGGGCTACGGCAATCGTATGTATCTGCGGCAGGCGGACGGCAACTATCGCCAACCAGCCTGGCGGGACCAAGTGGCCCGTTCCGGCTGGTCTTGGGGCTGCGCGGCCTTCGATTTCGCAAATGACGGTCTACTCGATATCTACATCGCCAACGGCCACATCAGCGGCAAGACCACCAAGGACTATTGCACCCGCTTCTGGACGCAGGACATCTACACCGGCAGCCCGGTACCCGATCTCGGCTTTGCCAAAGCGATGCAGGCGGAGTTGAACAATACGCGCGACTGGTCCTGGAACGGCTATGAGAAGAAAGCCCTGTTCCTCGGCACCGCCACGGACAGCTACTACAACTCCTCCTACCTGCTCGGCATCGCCTTTGAGTACGATGGCCGGCATGTCATCTCGGCCGATCTGGATAATGATGGTCGGCGGGATTTCCTCATCGTCGAGCAGCAGAACTCAGCCAAGCCGAACGAGACTCAGCTACTGCACGTGCTGAAAAACACATTCACCACGGACAACAACTGGATCGGCTTCCGCTTCACCGAGGAACCTGGCTTCTCTCCGGTCGGTGCCCGCGTGGTCATCAAGACCGCCAGCTATGAGAGTGCGTCCTGCCTGATCAATGGTGACTCCTTTGATTCACAGCATCCGCTGGTCATCCATTACGGCCTGGGCAAGGCGGACAAGGTGGCGGAAGCCACGGTCTATTGGCCGAATGGCAAAACCAGCAAGCTGCTGGCCCCGGCAGCAAACCGGTATCACTCGCTTTCGGCTCCCAAATGATTTGTGACCGTCAGGTCATAAACCATTTGAAGCGCACCTCGGCCAAAGCAATACTCCCGGCCATTCGCTTCCGCAATCCGGGGCGATAGAGCATCGGGATACTGTGCAACTGGCTCATTTAAGACTGCGCGATTTTCGCAACTACGCCCGGCTGGATGTCGATTTCAGCCCGGGCTTCCACCTGCTTTTAGGCGGCAATGCGCAGGGGAAGACCAGTGTCCTTGAGGCCATCTATCTGCTCTCCACCCTGCGTTCTTTCCGTGGTGTCGGGGGTGCGCAGATGGTGCGACATGGGCAGACCGGCTGGTTCGTGGGTGGGAAGGTCGTCAGTCAGGCCGAGCATGAGCTGAAGATGTATTGGTCGCTGAAGGAGAAGAAGCTCAGCCTCGATGGGCAGGCCGTGAAGAAGCTCGCCGATTATTACGGCACCGTGAGCACCGTGGTGTTTTGCACCGAGGACCTGCAACTGGTGAAAGGCACCGCGCGCATCCGCCGTCGCTTCCTCGATCTCCTCCTCGCGCAGACCCAGCCGACCTACCTGACCATGCTCCAGCGCTACACAAAGGCGTTGCGCTCACGGAATGCCCTCTTGAAATCGCACAAGGTGGATGAGGCCGCCTTGGAAAGCTTCTCCACCGAACTCGTCGCCTTGGGCAACTGGCTCATGGCCCAACGTAAGGAACTGGCCCCGCGCCTCTCCGCCCTGGCCCGCCTCGCCTATCGCCGTATCTCGAACGATGCGGAGGAATTGAAGCTCGAATACCATTCGAGCGTTAAGAAAGATTTCGCCATCGAACTCGCCGCCTCACGCGGACGCGAAAAAACGTATCGCACCACGATGGTCGGCCCGCATCGTGATGAACTGAATCTCACACTCAACGACAAATCCGCCGCGCAGTTCGGCAGCGAAGGCCAGAAGCGGTCCCTCGCTATCGCCTTGAAGATGGCGCAGGCCGAATACCTCACCGGCATCCACGGCACTCCGCCCATCTTGCTCATCGATGACGTGATGGGTGAACTGGACGTCACTCGCCGCAGCGGGTTCCTCCCCCTGTTGGAACGTACCAATCACGCCCGCGGCCAGGTGTTCATGACTTGCACCGAGGAGAACTGGCCGCAAGAACTCGGTCGCGATATCCAGCGTTGGCTCGTAAAGGCGGGGACATTGAAGAAGATGAGTTGACCGACCGTATTCCGGGCGCAAGCATCTGCAAGTCAGCCATGAAATCTGTCTCGAACTTTACCCGCCTTCTCTTGCTGGCGACGGTGACACTCATCACTTCCGCTAGCATGGCAACGGAGACACGTGTCCTGCGTGATATCGAGTATGCCCGTGCGCCTGAGCAGGCATTGCTGCTGGACCTGTATCTGCCTGAGAAGACCGCCACGCCGCCGCTGTTGATCTACGTGCATGGTGGCGCCTGGCGTTCTGGCACCAAAACGGATGTGCCGATCGAGCCATTGCTCAAGAAAGGCTTCGCCATCGCCAGTGTGGAGTATCGCCTTACGCCTGTGGCTCCCTTTCCGGCAAACATCCATGACCTGAAAGCGTCCATCCGTTTCCTCCGCGCGAAGGCTACGGAATACGGTTACGATCCCAAACGCTTCATCATCGTCGGTTCATCCGCGGGCGGGCATCTCGCCGCCTTGGTCGGCGTGAGCAATGGTCACAAGGAGCTGGAAGGCAAGCTCGGTGAGTTCACAAATCAATCCTCCGATGTGCAGGCGATAGTCAGTTTGTATGGGGCATCCAATCTTCAGACCATCCTGAAGCAATCCTCATCACGTGGGCTGGAGGTGCGCGTGCCCGCGCTTCAACTTTTGCTAGGTGGTCAACCGGATGAAAAACCGGAACTAGCGAAACTCGCCAGTCCCGTTGCGCATGTGGATAAGAACGACCCGCAGCTGCTGCTCATCCATGGTGATCAAGACCCGCAAATGCCTATCCAGCAATCCTACGAACTGCAGGAGGCTTACGAAAAACTAAAACTGCCGGTGCAGTTTGAAGTGATTCATGGTGGAGTCCACGGGGGAGTGGAATTCTACGATGAGAAACGGATGCGCCTTGTGGCGGAGTTTCTGCGGAAGCATTTGAAATAATAATCCGCAACTCGGCGGTTACATTAAAACGTCGCCGCCGGCGCAGGTAATTCCCGCACGATCTCGTTCAACCGATACCCAAACCCACTCCCCTTGATGGAGGATAAATCTAACCCACCATTACGCCGCTGATAGATGCCCGGATGCACTTTTGCCTCGATGGACGAAGCCTCGGGATAAAACTGCATCGCATTCGTCTCCACGCCCATGATGGTGCCGACGAAGGCCGCGAGTTGCACATGAGGAATCTGCGCGAGCATAGGATTGGTCAGGTCCTGTACCATCAACGTCATGCCATGCGCCTTGGCCCAGCACGCACTGAGGATGGCTCCGCTCTGCGTCTTGCAGGTCTTGAGGGCGACACCGGTCCAGCCGAGTTCGCGACCCAGCTTCACGTGCTTCCAGTCATGCGCGCTCTCATCGAGGAAGAGCGGCTTGCGGGCGGAAAGGCTGTGCGTGTCGATACGGTCTTTCTCCAGCTCATACGGGAACGGCTGCTCCACGTAGAGGATCATCCCGTAGTAACGCGGATGTTCATCCCGCAGACGGTCGAGGATGTCGTTCACATACTTGGGATCGAGAACGGTGCAATTAAAGTCCGCAGTAAGCCAGTCCACGCCCTGCTCCACCGCGATCTTGCCGATGGCTACGGTGCGTGCGTAATCCCACGCCGCATCATTGCCTTTGAGTTTGATCTTCAGGCATTTCAGACCATCACGCTTGATCCACTCGGGCAACACCACGGGGTAACCATCATTCGGCTCCGTGCCTTTGCGCTCGGCGTCATCGAGCAGGTCCAAACCACCGACCAAGTGCCATGCGGGCAACTTGTCCGGCCGCTGCTTCGCAAAGAAATCCTGAGGATAGAGCCCCTTGAACGAAACACTGGTGCCCTCAGCAGGCGTGAGCAATTGCTCCAGCGTGCGGTTCATGTGTGTCGGCCCGTAAGTCTCATACACCGGCAGGCCGAGGAGATTCCCATACGCATCATGCAAGGCGATGTCGTAAAGCGAGAAGCACACGAGCGCCGCGAGCCATGGCATCGGCTCTTCACCGGCACGCGTGGCGTTGAACTCCTTCAACAAACGCGGCAGGACGTGTTCTTGAAAATCGTTGCTCAATTCGATCGGGTGACCCGGCTCCGCGTACTTCACCAATTCCTTGCCGAGCAACTCCGTGAACTTCTTCAGCGCTGTGTGCCGTGTCTCATACGGCAAGGTGCTGGGCCAGACCCAAGTTACGCTGAGCGGCGTCTCGCCCCAGCCTTCCGCCGTCTTGCCCGCACGGTCTTGTACCGTCGCCTTCACCCGCGCACACGTCACATAGGTGACGGTCTCCGTGCCGAACTTCAACGGCACGCGGGTGTAAACGGGCAGATAATACAGCGTGGCACCAATGCAACGGATGTCAGAAGTCTTCATGCGACTCAGGAACGGTAAGAGTAAAACGGAACTCCAAGAAGCGAAAAGTTTATGACTGATGACCTGTTAGCCAGCCAAGGCAACCGCCTTCGTCATTTCTTCTGCCCGTCTTGTTTGCGAAACACCGCCGCATGCACCCGGGCCACATCCCCCATGTATCCTTCCACGGCGTACTCTCCGGCCGCCTTGAAGATGTGTTCACGGGCGGTCTTGGCATTGCCCTCTGACTCGTACCATAAACCGATATAGAGATTCGCATAGAAAAGCCGGTTCTTCAGCTCCTCCGGTCCGGGATTGCCTACACGGGCCGCACTGAGCACCTCACCCACCGTCGCCTTGCCTGCATACAGGGCGTGTATCTGCATCATCGGCACCCGGCTGTCCCCAGCCGTGGGGATGAACTCTTTCAAGGCTGTCGCCTTGTCTTTCGCCTTCGCCAGGCAGAGGTAATGGAAAACCGAATTTTCCACATCATTCGCATTCACCGTGCGGTGATCTTCAAACTGCTTGGCACCCTCGGCATACATGCCGGCGTAATAATGCGAGATGCCACGCTGCCAGTGATGCGGGGCCTGGGCAGGCACGCGTTTGATGAACTCATCGAAGTCCGCCACCGATTCCTTGAAATTGCCCAGCCGGAAATTCACCTCGCCCCGGCGCTGATAAAGCGGTGTGGCCCGGGTGTCGTTCTTCAGCACCTCGGTGTAGTCCGGCAACGCCTTGTCATATTGTTTGTCGAGTTCGTAGAGGCGGCCGCGAAAGTAAAAGGAGCGCAAGTCCTTGGCGTTCGTCTTCACCGCCTCGTCGGCCAGCTCCAGGGCCTGCTTCACGTTGCCCGCTTTCAGTTTCTCATCCGCGCGCTGGAGCAGCTCCGATACTTTCGGGTCCTCGGCGGCATGGCTGAGGAACGTGATGCCCGTAAGCAAGGACAGCAGGATGAGAAAGGAACTGGTTTTCATGCGACTTGCGGAAAGTAAACCAATCTTGCGGATGACACAAACAGAATGGTCACCCCGAAAACCGGCCTAGAGCAGCTTGCTATCATCCGTTGCGGCCAACCGGTTGAGCTTCTTCTTGATCGTCTCCACGTTCTTGGTCAGTTCGTAGAGCGTCTCGTAGATGACTTTCTGGGTCTCCTCATCCTTCAACGCGGGCACGGCGGGATGGATCTTCATCAGTTCGCGGGCAATGTTATTGCACACAGAACGGATCTGTTCGGTGGCGGCGGGACGGTCCAAAGGAACACTCATGGGACTGGATTCGTTACGGTGCCTTGTATTGCGCCTTCGCCTCCGGCATCCACTGCTGGAGTTGCTTCACACGCGTCTCATCGGTGGGATGGGTGCGCAAGAACTTGGGCGTGGTCGAGCCTGACTTGGCGTTAAACTCACCGAAACGCTGCCAGAAACCCACGGCGGCCTCAGGATCATAGCCCGCCCGCGCCATGTAGATAAGGCCGATACGGTCCGCCTCGGATTCCTGCGCCCGGCTATGGGGCAATTCCACCCCCACTTGCGTACCTAAGCCGTAAGCCACCTGGAACGCGGCGGCATACTTGCTATCCGCCGTGGCGGCAGCGCCAGCCTGGCCGATCGCCTGAGTCAACACAGCCCGGCTGATCCGCTCCCCGCCATGCCTGGCCACGGCATGGGCCACCTCATGACCGATCACCGTGGCCAGCCCCGCCTCGTCCTTGGTGATGGGCAGGATGCCCGTGTAGATGCCCACCTTGCCGCCCGGCAGGCAGAAGGCGTTCGCCTCTTTGCTGTCAAAGACCACAAATTCCCACTGCGCATCCGGCAGGTTCGCCACCGCCGCGATGCGCTGGCCCACCCTGGTGACCAGTGCATTGAGCTTCGCGTCCTTGCTGATGGGCGTCTCCTTCTTCATCTTCTCGAACTCGGTGAAACCCAACTGCATCTCCGCCTGCGGGTTCATGAAATTGAGTTGCTTGCGGCCCGTCTCGGGCACCGTCGTGCAACTGGTGAGCAGGATAGCCGTGGCAATCACGGTAAACGGCAAAAGTGAGCAGCGAAACCAGCGTTGTTTCATGCGAACAGCAAAACACACAATCCTGCCCAGGGCAAGTTAGCTGAAACCAGCTCGCTCCACTTTGGGTGGAGCGTGTGCTCCAGCGGCTCCGCCAGCATCATCCACGGCATCGTGGGCGATTTCGCCAGCCAGTTTGGCGGGCACCTGGGCCAGGCGATCACCCATCTGGTGGTGGGCTTTTTCAACCTTGCCCAGAAACTTCACTAAGCAATTTCCCTACCCCCTCCCACGCGAGTTCCTAGCGAGGTTCAGACCGTATCCCCACTTATGGTTTTCCCGACGTTAACCGAAACTTGGTCCCGTTGAACACAAGCCACGGTTGGCTAAAATTGAGAAAGATTGACCAATGAACGAGCACGGACAATTGCTGGAGACCCTGAACCGGTCAGAGATGTTCCAAGACTATCAACGCGCCTACACCGAGATGACCGGACTGCCGGTTGCCTTGCGGACAGTGGAGACCTGGCAGTTGCCGCTGCGGGGCAAACGTCAGGAGAACCCGTTCTGCGCCATGATGTCCGAGAAGAGCCGCACCTGCGCCGCCTGCCTGCTTATGCAGGAGGAACTGGCCAAGGCCGCCACTGATGGCCCGGCGACCGTCACCTGCGCCTTCGGCCTGTGCGAAACCGCCGTCCCGGTTAAGCTGGGCACACAGACTATCGGCTTGCTACAAACCGGTCAGGTGATGCGCCAGAAGCCGACCGCCGCCCTGTTCCAACGGGCGGTCAGCAAGGCCAAGGAACTCGGCGTAGATATCGAGACAGACCAAGCCCGGGAAGCCTTTCTGGCCACCCCGGTCATTTCGCAGAAGAAATTGGATTCAGCCGCCACACTGCTCGGCATCTTCGCCGATCATCTGTCCATGAAGAGCAACCAGATTGTGGTGCAACGGGCCACCGCCGAGCCGCCGCTCATCACCAAGGCCAAGCAATTCATCCTCGATCACATCACCGAGGATCTTTCTCTGGCACAAGTCGCTGCGGCGGTTCACACCAGTGTCTTCTATTTTTGCAAGCAGTTCAGCAAGCTGACCGGCACCACTTTCACCGAGTACGTCTCCCGGATGCGCGTGGAAAAGGCCAAGAACCTGCTGCTCAACCCGAATCTCCGCATCAGCGAGATCGCCTACGAGGTAGGCTTCCAGTCCCTCACCCATTTCAACCGGGTGTTCAAGAACATCGTGGGGCAGTCGCCGACGGAATATCGAAGCCAACTGCCGAAAGCGACCGCGAGCGCGAGTCCGCAGCCGCGTACCAGCCGGACACCCGCCATGGCTTGAAGCTATCTTGCAATTTGAACGTGTCTTTAAGCCAAGGCCTCGCTTAAATTCCGCCCTGATGAATGACACTCTCCCGACAACCAAGGAGGAACAGCTCCTCGTCGCGCTCAAAGAGCTTAAGGACGTCAAGGCCGCACTTGACGAACATTCCATCGTCGCCATCACGGATGCCTCCGGCAAAATCACCCACGTAAACGACAAGTTCTGCTCCATCTCAAAATACTCGCGCGAGGAACTGCTCGGGAAAGACCATCGCATCATCAATTCCGGCCATCACTCCAAGGAGTTCATCCGGGAAATATGGACTACCATCACGCACGGCCGCATCTGGCGGGGCGAGATCAAGAACCGTGCCAAGGACGGCTCATTCTACTGGGTGGATACCACCATTTTTCCATTTCTCAGCGCGGCGGGCAAACCGGTCCAGTACATCGCCATCCGTACGGACATAACCCAAAGAAAGGCGGATGAGGAGGAATTGAAAAGCATGGCCCAGGCACTGGCTGAAAAGAACAAGGAACTGGAAGCCATCGTGTATGCGGCATCCCACGATCTGCGCTCGCCGCTCGTCAACATCCAAGGCTTCAGCCGACAGCTCGGCAAAGTTTGCGAGCAGATGCAAGGCACACTGGGTGCAGCGACGGATGGACGGATAGCGGCAGATGATGTCCGGCAGGCATTTGCGGTCGCCATTCCCCAAGCCTTGCGGTTCATCCAGGCTGGCGTCGTGAAGATGGATTCCCTCTTGTCCGGCTTGCTGCGTTACTCGCGGCTGGGCCGGTTGACCTTCAATCTCCAGCCGGTGGATATGAACAAACTGCTGGCGGAAGTAGTTCAGGCCCAGCGGTTTCAAACCGAGCAAGCAGGCGCTCAGGTGAAACTGGACCCGTTGCCCGAGTGCATCGGGGATCCTACCCAAATCGGGCAGGTGTTTTCCAACCTGCTCGACAACGCCATCAAATACCGTTCCCCGGAGCGGCCCCTGCGCATCACTATCACCGGCCAGATAACGGGAGGCCGGGCCATTTATCAGGTGGCCGATAACGGCATCGGCATCGACCCGGAGCATCAGGCAGCCGTGTTCGAGATCTTTCACCGGCTTGACCCTGACGCCACCTCGGGGGAAGGGCTGGGGCTGACCATCGCGCAACGAAGTCTCGACCGGCAGAACGGAAAAATCTGGGTGGAAAGCTCCTGCGGATCCGGTTCCAAGTTCTTTGTATCCTTGCCAGCATGCATGAAATGAAGCTAAATGGAACGGTGCA
This sequence comes from Verrucomicrobiota bacterium, assembly GCA_023431185.1. Lineage (GTDB taxonomy): Bacteria > Verrucomicrobiota > Verrucomicrobiia > Limisphaerales > JAEYXS01 > JAEYXS01. Next base: position 48,167 of record JAEYXS010000046.1, read on the forward strand.
AAATGCTCCGACTGTACTCATCGCCGAGGATGATGAGGGCCATGCCATTCTCGTTCAGCAGACACTGAAAGAGGCGGGTTTGGGCAATTCCATCCACCATTTCAAGGACGGCCAGGCCATTCTGGATTATCTCTTCCGCCGCGGGTCCGGGCCACACCGGGAAACAGACCGTCCTTACGTGTTGCTCCTCGACATCCGCATGCCCAAGGTGAACGGCGTAGAGGTGCTCAAACAGTTAAAGGCCAGCGAGGATCTCCGCAAGCTGCCAATCATCATGCTCACGACCACCGATGATCCGCGGGAAGTCATCCGGTGCCACGAACTGGGTTGCAATGTTTACATCCAGAAACCCGTGGATTACGACAAATTCTCCGAGGCCATCCGGCGGCTGGGCCTGTTCATCATGCTGCTGCAAGTGCCGCCGGTAAACGGACGCTCCTGACCCAGCACCAGCATGCCCAAAAGTGATGTGACGCCCACCATCCTGGTCGTCGATGACGACGTAGGACTGCTCATCCTCATCGAAGGGGCATTGCTGGCAGAAGAATGGCGGGTGGCAACCGCGACGTCCGGTGCAGAGGCGTTGGCTTGGTTGCAGAAGAACACTGCCGACCTGCTGTTGCTGGACCTCAAGCTGAGCGACATCGAGGGCCGGGAACTCATCGGCAAGCTGAACGAGGTGGGGCATAAGATCCCGTTCATCATTGTCACGGGTCAGGGCGATGAGCGTGTGGCGGTGGAGATGATGAAGCGCGGTGCGCTGGATTATCTCATCAAGGACATCAACTTTCTCGAGTTCGTGCCCACGGTGGTCCGGCGGGTACTGGCGCGGCTGGCGGATGAAAAACGGCTGACTCAAGCCGAAGCAGAAGCTGCCGAAAGCCGCACCCTCACCCAGACGATCCTGAATTCATTGAGCGCCAACATCGCGGTGTTGGACCGGGAAGGAAACATTATCGCGGTGAACGAGCCTTGGCGAAATTTCTCAGTGGAAAACGGTGGTTCTTCCCTCTTAAACGCTGGTGTAGGTGCCAACTATCTCGAAGTCTGCCGCCGGGCGGCCGCTAAAAATGAACCCGGCACGGCAGAAATGCTGGCGGGCATCCAAATGGTGATGGACCGCGCCAAAGCGGATTATTCGGCTGAGTATCCCTGCCATTCTCCGGGCAAAGAGCGCTGGTTTGTGATGACCGTGACCCCGCTCTCCACAGCCCGGGGCGGTGTGGTCATCGCCCATACGGACATCAGCCGGAGCAAGCAGGCGGAAGAATTGCTGCGGGAAGAACGGGACTTCTCCTCAGCTGTACTCGATACTGCCGGAGCACTGGTCATTGTGCTCGATGAGCGCGGAAATGTGGTCCGCTTCAACCGGGAATGTGAGCGAGTCACCGGCTATGCCGCAGCAGAGATCGTCGGTCAGCCCATCTGGAATTTGCTCCTGCCAACGGAGGAGGCACCCGCGGTCCGGTCAGTGTTCATGCAGTTACGTAGTGGTCAGGCGGCCAACCGCTTTGAGAACTGCTGGCTGACAAAATCGGGGGACCGGCGCCTGATCGCCTGGTCCAACACCATCCTGACGAACCCGAACGGCACGGTAAAACACATCATCGGCACCGGGCTCGACATCACCGAGCGCAAGCGCGATGAGCAGCGCCGGCAATTGCAGTACGAGACTTCCCGCCTGCTGGCCGCCTCGGAGTCCATCTCCGAGACCATCCCCAAGCTGCTCCAAACCGTGGCCAAACCATTGCACTGGGAGGTGGCTGAATTCTGGGAAGTTTCGGGCGAGCCGGAAGAATTACGGATCGTGCATGTCTGGCATGCTCCAGAAAAAAAACTGGCTGCTTTTGTGAAGAGCAGCCTGAAACTTTCGCTGTCCATGTTCGATGGGTTGCCTGGGCTCGTACTGGCCACCCGCAAGCCCCAGTGGATCCCCAGCATCGCGGAGTGTTCGCACATGGTCCGCAAGCGAGAGGCCAGCCAAGCCGGGCTGCAGTCCGCGCTGGCCTTTCCCGTCCAGTTAGACCATGAGATCCAAGGGGTGATGGCCTTCCTGACCCATCGGCCGACCGAACCGGATGAAGATCTCCTCCAGATGTTCGCCAGCTTGGGCAGCCAGATCGGACAGTTCATGGAGCGCAAAAGCACTGAGGAGGCCTTGCGCGAGGCCAATGAGTTCGGCGACCAGGTCATCAGTGGCGCACAGGCCGGTATCATCGTTTGTGACCGGGATGGTAAACTCGTTGTCTGGAATCCCTTCATGGAGCAGATCAGCGGCTGCCGTGCCGAGGAAGCCGTGGGCTTGCCGGCGGTGGAAGCCGTGCCTTCGTTACAGAAGCAGCATTTTGACAGACTGGTCCAACGGGCCTTGGACGGCGAAGTGTTTGAGGCCGCTGACCTGCCTTTCGACCACCAAAAAACCGGGAAGCGCTGCTGGACCACGGCCCGGTTCGCCCCCTGGCGGGATGCCCGCCGGAAAATCGTCGGCGTGATCATCGCGGTCCGGGACATCACGGAGCGGCGGCGGCTGGAAGCGGAATTGTTGGAGATCAGCGACCGGGAGCAACAACGCATCGGCCATGATCTGCATGACGGACTCGGCCAGCAACTCACCGGGCTGGAGATGAAAAACTTCCTCCTGCTGGAAGACTTGGCAGAAGCCGACCTGAACGCCAGCCGGGAGCAATTGCAAAACCAGGCGCGCCAGATCAGTGTGGCCTTGCGGAACTGTGTGACCCTGACCCGCTCGCTGGCCCGAGGGCTGGCCCCGGTGAATGTGAAAGCTGGTGGCCTGATCGGCGCACTCAAAGAGCTGGTTCATAACACCACCTTGCCCGGCAAGATCGAATGCCGATTGGTCTGCCGCGGGCCACTTGAGCTCGACCATTCCCAGATCGAAGGGCACCTATATCGTATCGCGCAGGAAGCCGTGAACAACGCACTCAAGCACGCGCAAGCAAAGCATATCCGGATCAGCCTCACGCTTGAGCGCGGCTGGCTGCGCTTGCAGATCAAAGATGATGGTCGCGGCCTGCCAGCACGTAAAAAATCGAAACCGGGAATGGGGCTGGAGGTCATGCGCCACCGCGCCCATGTGATCGGCGGCACACTTGAGATCGAATCAAAGCCCGACCATGGCGTCCAAGTTACTTGTATTCTGCCCCTCAAAGAAGCATGAGCACAAAGCAACGCAACAAGGACCGGTCCAAGACGGCAGCGGCCACACCAAAGCCAAGCCGGGAAGTGGCAGATCCAGTCACCAAGCGCCGGATCATGCTGGTGGACGACCACCCCATGACCCGGGAGGGCCTGGCGGCCATCATCAACCGGCAGCCGGACTTGCTGGTATGTTGCGAGGCCAATAATCCAGCGGAAGCCATCGGGCAGCTGGCAAAACATCAACCGGACCTGATGGTGACAGACATGACCATGCCCGGGCGCAGTGGCATCGAGTTTGTCAAAGACGTTCACGCATTGCGCCCCGAACTGCCGATTCTGGTACTGTCGATGCACGACGAGATGCTTTATGCCGAGCGGGCCTTGCGGGCGGGTGCGCGCGGTTATCTGATGAAGGATGCCGGCTCGGCCAAGGTGCTGGAAGTCATTCGTCTGGTGCTCACCGGCCAGGTTTATGTCAGCCCCCAAATGTCCGCGCGACTGCTCGAAGCCGTGACCGGCCAGCGTCCGCGGGGGTCCACCTCCCCGATCGAAAAACTTTCGGACCGCGAGTTTGAAGTATTCCGCCTGCTGGGCTGCGGCAAGAGCACCAAGGAAGTGGCCAACGAGCTGAACCTAAGCTCCAAAACGGTGGACGTCCACCGTGGCCGCATCAAAGAGAAGTTGCAGATCAAAGATGCCGCCAGCCTGATACACTACGCCGTGCGCTGGGTGGAGACACAAGGCAACTGATCTCCAGAAAGCCTCTTGCTGCACGGATCAAAACCGGGAGGAGGTGGCCACATGCTCCCTACCCCCATAGGGAATATCTTTAACCAAGCGTGATAGCTGCCCCCAATTATCCGGCCCTGATTTTCAGCTATCTTCGCCATCATGCACACTGGACGTTCGGGTACAAAATCGGTCCCTGAGCAGGTAGGCGATCTCGAGCTGGACACCTTGCGGGTCGTCATCGCTTACGATGACGTTACGGCTGGAAAACATGCGATGCAATTGCTCCAGAGCATCACCCGCAACATGCAGGGTGCTGGCGATCTGCGAGTGCTCCCCTGGTCTTTCCATCTCCTCGCCGACGAGGAGTGGCAACCGCTCGCCAATGATGACGCTGAAAAAGCCGACCTGTTGATCATTGCTACCAGTGAATTGCAAATGGTCTCGGCCGTCGTCCTGGGCTGGCTTGAAGGAGCCATCGGGCGAATGCGCGGGACTGATGCAGCCGTTCTCTCATTGCGAAGTCCGGATGAGAACCCGCGGGGCAGCGGACCGGCCTTCCATGAAGTCATCAGGTCTGTGGCTTTACAGGCGGGATTGACCTACTTCAGCACGGTCATGGAGTTCAGCCATACGGAGATCTGCCAGCGCATGCAGCAACGCGCCGACACGGTGACACCGGTTCTCGACAAGATTTTACACCAGCCCACTTCTCTGCGCGTATCGGGAGAAAACAACTGACCACCATGAATGCCCTGATCAATGAAACGGGAAACACCATCAGCTCAACGATGCGCAAAACCCCCAGATATGCGCCGCTGAACCATCTGGCGATCGCGGGCAACCGCGCTCGCATCCTCTATGTGGATGATGATGAGGGATTAAGAGGACTCGGGCGGCAAGTCCTGGGCAGACAAGGGTATGAAGTGGACACGGCGGCCAATGGCTGGGAAGCCTTGGCGGCACTCGATAAAGGACATTATCACCTCCTTATCACCGACGATAACATGCCTGAACTGACCGGGCTCGAGTTGACCAGGAAAATGTGGGAAGCCGGCCTGTCCTTGCCTATTTTGCTCACATCAGGAGTCTGCACAGCCGCTCAAATTCCAGCCGACGTGCGGCCTGCCATCACGGCCCTGCTTCCCAAGCCGTTTGTCGTGACCGAACTCATCGCCACAGTGTCCCATATCTTGAACCGGAAAAACACCTTGGGACCGGCCGAATTGGCGCTCAATTCCATCGTGAGAAACTTCTCCACCGCTCAGAGCTGCCGTAACTGGGGCATCAACGAGTAACCCGCCGGGAAAGGATAAGCTATGGCCAGAATGATACCTCTCTACAGCGTCTCATCACAGGCGGAAATCGAACGGCGTGCCCGCGAGATTTTCGAACAAACTGGCCGGCCAGCCGGGCGAGACCTTGACATCTGGCTGCAAGCAGAAACCGATTACCGACAAGGAATACAACAACCGTCCACCCCAGCCTGCATCGGAACCTTGGGACAAGACGCTTAGCGAAAACGGCCTTCACCTTCCGCTTAAAATAAAATCGGGAAGAGAAGTGGAAATTCTGGTGGACGACGGGGCGTAAACCACCCTGACTCAAGCTAAATGTAGAGGTGGTGGCACTTTAAAAGTGAAACCTGAGTTATCGCCCGGACCAAGCAAAGTCTGGATAATTTTTGACAACTCTCGGGAAGCCATTGATCAAGCATGAGATAAATTCAAATTGAGCCAGCATGACGCGGTCCAACCGTGTGGCTCAATCAGCAGTGCGGACCACTGCGGCGGTCGGTGCGCACTCATCAAACTAAGAACCGCCCGGAAAGGATAAGGTTATGAATCTGTTAACACGTTGGGATCCATTCAAAGAGATGGAAGATCTGCAAACACGTCTCACCAAAGTCTTCGGCCTGCCGGTGACGCGCGCGGGCAACGGTGAAAAAGAGGCGATGACGGTCGCCGCTTGGGCACCTTCCGTGGACATCTCGGAAGACGACAAGGAATGGCTGGTGAAGGCCGACCTGCCGGAGGTGAAGAAAGAGGACGTCAAAGTAACAGTGCAGGACGGAGTTCTGGTCATCACGGGCGAACGCAAATTCGAGAAGGAAGAGAAGGACAAGAAGTATCACCGCATCGAACGTTCCTACGGTAACTTCATGCGGAGTTTCACCCTGCCGGATGGAGCAGACGGCGCCAAGGTGGCGGCCGAATTCAAGGACGGGGTGCTGAAAGTGCACTTGCCCAAGAACGAAAAGGCCAAGCCCAAAGCCGTGGAGGTAAAAATCGGTTGAACCAGTTCGTTGGCTGAAGCGTCCGGCAAACGCGGCTGAGAGAGGAAACCAGCAGTCAATGCACTTTGCAGACGCTTCAGCTGATAAGTCTCAATAGAAAGTCAAAAATATGCCTGCAACTGCTAAAAAAGTTTCTCATAAGCTCGGCGCGAACCGCAAGGAGACCGCCCGCAAGCCACGCAAACTAGATGCGAACTTCAAGCAATCGCGTGACATCCGGGAAGACCGGGGAGAACGTCAGATCAAAATGACGACGTTGAGCCGCTCAGTCCGCTAAGTCTGGTCAAGGCGCAAGACTAGTCGGCGGGCTTTTGCAGTCGTGCTGCCATTTTGCGGACGGAATCCTTCCAACTATCAGCATCCGTGTCTACGCCTTGAATGATGACAGTGGCGTCGAACTTGGTGCCTGCGGCGACCGTGGTGTTCGCGTAGATCTGGTGGTAGAGCTTGTGATAGACGGTCTTGTCCCAATAGGCCGTCTTGAGGCCTTGACCCAAGAAGGGCTGCGGATGCCAGGCCAGCATGGCGCGGCGGTTCTTGGGATTGTAGCTCGCGGTCCATTTCACATCCTGCTGGAGCTCGAAATCGTTGTCGCTGGCAAAAACCCCGGCCACCTCCTGGCCATCAGGCTTCACTGCCAGCCACTCCGTGCTGTCCGGCAACCAAGTATGCATGAACGCGTAGAGGGTGGCGATCTTGGTTTCTTCCAGAGCTTCATAACGGTGCTCTTCACGAATGGCGTCATCCGTGACGGTATAGATGGCTTCCAGCTTGAAGGGGCCCATGCGGGAGTGCTTGTGGAGGACGGCCTTTTGTCCGCGATAGACGGACTGGTGGGTGAGGTCGCGCAGCTGGCCATCCACGGTGAGGGTGACTTTCTCGATCTGTTCGATGCCGCCTTCATTGTGCCCCGTGCCGATCCATTTGCCAGATTGAGCGGCGAAAACGGTGCCGCAAAAGCCGGCGGGACCGGCGACCACCTGGCCTTGGTGCAAGATACGCTGGAAGGTCCAGGCGCGGTCACCGGCGAATTCGACACGGAAATCCCGGGTCTCCACGGCGACGAGCGCCACGGGGCCAGGTTTCGGTGCAGCGGCATGGGCGCAAAAGGCGGCCAAACAGAGGGTAAGCATGAGCAAAGGCTTTGGCATGATAACTCAGATGGAATTGGTGGTGTAAGTATTCACGGGACATTCAAGCACAGCTCGCTTCCGCTTGACAAAGAATCCTAAGTGGACTAGCCACTAGTCCACAATGGCAGTTGCGCGTGAAACAGAGCTGGTACGGGACCCGGTCTATCATCAGTTGCATGACCGGTTGCGGGCGCTGTTGAGCAATGGCGAGTATGGGCCGGGGGCGAAGTTTCTGACGGAGCGGGAGATTTCCACGAAGTATCGGGTGAGCCGGGTGACGGCGAACAAGGCGTTGTCGCATCTGGTGGTGTCGGGGGCGCTGGAGTTTCGCAAGGGTGTGGGGACGTTTGTGCGGGCGGGAGGGTTGCAGAATGATCTGCGGCAGTTGGTGAGTTTTACGGAGAAGGCGGAGGCGTGTGGATTGAAGCCGACGACGAAGGTGTTGAGCTATCAAATGACGACGGCGGGTGAGGTGCGTGCGGAGGTTGGAGAAGCACTCAAGGTAGAGGCGGAAGAGGCGCTGCATTACTTTGAGCGGTTGCGTTTGGCGGATGAGGAGCCGGTGATCCTTGAGCGGCGGTTTGTGGTGGCGCGGTATTGTCCACGGCTGACGAAGACGCAGTTGAAGGGTTCGTTGTATGCGTTGTTGGAGGATGAGTTGGGCATACAGCTTGGCGGGGCGGAGCAGACGATACGAGCCTTGAGCCTGCCAGCGGGAGATGCCAAGCTACTGGGTGTCCCTACTGGAACGGCCGCGCTCTGGGTGCGCGCTACCGGCTTTACTGCTGGTGGTGAGCCGTTGTGGCTGGAGGACACGCTTTACCGGGCGGACCGGTATGAGTTTCAGAATGTGCTGGGGGCAAGACAGCATACCGGGCCAGCACGTCCGAAGTTAGGGGCGCAACCGGAATTTTTCTCTTTTGGCAAATAATCTTGGATCATGAGCAAACCATTGCATCAACTGCGGGCGGGGGTCATCGGCACGGGGTTCATCGGACCGGTGCATATCGAGGCGCTGAAACGATTGGGCGTGCAGGTCACGGCGATCTGCGGTTCCACGAAGAACGCGAAAGCGACAGCGGAGAAGTGGGGCATCCCCGAGGTGTATGGCGATTACGATTACGAGGCGATGTATCGTTCGCCGAATGTGGATGTGGTGCATATCACGTCGCCAAACAAGGTGCATGTGGCGCAGTCACTGGCGGCATTAAAAGCGGGCAAGCATGTGGTGTGTGAGAAGCCGCTGGGGATGACGGCGAAGGAGACGGTGAAGGTGGTCAAGGCGGTGGAGAAAAAGGACGCGCCGGTCTTTGCGGTGAATTACATGTGCCGGTTCTTCCCAGCGGTGTTGCAGATGCGGGCGATGGTGGAGCGGGGCGATCTGGGTCAGATCATCCATGTGCAGGGTCACTTTTTTCAGGACTGGTTGTTGCAGGCGACGGATTACAACTGGCGTTTGCTGGCGAGCGAGGGCGGCAAGCTGAGGTCGGTGGGCGACATCGGTACGCACTGGATCGATGCGGTGTCGTTCGCGCTGGGGACGAAGGCAGAGGCGGTGTTCGCGCATCTGGAGACGTTTCACAAGACGCGTTACCGGCCGAAGGGTGAGGTGCAGACGTTCGCGAAGATCGATCCGAAGACGATGGTGCCTTACGCGGTGGATACGGAGGATTTTGGCACGGTGCTTTTGAAGTTCGGCAAGGCGAAGCATGGTTTCGTGAACGGCACGCATGCGAATGCGAGTGTCTCGCAGGTGGCGGCGGGTTGGAAATGCAGCTTGTTCATGGGCATCTACGGCACGAAGGGAAGTGTGCGGTGGGACTTGCAGCAGCCAAATGAGATTTTGGTGGGGCGTCGGGATGAGCCGAACCAGATTTTGCAACGGGCGACGGCGGGGTTCAGTGAGGATGTGGCGGGGTTCACGGATTATCCGGGCGGGCATCCGGAAGGGTTTCCGGACAGTCACAAGATGCACTACCGCGCCATCTACGAACACATCGCCAGCGGCCAGAAAACCCCGGTCCTCTTCGCCACCGCCGCCGACGGCCACCACGAAGTGCAACTCTGCGAAGCCATCCTGAAAAGCAGCCAGTCGAAGAAATGGATCGACCTGTAAACCAATCAACCTAAAAGGAGTAAACCATGGGATACGATTGCACCTTACACGCGGTGGACGGGGAACAGATCACATCCATTTTTGTCGATGCTGTACTGGCTGGCAAAGTGCCTGAGAAAGGTTCTTTGGCAGATGTGGGCATCGAATCCGAGACATGGGAATCTGTCTTCACCTCCTTGCGTGATGATGCGCCAGCGACGGCGGCATCCATGGTGTGCCAACTGGCGTTGGTGTTTGCGGCGAAGAAGTGGCCGTATCATTATGAGCGAGGGTTTGCGGTGTGTCTTTGGCCGGAGCAGGAAGAGCCATGGACGGCGGAGTTTCCAAATGAGTTTTGCGAATCGCCGGAAGTGATGTTCCGGCCATTGGTGAAGAAGTATCCGCAATTAAAAGGAGCGTTTCCGCAGACGTTCTCGGGGAACTGGTCCACGGGCACGTTCATTCCAGCGAACAAGGTCAGCAAGGCGTTGCGTTGGGTGAAAAAGACGGTGGAGGCTTTGGATGAAGGTGATCAGGGGTTGTTCCGGGGATTGCTGCTCGTCCTGGATCATTGCGTCAAATACAAGCTGGCGTATTGGGAAGGGACGGATCTGCCGGTGCCGATGGCGGAGATGTCGTTGGAAGGGAACGAGGCGCGTCGGGCGGCGAGAAGTTTTAAGTGGCCGGATTATGGGTATTTACCATTGGCACAAAAGAAAGATTTGTTTGTCTGTAAATACAGCCTTGGACCAAATGATAGTACTCGCACCGCGTTGGCTGATTTTTCTGTCTGGCCACCTAAGCTTGAATGGCTGCACGAATACGCGATTGGGGCTGCCCTGTCAGATGCAGGGAAGTTAGTCACGCGAGCGTCTCATCCCAAACTGGTGGATTATCAAGTGGTGATCCGGGATAAAGCCGCGGCTGACGCAGTTCCCCGCACGCCCGCAGTTGGCGCTTCAACCAAGATAGGACCGCATGGCTATGAGTGGGTCGGATTTTTTGAAGAGCAGGTTATCGCCTTGGTTCAGTTCAAGAAGGATGTGACTGGAAAACGTGTGCCTTTGGTGGAGAAGGACGGGGAAATGATCGAACTGGGTGCGTTTCGTTCGGCGGCAGACAACCACAACGAACACTGGGGTGGTGAAAGCATTACCGTAACAGTGGCTCAGACTGGTGATGGTAAAGATGTTTTTCTATGGGATGAGCATGGCTTTGAACGGGATGGAACGGGATTTTTCCAGACGTTTTCTTTAGCCCGTGGGCAGATGCATGATCAACAGCGCTTCACAGTGCCCGCTGAACCGGCTGGATTTTACTATTTAGTTGGTCGTGGGCTCCATGAATCCCAGCGCGGATGCGATCCCATTCTGCACCTCCCAAAACTTACGAATATCATGGCTGTGCGACCGGGGCCGGAAGGGTCACTCCTGCTTATGGAAGGGACAAACAAAGCGGGAGACTGGGGCAAGCTCTACTGGCCCAAGGAGAAAAGACTGGTGCGGATCAAGCCAAGCTTATTGCCAGATTTGAGTTCTGATGATCTGAGAGAGATGCACTGGCTGGAATCGCAGCAGAGACTGTTGTTTTTCACCAGGGAGGAAGTCTGGTTCATTCCGTGGGAGGAATTGAAGGCGATTCCCAGAACAAAAGCATAATCCGAGAAAAGAATTCATCATGAAACGTATCATTACAACTGTGCTGACTTTGTTAGTGAGTTGCTTATTTTTGCCAGCAATTCAAGCGGCCGAGAGCAAGCCGAAGCCAGCGCTGGGGATCAATCTGGCGGGGCCGGCGGATTGGAACACAGAGCTGCCCTTCGTAGATGTGTTCCGCCTGTCCCGCCAATGGATCAGCCAGAAGCAGGGCGAAGGTTGGGGCAAGGGGCCGAAGCTGGAACTCGATGAGCGCGGCTGGATCAAACGACTGGAAGCGGGCTGCTTTGCGGAGACACCATTGTGCACAATCGAAGGCGGCCATTATCCCAGCGGCGACTGGACCATGTTGTGGGAGGGTGAAGGGAAGATCGAGCTGTCGAAGGGAAAGGTGGTTTCCAGTGCGCCGGGCAAGATGGTGGTGAACATCGATGCGAAGGGTGGCGGTTTTTTCCTGCGCGTGAAGGAGACGAAGGCGGAAAATCCGATCCGCAACATCAAGGTGTTGATGCCGGGCTTCAGCGCGGAGCAGGTGGCGAAGAATCCGTGGAATCCGAGCTTTCTGAAACGCTGGCAGGGAATGGCGAGCCTGCGGTTCATGGATTTTCAGGAGACGAACAATTCCAAGCAGAAGAAGTGGTCGGACCGGCCGAAGCTGGAGGATGCGACTTATACACGGGAGGGAATTCCGGTGGAGTTGTTGTGCGATCTGGCGAACCGTTTGGAGTCCGATCCGTGGTTTTGCCTGCCGCACGAGGCGGATGATGAGTATGTGCGGGAGTTCGCGAAGCTGGTGAAGGCGAAATTGAATCCGCAGCGGCGTATGTATGTGGAGTATTCCAATGAGGTTTGGAACGGGCAGTTTCAGCAGAGCAAGTATGCGGGCGAGCAGGGTGTGAAGCTGGGTTTTGCGACGAAGCCTTGGGAAGGGGCGTGGCGTTACACGGCGCACCGGTCGCAGGAGATATTTCGTGTCTGGGAAGAGGTGTTCGGCGGAAAAGAACGATTGGTGCGAGTATTGCCCTCACAAGCGGCGAACAGTCACGTGGGCAAGGAGGTGACGGGGTGGAAAGACGCGGGGAAGAACGCCGATGTACTCGCCATCGCGCCGTATATCTCGATGAACATCCCGAAGGAAGGGAAGCGATTGACGGCGGCGGAGGTGGCGACGTGGCCGGTGGACAAGTTCCTAGATTATGTGGAGACGAATGCGTTGCCGGAATGCATTCGCTGGATGCAGGAGAATCAGAAGGTGGCGGCGCAGCATGGACTGAAGCTGGTGTGCTATGAGGCGGGGCAACACTTCGTAGGGGTGGCGGGAGGTGAGAATGACGCAGCGCTTACGAAGTTATTACATGCGGCCAACGCGCATCCGCGCATGCAGGGCATCTACCAGAAATATTATGCAGCATGGGAGGCGGCGGGTGGTGATCTGCTGTGCCATTTCTCCAGTGTCAGCCAGTGGGGCAAGTATGGGAGCTGGGGTCTGCTCCAGTATGCGGATGAGGATGGGAAACAATCGCCGAAGTTCAAAGCCACGATGGAGTGGGGGAAGAAACTGGGGCAAAGGGTGGTGGAGCCGTAGAATCTGATCGGGCACAGATAAGAAATTTATATCAGGGATAAAGTATGAAACTTGGATTTGTCTCGGCGATATTGCCGGAATTGAGTTTGGAACAGGTGCTGGCGTTTGCCGCAGCAGAAAAGTTTTCGTGTGTGGAGGTGATGTGTTGGCCGCAGGGTAAGGCGGAGCGGAAGTACGCGGGGATCACGCATATCGACGTGGAGGGTTTTAATAAGTCCAAGGCGGAGGAGGTGCGGGCGTTGAGTGCGAAGCATGGAATGTCACTCACGGCGCTGGGGTATTATCCGAATCCGTTGGACCCGAATCCGGAGGTGTCGAAGGTGGCGGTGAATCATCTGAAGAAGGTGATCAAGGCGGCGGCGGTGCTGGGGTTGAAGAATGTGAACACGTTCGTGGGGCGTGATTGGACGAAGAGTGTGGATGATAACTGGCCACGTTTTCTGAAGGTTTGGCGGCCGATCATCGAGCTGGCGGAGGATCATGATATCAAGATCGGCATCGAGAATTGTCCGATGTTTTTCACGAAGGATGAGTGGCCGGGCGGGAAGAATCTGCTGACGACGCCGGTGATCTGGCGGCGGGCTTTTAGCGACATTGATTCCAAGCATTTCGGGCTGAATTATGATCCGTCGCATTTCATTTTGCAGCAGATGGATCCGCTGGGGCCGTTGAAGGAGTTTCAGGAGAAGCTGTTTCATCTGCATGCGAAGGATGTGAAGATGAAGCGGGATCGCCTGCAGCAGGTGGGGATTTTTGCGCATCCGTTGGAGTGGCATCAGCCGCGCATCCCGGGTTATGGGGATATCGATTGGGGCAAGTTCATGAGTGCGGTGATGGAGACGACGTATCGCGGGCCGGTGTGCATCGAGGTGGAGGATGACACGTTCGGGAAGACGTTGGAGGGACGGCAGGAGGCGTTGCGGGTGTCGCGGAATGTGTTGGCGCCTTATTTCACGGTCTGAATCCCAAAGAGTTTTAACACACAGAAATTTTAACTTTTATGAAATATACGTACGAAGAACTCGCCAAGATGATTGATCACTCACTGTTGCATCCGACGATGACGGATCAGGAACTGGAGGATGGGTGCAAGCTGGCGGCGAAGTATGGGGTGGCTTCGGTGTGCATCAAGCCTTACGCAGTGAAGCAGGCGGTGAAATGGTTGCTGGGCTCAGGTGTGTTGGTGGGGGCGGTGATCGGGTTTCCGCATGGGAACTCGTGCACGGAATCGAAACGGTATGAAACGGAGCTGGCGTGCAAAGATGGCGCGAAGGAGATCGATATGGTCATCAACATCGGCAAGGCGCTGAGCGGTGACTGGGCGTATGTGGAGCAGGACATCAAGGCAGTCTGTGATGAGGCGAAAAAGCACGGAGCGAAGGTGAAGGTGATCTTTGAGAATGATTACCTGACCAAGGGCGGCGCGGGCCTGAGCAGCGATGACTTCAAAAAGAAACTTTGCGAACTCAGCGAGAGAGCCGGAGTGGCCTGGGTGAAGACTTCGAGCGGGTATGGTTTCGTGAAGCAGGCGGATGGGAGTTACAATTACAAGGGCGCGACGGAACATGATCTGGCGTTGATGCGGGCGAATGTGTCGGCGGCGGTGCAGGTGAAAGCGGCGGGCGGCGTGCGGGATCTGGATGGATTGATCAAGGTGCGTGATCTGGGCGGTTCACGTTGCGGGGCAACCGCCACGGCAGCGATGATGGAGGATTATCGCAAGCGTGAAGCCGCAGAAAAAGCCGGACAAAAGGTAGAAAGCAAAGGGGCGGCCATTGGCTCAGGTGGTTATTGAACTGGGCCATTGCTCCTTGTGAATCTCGGTTGCAGACCGTTCCCCTGCCCGGCCAGCTCAGCTAAGTTTCCAACGCGCCTGTCGCAGTACGGCGCGGCTGGAACCTTTCAACAGCTCATACCATACGGTGAGCAGCGATCCGTCTGCAAGTTGCACAGTGCTGGGATAGCCAAGGTCGCCAGAATTGCCGTCGCCCGAGAGGATCATCGGCTCGCTCCAAGTGACACCGTGGTCGGTGCTGATGCGGGCCTGATTCCCCAAAGGAGCACGCCGATGACCATAGGTCATCAACAGACGTCCATCGCTTAGACGCAGCAGATGCGAGGGCAGGCCCCACACGCCGATGCTATGCGGCTCCGTCCACGTGCGACCGCCGTCAGTTGATTCCGTCTGCAGCGTTTCACCTGCGTTGGGTTTGTTGTGATTCCGAATCTGGACAATGATTTTACCGTTCTCCGCCTCCACGGCGTGGAGTTCGTGGTATTCACTCGCCTTGTCTCCGGCACGCACGGGCAGTTCCGTCACCCAATCCCATGACTTGCCGTCGTTCACCGATTCGCAGATGCCCACGCGCTTGCCACCGGTCCACAATTGCTTGCCTGCGTAGAGCTGGCGACCATCGCGTAACTGCACCGGACCATGCGGGCTGTTCACGATGGTGGGATAACGCTCCGACCACGTGATGCCGCCATCCGTCGAGCGGATCATCCACTGGCCAAGCTCTGCCTTGCGTTCCTCCGCGCTCAGACGGCTATGGATACCATGCCAGCGGGCCAGCTTGTCCGCCGCCCACTTGCCGGACTTCTCGCCGGCGACGAGCCCGGGTTCATATGCCAAAGAAGTGAAAGTGCTGACCAGCAAGGTCCCCTTGTCTGTCTCCAACGTGCCCGCATCGCGGTCATCGATCGCACCGTCCAGCAAGACGCGCGGCCATGTCCAAGTCTCACCATTATCTTTGGAAGTCATGGCCTGGACTTGGCCGAAGGGGCAGACATGTCCCTCGCGCCCACCGCAATAGGCGAGCCAGAGTTCCCCGTTGCGCCGCCGCGCAACGGTGGGCCAGCCGATATAATATTCCGGCTGGAGGGAAATCACTTTGGTATCCGTGACGGCAAAGGCAGGAACGGCGGCCTGGGCCGGGCGCAACCAAAAGGGACTGGCACAACCGGCGGCAACGGCTGCCAAAGCCGAGCGCTGCAGGAAGGAACGCCGGGTAATGGAGCGGTTTGAGGCGGGATTGGTTTTCATGCTGGATAATGGACGATAGTTAAGCCAGATAAATTCGGGTGCCTGACGCTGTGGAGGGCAAATGTCCCCTGCCCTGCTCCACAAGGACTGCACTGATTCGTCTTGGTGATGGCTTAATTCTGACTTTTTGCGCTCCGCGTGTCCATCTCGCATGTGTCTTTTGCAGCAACAATCGCAGATGAATCTCCCGCAACTGGCGGACGTCGAAGCAATCATGACACTCCATATCCGGAAAAGCTTTCTCTGCCTATTCAGCGTGATTTTGGCCGCCCAAAGCATCGCGGCGGCGCAAGTGGAACAGGCACCCGAGTTTGTCTGGGCGGTGCAAGCTGGCGGAAAGCTCCATGACAAGACGCGCGGCGTGGCAGTGGATACGCGTGGGAATACTTTCTTGACCGGTGAGTTCGCAGGGACTTCGCGCTTCGGTGAGCACACCATAACCAGCGCGGGCGAGATGGATTTCTTCATCGCGAAGTGCGGTCCTGACGGCAAGTTTCTCTGGGCTCACAATGGTGGCGGTTCGGCCATCGACCGCGGATATGGTGTGGCGACAGATGCCTGGGGTAACTGCTATGTTACCGGCCATTACCAGAGCACCAACGCCACTTTCAGCGGTAACGCTGTAAGCCATGCAGGTGATTACGACATCTTCGTGGCCAAATATTCGTCAGCGGGCAAGTTGCTGTGGGTGCGCAACGCCGGGGGCAAAGGATATGACTATGGCCACGGCATCGCGGTGGATGCGGATGGAAACGCAGTCGTGACCGGCGCTTTGGTGGGTGATGGGGCCTTTGGCCAAGTATCGATTTCTTCTCCCGGCGGGGCGCACGTATTCTGTGCGCGCTATGATGCAGAGGGGAAGTTGCTCTGGGCGGAAGGAGCCAAGGGCAAGGCCAGCAACAGCGGTCACGGAGTGGCGATGGATGGTCAGGGCAATGCCTATGTAGGCGGTTACAGCGGTGGTATCGGCACCTTGGGCGGGCTCAATTTGACCAACGCCACAGGGCGTGACGTATTCGTAGCCAAGATCACCCCGGCAGGCAAAGTTGCCTGGGTTTCAGAGGGCCATGGCAGCACGAACGCCATGCTCCACGAAATCACGTGTGATCGCGCAGGTAATGTCTGGGCATCTGGCATGTTCAAAGGCTTGTTAAAACTGGCAGACAAGACCGCAGAGAGCCATGGCGACAACGACCTCTTGATCACCAGTTACAATACATCCGGGCAACGGCTCTGGACACGTACTGGCGGTGGTGCGCGTGTCGATTACGGCTTGGGCGTGGCCTGTGACAAGGCGGGCAATGCGTACCTGACGGGTGAGTTCACCGACAAGGCGGAGATCGTCGGTCATGAACTGACGAATGCCGGCAGCAGCGACATATTCATCGCCAAGTTCGACCGCTCGGGGGCATTGCGCTGGCTGCTGCAGGCTGGTGGAGACAAGGGCGATAACGCCTACACCATGGTGGCGGATGCCCAAGGCAACCTTTACCTCTCCGGCTCTTTCAGCGGCACAGCCAGATTCGGAAGACATGCAATCATGAGTGCCGGTGGTAACGACGTTTATCTCGCGAAACTGAAAGCCAAATGAGTTCCGGTTCCTAGGCAAAGATGTCCGTAGCGACGTGGCCGCTCACATCGGTCAGGCGGAAATCACGACCGGCATAGCGGTAAGTAAGCTTCTCGTGATCGAGGCCCAGCAGCGCGAGGATGGTGGCATGCAGATCGTGGATGTGCATCTTGTTCTCCGTCGCGAACCAGCCGTAATCATCCGTGGCACCATAGGCTGTGCCCGCTTTCACACCAGCACCCGCCAGCCACATGGTAAAGCCTTCGGGATTATGATCCCGGCCATCACGACCGCCTTGGGCTGCCGGAGTTCGGCCAAACTCACCACCCCAAACCACGAGCGTATCATCAAGCAGGCCGCGTGATTTAAGATCTTTGAGCAGGCCCGCGATGGGACGATCCACCTCGGCGGCGTTCTTGGTATGGCCCTTGCGCAGATTGCCATGCTGATCCCACTGCACCTCGCCATCGCTATGCGTCACCTGGATGAAGCGCACACCGCGTTCGGCGAAACGGCGGGCCAACAGGCATTGGCGGCCAAAATTTTCCGTCACCTTGTCGTCCAGGCCGTAGAGCTTGCGGGTGGCCTCGGTTTCACTGGATATGTCCTGTGCCTCCGGCATGGCCATCTGCATGCGGAAGGCAAGTTCGAAGGAATTCAAACGTCCTTCCAGCGCCAGGTTTGGGCCGGTCTGGCGCAAGTGATCGCGATTCATCTGGCCGAGCAAATCGATCTGAGCGCGTTGCTGGGCCGAAGTGAGGTGTGAATTGCGGATATGACGCACCGCCGCTTCACCCGCAGGCACGGTGGCGTTACCGAGCGGCGTGCCCTGGTAAGCGGCCGGAAGGAAAGCAGCACCCCAGTTGTTCACGCCCCCATGCGCGAAGGTCGGGCAGATGGTGATAAAGCCGGGCAGGTTCTGATTCTCCGAGCCAAGGCCATAGGTGATCCATGAACCCATGCTCGGACGGATAAAATTATCGCTGCCTGTGTGCAGCTTGAGCAAAGCGCCACCATGTGCGGCATTTGTGCCATGCAATGAACGCAAGATGCAGAGGTCATCCACACACTGGGCCACATGAGGGAACAGCTCGCTGACCGGCAAACCGCTCCGGCCGTAGTTCTTGAAGGTCCATGGAGACTTGAGCAAATCATTCGTGGGCGCAAACTGAACCCGGGGTTTCTGGCCGGGAAAGGGTTTACCATCATCACGATCTAACAACGGCTTGGGATCGAAGGTGTCGATGTGGGATGGACCGCCTTTCATGAACAGGAAGATCACGCGCTTGGCCCGTTGACGAAAATGTGGCTGCTTGGCAGCCAGCGGATTTTCCTCCGCCTTGGCTTCACCCTTACCCGCCATCAAAGCCGAGGCAGCGAGCCAGCCGAAGCCGGCAGCTGAGCGCTGCAGCATCCGGCGCCGGGACATCAAGGGGCTATTTAAATAATCTGGCATGCTCATGGCTTCAGTTCAGATAGATGAATTCATTGGCGGCCAGCAAGGTCTGGCAGAAAACCGTCCAGGCTTCCGTCCGGGCAGCGGTGGTATCTTTGCCGTCTGCGGCTTGAAACTCGTTCAGAAAACGTTCTGCCCGCTTGCGCTCAGCGGAAGTCGGTTGACGGCCATAGGCCTTCACATAAGCCACCTCGAGACGGCGAGCGTCTGTGACATTCTTGTCCGCCAGTAATTGCTCGGCGAAATTGGCGGCCGATCTGCTCACCAATTCACTATTCATCATCAACAGGGCTTGCGGTGCGACTACCGTGGCGCTGCGATTGCCATTCGGCACTGCGGGATCTGGGTAGTCAAACTGCTCGAACAGATCGTAGAGATGGTTGCGGATGATGGGCATATAGACCGCACGCCGTGGGCTGTCGTAAGTGGTCGTATCCTTGGAGGTGTGATTGAAGACGAACTCGCGGTTCTTCAAAGGCAGGGTTTTGCCCCCCATCGAGAGATCCAGCGTGCCGGCGACGGAATGCAACGCATCACGGATCTCTTCGGCTTCCAACCGACGCAATGGGAAATGCCAGAGCAGACGGTTCTCCGGGTCCACCAGATTCGTGCCTTGTCTGGCGTTCGCATCCATCTGGTAGGTGCTAGACAGCATGATGAGGCGGTGCATGGACTTCACGCTCCAACCATCCGCCACAAACCGCCGGGCCAGCCAGTCGAGCAGTTCCGGATGAGTCGGGCGGTCGCCTAAGAGACCAAAATTATCCGTGCTGGCTACGATACCTTGACCGAAATGCCAGCGCCAGATGCGGTTCACCATCACGCGCGCTGTCAATGGATGTTCCGGATCGGCAAGCCAGCGGGCGAGTTCCAAGCGGCCGCTCTGCTGTTCACTGAACTGCGGTCGCGTGGAGATGGTCATCACTTGGGGGACACCGCGAGGGATCGGCTTTCCTAAGGCCAGATGACTTCCACGAATGTGTACCGGCAGCGTCTTGACGATGTTGGTGCCCTCTTTCACGCCCATCGTGCTGGGCAACTCGGGCGCATCCGCTTCCAGCTTCTTCAGGTCAGCACGCAGCTTTTCCAACCGGGCGATCGTGTTGGTCGGATACTGTTTCTCCGCGTTCTTCGGCAGAGTGTTGGTGTTCAATGTGGTCAATAGAGCGCGGTTAGCCTCAGTGATGAAGTTGGTGATGGAAAGTTTATGGTCGGCCACCTTTTTCTCGTAAGCTTCCTTCACCTTGTAATCTTCCGGCAGGGCCACCACCGGTTCATGCCATTTAGCAATGGTTTTCCAGTCATCCATCGTGTGTGTGCTCTTGAAAATGGCCGCGAGTGCGTAGTAATCATCCGTCGGCACCGGATCAAACTTGTGATCATGGCACCGGGCACAGCCGAAGGTGGCACCGAGAAAAGCGCGGCCAAAGGTCTCGATTTGCTCATCGATCATGTCCATCTCCAGCTTCACTTTGTCGGGTTCCGCCAGGAGCTTGGGACCGATGGTGAGGAAACCGAGGGCGGTAAGACGTTCGTGCCGCACCGCAATATCATCCGTCTTGGGCAGGAGGTCGCCCGCGAGTTGTTCGGTCAGGAATTGGTCATACGGCTTGTCGCGATTGAAGGCGTTGATGACGTAATCGCGATAACGCCAGGCATTGCCAAAGGCGACGTTTTCGTCCAATCCATTGGAATCCGCGTAACGGGCCACATCCAGCCAGTGACGCCCCCAGCGTTCACCGTATTGCGGGGACTCCAGCAAGCGGTTCACGACTTTGGCAAAGGCATCAGGCGAACGATCCGCAAGGAAGTCCTCGATCTCCGCAGGCGTGGGCGGAAGACCCGTAAGGTCGAAAGTGGCACGGCGAAGCAAGGCGCGTTTATCCGCAGGAGCGGATGGTTTGAGGCGCTTCTCCTCCAACTTGGCGAGAATGAAGGCATCAATCGGCGATTGGACCCAAGCGGACTTGCGGACAGAGGGCGGCGTGGGCTTGGCCATCGGCTGAAATGCCCAGAACTTGCGGCCCTCAACAAGATCGATGCCCTGTTTCACAGGCGTGGCTTTCGCGCTTTTGATGCGCGGATCGGGCGCTCCCATTTTCACCCAGGCTTCCAAGTCGCGGACCTGATCGCGACTCAAGGGGTTCTTCGGCGGCATCTGCAAGTGCTGGTTCTGATAGCGTACCGCTTCGATCAAACGGCTTTTATCCGCATCACCTGGCTCGATGGCCGGTCCGGTATCGCCGCCTTTGAGCAAGTCTTCGCGCGTCTCGACGAGCAGGCCACCTTTGATTTTCTCGCCGGAACTGTGGCATTTATAACAATGCTCGACGAAGATGGGACGAATCTTCTTTTCGAAGAAATCGAGTTGTGCGGTTGTGAGTTCAGCGGCATCCATCGTGCCAGCAGACGTCAGCAACAACGCGGCGGCGGCTAAGAACGACCGATACGAGACTGGCGCTTTCAAATTCATGCGGTTCACCACTTCGCAAGCTGTTGGATTTCCTTCTCTGTTAAGACGCGCGCGACGAGCGCAAATTCATCCATGCAGCCGGCAAAATTGCGGATGGGCTGCTGGCTCTTCTCGGGCGTGGGAATCCAGTTGCCCAGTTCGACGAGGCCGGGCGTGAGGGAGATCGGATGGGACATGGGATGACGGGAAAGCAGCCCGCCATCGAGATAAAAACGCACCTCGCTGTGTTCCATATCGTAAACTGCGGCGAGATGGACCCATTGTCCGAAGCGTTCCGGGGTGAAAACGACCGGGCTGATGTAATCCTGCCACATGACCGGCTCGGCATTGGTTCCCACGCGACGCGAGCCATCACCCACGCCGAGACACAGCGAGCCATCGTGCAAAATCTGCCAGTGCAGGTAGCCCGCTCCGATGCCCTCGCTCATGCAAAGGGAGCTTTGGCGGACATTCAGGCCCTGGAGCTGTATGCTGGCGGAGAGAGTAAGTTGACGGTAAGTGCCGGGCACATTGAAGCGCACGCGGTCACTCAGGCTGCGGAACTGCAGGGCCTGTTTGCCCGGCCAGCGGCCTTCCGTCCAAGTGCAGCCGACGATGCTGCCAGCGGCGATGTCTTTGCCATTGGCCGCATTGTTACGCAAAGAGCGGGAGTTCTTGGCGTCCTGAAAATCCAACCAGAGACGCACATCAGTGTCTTTTGCCCATTGGGCGCTCGTCGATTGCCAACGTTCAAAAGCCTGTCGCCGTGACTCACTGACGCGGGCATCCAGTTCACGGCTGAAGGCGAAGGCGGTTTCGTTAGCGGCCAGAGACTTGGGGCTGGCCGATTGGTTCAGGTCAGCGGCGACGCCGGTGGTGAGCTTCCGCATCTGAGTTTGCGGTTGATACAGCTCGACCTCGCCATTGAAGACATGCAATTCGGAGGCAGTGCTGGTAAGGTCGAGCCCGAAGTCCGTGCCCAGATCCACGATGTCCCCTTTGGGTGTGCCCAATTTGAATCCGCGCGCATGCGGCGGCACATGGGCGCTGAAGCGACCGGACTGGCAGAAGGCTTCACCCGCAGAGATAAGCCGGATCTCCGCCGGCCCCTCGATGCAGAGGCGGGCCCCCTGGAAGAACTCGATCTCGGCCAGACCGCTTTGCAATTTCAACACACCGGGAGCGAGCGGCGCGTTCATGGCGGGCATCATGCCGCTCTTGTCCCACACGATATTGGCACCGCGCGTAAGCACCGCGATGCTGGCGGTGGTGGCTTCAGCGCGCACAACTTCTAGCGGTGCATTCGTGACAGTCGCCACCATGCGCGGAGTCACTTGCTCCGTCGGCTTCGAGTTCGGCCACATGGCCCAGGCCACTGCGCCAATCACGATACCAGCCGCCAACGCACTCACATGCCGCAACCAGCCACCGCGGGCGGACTCAATCTGAACGCGATCATTACCCGCTATGCTGATACCAGCCGCAGCCTGTTCACGGCGCTGGGATTCTTTCTGAGCCCAGACCAGCAAGGCGGCCTCCGTATCTTGAAACGCAAACCAGAGCTGCCGCGCTTCGGCGGAGTGCTTCAACAAGGCGCTGAGCGTTTCATGATCGGCGGCCGTGATGGTTCCATCCGTCTTGGCGACGAAGAGCCGGTGCAGTTCCTGTGGGTCCAGTCCGGAGTTCATGATCTGGCCTCCTGTGCGAGCCGGCGCCGGACGCATTCGCCCAGCAAACGGCGGAGGATGACGAGCTTGTTGTAGAGTGTTTGCGGAGCCCGGCCTAACTGCTGGGCCAGGGCCTCGACTTCCATGTCGTTCAGATAAAATTCACGGACGAGTTCACGGGAGGGGACATCCAGTTCCTCGATACAACGTTCCATCGCCTCAAAGCGACCGTCCCGGTGCTCCAAGTCCGGCATCCGTTCTTCGGCCAAGCGGGCCATGAGCTCGTCGTCGAAATGGAGCCTGGACCGGGCGGCGACACGTTGGAAATTCTTGGCCTCGTAGAAGGCGAAACTGCTGGCCCAGGCGAAAAAGTCCAAGGTGGGGTCAAACTCGCTGAACTTCCGCCACATCGTCAGGCTGGCCCGCTGGAGGACATCCTCCGCATCAGCATTGTTACCGAGCATCACCCGGAGAAACCCCAGCAACCGGCCATGCGTGGCATTGAGCAGCGTGATGAAGCGCTCGCTCGGCTCGACAGGTGGCACTGGTTCGTTCATGTCCGGCATTCAAGGGAGTATTGTATGGAGCCGGGGCTAACTTACCGAAGTTTTTTCATTTAGTCAGATAAATCATGCAAACGTGAAAAAGAGGTTGCTCCGGCCAATATCAGTCCCCTAGGTTGCGACGCGTCCCCAGTCAATAGCCGAGTTTTAATCTGAAGAACGCGTGCGTCGCTCTGCCAACATCACCATCCTTGTCTTGCTCGTCCTCGCGGTAGGCATCAACTACATCGACCGCGGCACGCTTTCCGTCTCGAAGTCCAATATCTCTGCCGAATTCGATTTGAATTCCACGCAGATGGGCTTGCTCTTCTCCGCATTCTTTTGGAGTTACGCCCTGTTCCAGCTCGTAGCCGGATGGCTGGTGGATCGCTATGATGTGAAGTGGGTGTACGCCATTGGCTTTGTCATTTGGTCGCTGGCAACGGCAGCGATGGGGTTCTTCTCCGGGTTCGCTGTTTTCTTTGCCTTGCGATTGCTGCTGGGCATCGGGGAAAGCGTCGCTTTTCCGGCCACCTCCCGTATTTTGGCAGCAAACTATGCGGAGGAGCAACGTGGTTTCGCGAATGCTTTGATTGATGCGGGTTCGAAGATCGGTCCGGCGTTGAGCATGCTGTTCGGCGGGCTGTTTGTCGCCAGCTATGGCTGGCGGGCGCTCTTTATCGTAGTCGGTTTGGGCAGTCTCCTCTGGCTGATCCCCTGGCTGTGGCTGGTGCCATCGGAAAAGAAAAAGGTGGAAGCGGGAGAAGCACGCCAAACGGTGACAGCGGTTGGCTGGACGCAATTATTGGCAAGACGGGAAGTCTGGGGAACTTCATTGGGGATGTTCTGCCTCGGCTACGCCTGGTATTTCCTCGTGTCATGGCTGCCGGCATACTTGGAAGAGGATCGTGGTTTCTCGAAAACGGACATGGCCATCTTTGGCTCTTTGCCGTTCTGGGCCATGGCGGTGACATCATTAATGGGCGGCTGGTTCTCGGACCGGTGGATTCAGGCTGGAGCCACGCCTACGCGTGTCCGCATGACCTTCATCGTGGCAGGTTTTCTCCTGTGTGCGGCGTTCATGGTGCCGGCGGTGATGGTGAAAGAAGCCAGCCTGTGTGTCGCTTTTCTTACCGCTGCCTGCGCTGCCTTGGGTTTCTATACCTCCAATGTCTGGGCGGTGACCCAGACTCTTGCGGGACCGGCTGCCGCTGGCAAATGGACGGGCATCCAAAATTGCATCGGGAATCTCGGCGGCGTGGTCTCTCCGGCGCTCACAGGCTGGCTGGTGACAGAAACGGGTTCGTTCACGCTGGCTTTTGCGTTTTCTTCGGGAGTGCTAGTGCTGGGAGTTGGAGCATATATCTTTCTCGTGGGGCGGGTCGCGCCGCTTGAATGGCCCACCACACTTGCTGCTGCGCCTGTGAAATGATGAGATCATGAGCACTTCACCAATCATCACCACGCTGGCCGATATGGTGCGCATCAAGAGCATCAACCCTGCTTACGAAGGCGGTGTCTCCGAGGCAGCCATGGCGGCGTATGTGGGCGATTTCTTTCGTCAACGCGGCATGGAGACTTGGGAGCAAGAAGTGTTTCCCGGCCGCCCTAACTGCATCGCCAAGCTGCCAGGCCGGGATGCGTCGCGCCGAATCGTGCTGGAGGCGCATACGGATACCGTCTCCGTGGTTGGAATGACCATCCCGCCCTTCGAACCCGTCATCTCCGAAGGGAAAATCTATGGTCGTGGTGCTTGCGATACGAAAGCCGGTCTGGCCGGCATGATGCATGCCATGGCGTCTTTGAAAGCAGAGGGGTTTGTGCCGCCGTGTGAAGTGTGGCTCGCCGCCGCAGTGGATGAAGAATACTCGTATCGCGGCGTGGTGAAGCTCTGTGAAGGGTTGACCGGACATGCGGCCATCGTGGCGGAGCCGACCGAGATGCGGCTCGTGGTCGCCAGCAAGGGGGTGCTGCGCTGGCGCATCAAGGTGCAAGGACGGGCCGCGCATAGTTCCAAGCCGCATCTGGGTGTGAATGCCATCACGCACATGGCGCGGCTGGTGCTGGCGCTTGAGGATGATCATCAGCGGCTGGCGGAGCACAGGCATCCGCTACTCGGACCGGCCACTTGCAATGTCGGCGTGATCCATGGCGGAGTGCAGGTGAATTTTGTGCCGGACTCCTGTGCCATCGAGATTGATCGGCGCTTGTTACCCGGCCAGAAGGTGGAGGCGGTCTTGGCGCACTATCAACAGTTACTCGATGAACTGGCTGTGAAGCATCCCGGCTTCGTGGCGAGCATGGAGGCACCAATGCTGACAGATGAAGCGCTGGATACGCCATTGAATGCGCCACCCGCCCTGCTCGGCAGCGAGATCTTGAAGGAACTGGGCCTGAACGGCGAGCCTTGCGGGGTGCCGTTCGGCAGTGATGCCAGCAAGCTGTCACGCCAGGGATTGCCCAGCCTGGTCTTCGGTCCGGGCAGCATTGATCGCGCGCATGCGGCCGTCGAATACGTGGAGATCGACCAAGTGCTTCAGGCGTTTGAATTTTACCGTGCGTTCCTGCGTCGTTTCGAGTGAGAGCCCCAACCCGTTCCAGCCATGAATACGAACAACTCCCCTACCCCAGCCGAGGCCAAGATCATTTCCCGTCGTGACTTCCTGCTCACCACGGCCATAGCCACGGCGGGCACCGCTGTCGGTTGCAGCACCACTTCCAGCGGTTCCAAGGGCAGCGATATCGACGCCCATGTGCATGTGTGGACGCCGGATGTGAACCGCTATCCGATCCACAGCAGCTACAAGGTGGCGGATATGCAGCCGGCCAGTTTCACTCCGGAACAGTTGTTCGCGCATACCAAGCCCAACGGGGTGGGACGTGTCGTGCTGATCCAAATGAGTTTCTACCGGTTCGACAACCGTTACATGCTGGACACGATGAAAAGGTTTCCGGGCGTGTTCTCCGGTGTGGGCATCGTGGATGAAACGGCACCGCGGCCACAGGACAAGATGCGGGAGATGGTGGCGCAAGGGGTGCGGGGCTTTCGCATTCATCCGGGCAGGCAGGCGGTGGACGCGTGGATCGGCTCAGCAGGTATGGCGGCGATGTGGCAGGCGGGCGCGGATCAAGGAGTGGCCATCTGCCCGCTCATCAATCCCGAGGCACTGCCTGCCATCGGCAAGATGTGTGAGCGTTATCCTAAAACGCGGGTGGTGATCGACCACTTCGCCCGCATCGGAGTGGACGGGCAAATCCGCGATGAGCAAGTGGAGGCGCTCTGTCGCCTGGCCAAGCATCCGCATACTTACGTGAAGACCTCGGCGTTCTACGCGCTGGGCAAGAAGCAAGCACCCTACACCGATCTAGGACCGATGATCCGCAAAGTGCACGATGCGTATGGCGCGAAGCGATTGATGTGGGCCAGTGATTGCCCGTATCAGGTCGATCCGGGCCATAACTACGCGGATTCCATCGCACTTATCCGGAACGGCCTCGACTTTCTCTCCAAAGAAGACCGGGCGTGGATGCTGCGGAAGACAGCGGAGAAGGTTTTCTTTAGCTGAGCCAGCTCGGCAAGTTGAGCCTTTGGCATTCTCACCCCTCACCCCAGCCCTCTCCCCATTGAGGGGAGAGGGAGAACATTTGATGCGATTGGCACAAACTCCCGCAACTCAAAGATTCTTCAGTGCTGCACCCAAAACTGACAGAAGTTTGTTCACATCATCCGTCGTGTTGTAACCATGCAGGGCGATGCGGATGCGGCCGGCGTGGTGCATGGCGTGGATGTTCTCATTTTCCAACGCGGCATTGAGCGCGGCGGTTTGCGGGTGGCGGAAGGCCAAGATGCCCGTAGGCAAATCGGGCTGATGCGGGGCCATGGGCTTCAAGCCCAGTTCGATCAAACCGCGATGAGCTTGCGCCACCAACGGGTCAGCGTGGCGAGAGATGGCTTCGATACCGATACCTTCCAAATACCTAAGCGAGGCATTCAGGGCGTAAAGCGAAACGAAATTGGGCATGCCGACGGAGAAGCTGGCCGCGCCTTCCTTGGTGACCGCCCGTTGGAACCGGTCTGACTCAAAAGCGTTGGTGAGATGGAACCAGCCGCCAGCATGAGTGGTCAGCCGTGCCGCACGATGTTGAGGTATGCCGATGACACAGCCGCCGTGGATGCCCAACGTCCATTTGTGCGTGCTGGAGATGATGATATCCGCATCTGAGCAATCCAGTTGGATGCGTCCCAGAGCTTGGGTGATATCGACGGAGATCAACGCATTAGGCGCGTGTTTGCGAACGGCGTCACGCAAGGGTGCCCAGGCGACGCGGAAGCCATTGTAGAAGCTGACAAGCGAGATCTGAACGAGGCGGGTGTTTTCGTTCAGCAAGGGAAGAAGATCATCGATTCGCAATGCGCCTTCCACCGATTGCCAGAGGCGGACGGTGGGCGGTTGAACGGCGCGCAGCCAAGGGGTTGTTCCCGCCGGAAAGTCGAGATCGGTCACGATCACTTCATCAACTGATTGGAGATTCAGAGCGGTGGCGAGAAGGTTGTAGGCCTCGGAACTGCAAGAGCAGAAAGAGACTTCAGAAGTCTGAAGGCCGGTCAGGCGGGCACTGATCTCGCGACAGGCTTCCACTTGCGCAAAATGAGGTTCGCGGCCTTTCATGCCGCGCAGTTTATCCAGCCAGTATTGCTGGATGGCCTCACCGACACAAAGCGGCGGGATGCTCTCGGCGGCAGTATTCAGATAGGTGAGCGAATTCAGAGCGGGAAAATCCCGGCGACGGCTTTCAGTGGTCAACATAGCGATGCAAGTGTTGGAATGTTGAAGGCGGCAGGATATTCATACCGATTGTTGATTCAAAGGCTTAAACCTCAGGAATCAGCATGCCCTCATCTACCAGCATCTGCAAACCAGCAGACCAATCAGGGCTTAGACAGTTGCTCGATCCTGGTTTTGAGCTGGGCCGCAGGGTAACGGTCCGAGTTATTCTTGCCGACATGGCGGAAGACCTCCTGCCCGGCTGGATCGATCAGGATCAGTGCGGGATAATGCACCACCTGGCCATGGAACTTGTAACCATCCGGAATCTTCAATGCCTTGGCGAGTGCGGCTTCCGGGTCGCGGTAGATCGGGAAATCAGCCAAGGATTCTTTGGACATTTTACCGGCCCATTGGCGGATCTCGGATTCGGCGTCGGGCTTGATGAAGACCTGGATGGTATTGGGCAGGTCTTTGGACAGGCTGATGTATTCCCGCGTATGGCGCAGGCAGATGGGACATTCTGTCTTGAGCAGAAAATGCAGGACAACATATTTGCCCTTCTGTGCAGACAGGTCAAAGGTGGCATCACTGGTAGCGGCTTTCAGGGTAAAGTTCTTCACCGGCTCAGCGGCACCCAATGAAAGCGCCGCGACGAAGAAGCCGAGGAAAAGAGCCAGCCGGCTGGAGACGAGGACGACAGGATTGCATTGTTTAAGATTCATCACGGAATATGAGGAGCCAAGGGAATGAATATTCCCGGGCATCTGCAGGAAATCCCGGAAGCGGCTTAAATCCTGTTCCAGCTCTGGTTTGGCTTCGTCCACTGGATGCGCGCGGCATACACGCGGTTGTCCGCACCGTATTTCATAGGGATGGTGTAATCATGCGGATTTGGCGGATTCGTCTGCATCCACTCCGCCACCGTCACCCACGTCTCTTTTTCACTCACCTCCACCACGCCGAAATTACCCAACCGCGCGCCCTTCTCCGGCACGATGACCTGTTCGGCAGCCCGGATGATGTGCATTTTCTCCACATCCACCTGCGCCATGAAGAGCGGTGCGCGATGCCGGAAGACATGATCATTGTTCGCCCCGCGCCGCGTATAGACGAGATACAATGCGTCGCTGTGCGTCACCCAGTGCTGTTGAGTGTTGTAATTGCCCAAGTCCGAGCCGTCATCGAAAGTCCACTTCTTCGGCTCGCTGAACCGCAAACCATCCTGGCTCACGGCCACATAACCCGCCTTGTCATTGCGCATGGTGAGAAAGTAACGGCCCTGAAATTTCGTCAATGAAGGTTCATAAAGTCCGCGATCCACCGGCACGACCAGTTCGCTGCCATGCTCCGCATAGCTCAGCACCTTGCCATCGAACTTACAACGCAACACCGTGGTGGAATACTGTTTGGCCTCCTGTGATTTGAAATAGATGGGCAGCAGAATATCGCCATTCGCCAGATCCACCCGCTGCACACAGCCCGCGCCCGAGTTGTAGAACTTGCCACCTTCGGGCATCGCCATCGTGACCCACGGCGTCCAGGTGCGCGTCTTCTCATCGTAGATGGAATACGGTGTTTCACGGCGACGATTGCTCACCACCTTGTTATTTTGGTAGCGCACCGTGTGGCCGATGCCCAAAAGCTTCTGCGTCTTCGCATGCCACTTGGGCGTGAAATCACAGATGCCGACGATGGTGCCCTCGGGTTCGTTGCGCCGTCCCAACGTGTCCGTGTGTTCCACAGGCTTCGTCCAAGTCTTGCCGAGATCATCCGTGCGGATGTCATTCAGCGGATGGAACACATCACTGCCCATCAACTCCAGCTTCTGCATGGTGAGCACCACCTTGGGGGTCTTACCGGGAATCGCTCCGGCCCGCGGATGAACCCAGCAGGTCTTCTTGTCGAAGCCCGTGCTGAGCACATCGAGCTGTTGCCGGTAATTTCTTTCCGCAGCAACCGCAGATGCCAGCGGATTGCACAAAGCTCCATACGATATCCCGCCAATAAGAGATGCCAGAAATTTGCGGCGGCTGGGTGATTGCATAAGAGAAATCGTATGCCTTACATCGACCAAGGACAACCCTGCAATGACTTGTCCATGGCCAGCTTACGCACCGGCAAAACCCCGGCTTATAACCCCATGAAAACATCGAATTTGCTATATTTTGTGAAGCATCAGACAGTTTAGGCGTTATGGAGACTCGACGTCCGCACATCGTAGTTCTGGGCGCCGGTTTCGGCGGGTTGACCTTCTGCCAGAAGTTCGCCCTGCCAGACGCGCGCATCACCTTGGTTGACCGCACGAATCATCACCTGTTCCAGCCGTTGCTGTATCAGGTGGCCACCGCCGGTCTGTCCGCGCCCGAGATTGCCCAGCCCATCCGCTCCATACTGTCTGATAAAGAAAATGTCACGGTGCTGATGGACTCGGTGAAGGACATCAAGCTCAAGGAGCGCCAGGTGGTGCTGGAGAAGAAGACGCTGGACTACGATTACCTCGTGATCGGTCTGGGCGGAGTGACAAGCTACTTCGGGCATCCAGAATGGGAGGAGCATGCGCCGGGATTGAAGTCGCTCGATGATGCCTTGCGCATCCGGCGGGAAGTGCTGCTGGCGTTTGAGCGGGCCGAGAATGAGCCGGATAAGGCCGAGCACGACCGCTTGCTCACGGTGGTGGTCGTGGGCGGCGGTCCGACCGGAGTTGAACTGGCTGGGGCTTTCGCCGAACTGGCCAATCACGTTTTGCGGGATGACTTCCGGCATTGCGACCCGACAGAAGCACGCGTGGTGCTCATCGAGGCAGCGCCGCGGTTGCTCACGCAGTTCCCAGAGGAGCTGGGGGAGAATGCCCAGAAGAAACTGGTGGAGATGGGTGTGGAGGTGCGGCTGAACACCAAGGTGAAAAACATCACGCACGGTGTCGTGGAGCTGGAGGATGGGCGCATCGAGACGGAGAACATCATCTGGGCGGCAGGCGTTGGTGGCAGCCCCTTGACCAAGAAATTGGGTGTGGAATTGGATCGCGGTGGGCGCATCAAGGTGAAGCCGGATTGCAGCGTGCCGGGACATCCCGAGGTGTTCGCCATCGGCGATATCGCTTCCTTGGTGGATGGGAATGGGAAGGTAGTGCCGGGTGTTTGTCCGGCGGCCATCCAGATGGGCAGCTTTGTCGCTGGAGTCATTGAGGAGGATTTGCGCGAGGGCGTGAAACCGCCGGAGCTGCGGGCAGTGTTCAAGTATTGGGACAAGGGCTCAATGGCGACCATCGGGCGCTCGGCGGCCGTGGCGAAGGCGGGGAATCTGGAAGTGACCGGTTTCATGGCATGGCTCATGTGGCTGTTCATCCACCTGATCTTTCTGGTGGGATTCCGGAACAAGGTCGCGGTGATGTTCCAGTGGGCTTACTCGTATTTCACGTATAAGCGCGGGTCGCGGATCGTGACGGGGGTTGTGCGATGATGCTTTTCGGCACGAACGGCAATGGGATGCCCTCTTCCCCCTCATCCCGACCTTCTCCCTTGGGGAGAAGGAGACTACGCCGTGGCGGTTAGAGCGGTTTAAAAAATACTGTGGGCGATTGTGCAG
>JAEYXS010000067.1 GCA_023431185.1 Verrucomicrobiota bacterium
CCGCATGCGGGACCGCGCTCCTTTCCCGCCATTGACGCGTTCCGTTCTCCCCCGCAGAGTTCCGGCGCTTTATCTATGGCGCATATTCACGAGAAGATCGATTTCACGGTGGCCATCTTTGTGGTGCATGACCGCAAGCTGCTGGTCATCCACCATCGCAAGCTGGGCAAGTGGCTGCCGCTCGGTGGCCATATCGAACTGGATGAAGAACCGGAGCAAGCCGCGCTGCGTGAAGCAAAAGAAGAAAGCGGCTTGGACGTGGAGCTTATCGGCGAACGTCCGCCCACGACCAGTCCGGGCACTCGCGCACTCATCGCCCCACGTTTCCTGGATATCCACCGCATAAACGACACGCATGAACACATCGGCCTCATCTATTGGGCGCGGCCCAAGGGTGGCGCCGTGGCCTTGGCGGAGGAAGAGCATCACGCCATCCGCTGGTGCTCGGCGGAAGATCTGGAAACTTTGCAGCCGCCGATGTCCGATGCCGTGAAGTGGTATTCGCTGAAAGCCATCGCTGAAGTCTCCGCCATCCCAGCCGAGGTGAAGCAGCCGGTCTTGTTGGTCTGATGACTCGCATGCGCCCGCCGTTCGTCAAAGTCATCTGCTACCTGCTCGAAGGACTGAACGCCTTCGCCACGGCGTATTATTTTAACTACCTGATGTTCCTGCTGCAAAAGGAGTATCAGTTCGACAACAAACAGAACCTGGCGGTGGGCGCCGTGCATGGGCTCATCTACATCGGTGCGTCCTTGCTGGGAGGCAAGGCGGGACAAAAGTTCGGTTACTTCACCTTATTGCGCATCGGCTTTCTCGGCATGGCTTTGAGCATCGCGCTGGGTGGATTCTTCCCGACGGCAGCGATGCAGTTGCTCGCGCTGACCGGCTGGACGATCACGATGTGTTTCACCTGGCCGATGCTCGAAGCGATGACCTGCGAGCATGAAGACGCGGCGGCCTTGCCGCATCGTCTGGGTCTTTACAACGTGATCTGGGCCGCCAGCGCCGCCAGCGCCTACTTTAGCGGCGGGATGATCTTCGAGGCTTTGGGTGCCCAAAGCGTTTATTGGCTGCCAGTCATCATCCACTTGGTGCAATTCATCATCACTTTCCCCATGCAGAAGTGGCATGACGAATGGCTGGCAAAAGCCCCGCCCATCCGCGGCGAGGCAGCGGTGATGGGTGAGGGCATCGGCAAGCCGGCCTTTTTCCGCAAGCTGGCCTTCATGGCGAATCCCTTCGCCTACATGACCATCAACACGTTGCTGGCCGTGGTGCCGGGTATCGCGGCTAACAACGGCATGACGGTGGCGGAAGCGGGGCGGATAATGTCGCTTTGGTTCATCGTGCGTGCGGTTTCCTTCGTGGTGTTATGGTTCTGGCATGGTTGGCACTATCGCTTTGGCTGGTTCGTGGCGGCGTTCATCATGCTCATCGGCGGCTTCCTGTCCCTGATGCTGGCGAATGCTGTGTGGCAACTCATCGTGGCGCAGATCGTCTTCGGCCTGGCGGCCGGGCTGATCTATTACTCTTCACTCTTCTATGCGATGGATGGTAGCGAAGCCAAAAGCGAGCATGGTGGCATCCATGAGGCGCTCATCGGCGCGGGCATCTGCGGCGGACCCGCCATCGGTGCGGCCAGCTTGTATCTGGCACCGGGCCATCCCACTGCCGCGGCTTGGGCGGTGACCGGGATCTTGGTGGTGGGGTTTGCGGGGCTGTTCAAGGTAAGAGCGGCGGGAAAATAACGGCGTTTTAAGCACTTGCCACCTGTTCCCCAGGTCCGGCAAACTGCCGTTACTAACGTTTTTACGCTTATGTCACTACTTGCCGGCAAAATCGGGATCGTTTTCGGTGTCGCGAACAAGCGCTCCATCGCGTGGGCTATCGCCCAGGCTTGGGCCAAGGCGGGCGCCACACTCGCGTTCACCTATCAGGGTGAACGCCTTAAAGAAAACGTGGAGGAACTCGTCGCCACCTTCGGCCCGGATACGCTGCTCATGCCGTGCGATGTGACGAAGGACGCGGACTTCGACGCTGTGTTCGCCCAGGTGAAGGAAAAGTTCGGTCGTCTGGACTTACTGCTGCACTCGGTCGCATTCGCGCCGAAGGAAGCTTTGGAAGGCCGCTTCGTGAACACCACGCGGGATGCCTTCAAGATCTCCCATGACATCAGCGCCTACTCGCTCGTCGCGCTGGCGCGCGGCGCGGCTCCGCTCATGACGAACGGCGGCAGCATCGTGGCGATGTCCTACTACGGGGCGGAGAAAGTGGTGCCGCATTACAACGTGATGGGTGTGGCGAAGGCTGCTCTCGAAGCTTCCACGCGCTATCTTGCTTACGATCTCGGCCAACAAAAGATCCGCGTGAACTGCATCAGCGCCGGTCCGGTGAATACGCTCGCTGCGCGCGGCATCTCCGGTTTCAGCACCATGCTCAAGCATTACGAAGAACATTCGCCGCTGAAGCGCAACGTGACGCCCGATGAACTCGGCGCCACGGGCACCTTCCTCGCCAGCGATGGCGCAGCGGCGATCACGGGCCAAGTGCTCTACGTGGATTGCGGATACCAGATCATGGGGATGTAAACGGTGGTGATTTTGCAAAAGGTCGCATCAGGGATGATGCGGCCTTCTTCTTTTCCCAGTCGGAAGACCCGGTTCACCCTTCAGGGCTTGGCACCCAGTGCAGAACTGATCAGCCACCAATCGCTTGCGGGCAACGCTTTCTTGCCTCGGACCGGTTTCGCTGCCCTTGTCTCCGTCATTTTACGATAGCCCGATACCCGCCGTACCGAGGGCATGCCCTGATCCATCTTTGCGATGGCCATCAGGCATTTCGCCGCCGCCGCTTCATCCCAGGATTGTCCCTGATCAAGGGCATTTTTTACCAGCGCCCGCAAGTCCCTTGCGGCTTTGCTGGTCATCGCTCTCACCAGTTTATCCGGGTGCCATAAGGAAAACTCCGGCAACGGCAGGTCGAACAGCGCGAGGGCCGGTTCGTCTCCGTACAGCCTGTGATAATAGGGTGCGGCATCGATCCATTCATGCACCCCGGCCTTAAGCTCCCGGGCGAGCGCCACCGAATAGTGGGCGCTCAGCAGATGTTCGCGCAGATGGTTGGTGAGCAGTTCCGTGTCTGGCAACACCTCCACAGTAGGATTGGGTGAGGGGAGGGCATCCTCGGCAAAGAACTTGATCATCTGGATGCGGCCCGCCAGATCATGCAGATAATTC
Organism: Verrucomicrobiota bacterium; assembly: GCA_023431185.1. Lineage (GTDB taxonomy): Bacteria > Verrucomicrobiota > Verrucomicrobiia > Limisphaerales > JAEYXS01 > JAEYXS01. The sequence continues at coordinate 3,237 of JAEYXS010000067.1, forward strand.
GAGGCCAAGTCTGAATAATTTAGTCCAACGCGGTTCGGCATCGCGCGCAATCGCTGGATCTTGGGCCGGAGATTTTCCTGCAAGGCGGTGTTGAAGATGCGCCATTGGTCGATGGATTGCGCCACCGCCGGTTCCCAATCCTTGAATCGCATGAGGTGCTGGTCCAGATCCGTCAGCACCTGCTCGCGCACCCGGGAGTAGGCACGCTCGAAATCCACCAACTCCACCAGACCGGCATCATGCAGTGATTTCAGCGCCAGCACCGGACCGCCAGGGACTTGGATGAGGCCGCGAACCAGTTCATCAAAGGTGCGCCGGTCCATGACCAGTGATTCCGTAAGCAGGAGGAGGGCATAGTCCGGCAAGAAGGCCTGGTTCAGTCGTGCCAATGCCAAACGAGGCAGCTGATAATTATCAGCGTCGATGACTGCGTTGGGTCGGGTCTGGTAAGACAACCCGCTGCAATATAGCTTAATCTTCATTCAACCCTGCGGCGAAGCAGTGGGACATTAAGCCATAATAGTCAGTCCGTCACGCAAGGAGTGTACCGACCATTGGTACAACACTGGCAGTTCTGCACGGCTATTGCATCTGCATGAGCAATAAATGTTCTGCTTTATTGGAGCCGTAGTCGTGTCTCAAAGAGCTTTACTAGAGGATTTCTTGACCATTACCACTAAAGGTACCTCGCCCTCCACGCCTTTGAATTCGGGGAATTGTATCGCAACCCGCTGCCAGCCGGGATCTTGCAGGAGTTGTGCGGTGGCCGGTTCATTCAAGCCAATGATGATGACCTGTGCGTTGGAAGACTGAAAATCGGCAAAAGTGGTTTCCTTTTTATCCCCCAACCAGGGTACTCCCAGCATGTAAGCGGTGAACAGTCCTGTCCGGTTGCCCAGCACCGTTCCGCTGCCCGCGATTGATCCGCTGAGGTTCTGCTGTCGCAAAGTGTCCGCCATCGCCCGGGCCATCACGGTGGTATCATGGCGCAAGCCTTGGGGCGCAAATGACGCTTTCACCAGCGGATAGAAGCCGAAAACCAACACGACCAAGCCGCCTCCGACTGCAGTCACCCAGGCCTGGTCAGCCAGCACCCGGCGCAACCACGCCACGGTGCCGAAGCTGGTGATCAGCAGCACCGGCAACGCCGCATAAAAATACCTTTCATCAAAGGGCGCCACCCAGACCGGCAGATATATGCCGCACAGGCAACCAAGCGGCAGCAACGTCCACCGCCAGCGCTCCGTCGCCAGCTTCTCCCGCCACGGTGCCGTCACAAACGCTGCCGCCAGCAACGAGATGATGCCCACGAAGAGCAGATCGAAATTCACCAGATGCGCGATGACTGTGTTGAAATTCTTCTGCACCAGCTTCACTTGATGCGAGAGATTCGCCAAGGGTGACCAGGACTTGTAATCCATCCGCGACGGGTCTTCCCACTGTGTCACGCGACCGGCATCCGGCTGGTGAAACGTGCGGAAAACCGGGTGATACCGGTCCACGTCTTCCGGCCCCACGATGCTGTGATTGATCTTTCCGGAAGTGCTGAAAGTGAAATGACCATACTTGGCCGATAATGTAACCACCCACGGCAAGGCGACCAAAGTGAACACGCTCACCGTGATGGTCGCCGCGAGCAAAACCTGCTTCCGTTCACCACCGATCAGCAGCCGCAAGCCTGCTACGACTAAGGTCACCACGACAGCCAAAGGAAACGCGACTGCCTTCGCGAGATACGCCAGGCCCCATAGTGTACCAGCTGCAGCCTGCCACTTCCGCTCTTTTAGCCAACTGCCGGTGAATAGAATTCCCCAGGCACCGAGCATCAGTCCGGATACGAGCAGGTCGGGTGAAACATATTCTACGGACCAGAAGATGGTGGCGATAGCCGCGATGGCGGCACTCAAGATCGCGGGCCAGCCGTTCATCCGCACACCACGCAACAACCCGATGGCACCCGCCGTGAACACCAAACCTGAAAGCACCATCGCCGCCCGACCAGCCGCCATTGGCGCAAAACCCAGTTTGATGCCCAGCGCGATCAACCAGCTCAGCATCGGTCCCCAATAACCAGATACGGCCAGCTCCAGATTTCCTTGGGCGTAATATTCACCCAAACGTAGATAGGCGATGGCGTCGTTATTGAGCTGATCCAGATTCGCTTTTGCCGCGAGGATCAGCCAGACCCCCTGCACCGCCAAGATTACGCCCATGGCGCGCCAAGGAAACTCCCACGCGCCCGCCTTGGCCGGGCTGACTGAGGGCGAGGGGGCAGCCTGTGGTGCTGCTTTGCTTTTTTTGCTCATGAACCAGTGTTGAACGGCTCCGAGTTAGCCTGTTTCCACCGGTCACCCGCAAGTGCAATATCTGGCTGGCCTCGGCCGCTAAATAGGTTTTGAAAAAAAATGGGATTGCATCATTGTTCCTGCCAGCACGACGCAAGGTCGCATACGGCGTTCAAGGCAAAACGGCAACAGCATTACATTTTTATGTCAAACGGCACTTCCAACGGTTCCAAGCACAAGTGGCGCTTCTATCGCGCGGGCGGTTTCGATCAGGTCAGCCTGGACAATGGCGCGGACTTGCTGGCCTTGGACCAACTGGACCAGAAGCTCTGGGTGGCCCTCGCCTGTCCGGCCAAGGGGCTTGAGTTTGATACTAAGACGTTGGAGCTGGTGGACACGGACAAGGATGGCCGCATCCGCGTGCCGGAGATCCTCGCCGCGGTGAAGTGGGCCGGGGCCATGCTCAAGAATCCCGACGACCTCACCAAATCTGCCCCCAGCCTCCCGCTCACCGCCATCAATGACGCCACGCCGGAAGGCAAACAGATCCTCGCTTCTGCCCGCCAGATCCTGAAAGACCTCGGCAAGGCGGACGCCACCAGCATCACCGTGGAAGACACGGCGGATACCGCGAAGATTTTTGCCCAGACCAAGTTCAATGGCGACGGTGTCATCCCGGCAGATTCCGCGTCTGATGATGCGACCAAGGCCGTGCTGACGGATATCATCAATTGCCTCGGATCAGTGGTGGATCGCAGCGGCAAGCCCGGGGTGAACCAGGGCAAGGTGGACCAGTTCTTCACCGAACTGCATGCCTTCTCCGACTGGTGGAAGAAAGCGGAAGCTGATGCCGCCACGGTCTTGCCGCTCGGCGATGCCACGCCCGCTGCCTGCAGCACCTTCAAGACGGTGAAGAGCAAGATCGATGACTTCTTCGCCCGCAGCCGGCTCGCCTCGTACGATGCCCGCGCGTTGAATGCCTTGAACCGGCAGGAAGCGGATTACCTCGCGCTCGCCGCGAAGGATTTGACCATCACCGCGCAAGACATCGCGGCGTTTCCGCTGGCCAAAGTGGAAGCGAACAAGCCGTTGCCGCTCACGGAAAGCGTGAACCCGGCCTGGGCCGGAGCGATGGCCAAGTTCCAGGTGGAGGTCGTGAAGCCGCTCGTCGGCGACAAGACGACGTTGACGGAAGCTGACTGGAACATCATCAGCGGCAAGCTTGCCGCGTATGAAGGCTGGGCGGGCAGCAAGGCCGGCCTGCTCGTCGAGAAGCTCGGCATCGCCCGCGTGCGGGAGATCCTGGCGGGCAAGGCGAAGGATGCCATCACCGCGCTCATCAATGAAGACAAGGCGCTGGAGCCAGAGGCCAGTGCCATCGCCTCGGTGGACAAGCTCATCCGTTATCATCGCGATCTCTACACCTTGCTGAACAATTTTGTCACCTTCCGTGATTTCTACGGACGCAAGCAGAAGGCGATCTTCCAGGTCGGTACGCTCTTCCTGGATGGCCGCAGTTGCGAACTGTGCGTGCGCGTGGAGGACATGGGCCGTCACGGAGCGCTCGCGGGCTTGAGCCGCTGCTATCTCGCCTACTGTGATTGCGTGCGCAAGAGCACGGGTGAGAAGATGACCATCGCCGCCGCATTCACGGATGGTGATTCCGATTTCCTCATGGCCGCGCGCAACGGCATCTTCTACGACCGCCAGGGGCGCGATTGGGATGCGACCATCATCAAGGTGGTGGACCAGCCCATCAGCATCCGTCAGGCCTTCTGGTCGCCTTACAAACGCGTGGCCAAGATGGTGGAAGACCAGATCGAGAAATTTGCCTCCGCGCGGGACAAGGCAGTGACTGACCAGGCTTCCGCTGGCGTGGCTGATGCCAGCAAGAAGATAGAAACCGCCAAGGCCGCCGCACCAGGGGCACCGGCCCCGCAACAGCAAGCTTTCGATGTGGCCAAATTCGCCGGTATCTTTGCCGCCATCGGTTTGGCCTTGGGCGCAATCGGCAGCGCCATAGCGGCGGTGGCCACCGGATTCATGGGCTTAAAGGCCTGGCAGATGCCGCTTGCCATCGGCGGTGCATTGATGGCTGTGAGTGGTCCCGCGATGTTGCTGGCCTTCATGAAGCTGCGCCAACGCAACGTCGGTCCCATTCTGGATGCCAACGGCTGGGCAGTGAATGCGCGCGCGAAGATCAACGTGCCGTTCGGCGGTTCGTTGACACAGATCGCCGAGTTGCCGGAAGGTGCATCTAAATCGATCGATGATCCATTCGCCCAGCAGAAGAGTTCCAAGCCCACTTGGATCATCATCGGCATCGTCGTTTACATCTTCTTGGGCATGAACTTCGAGAACGGCAACCTGAAGCTGTGGTATGGCTATCTTAGGGAATGGATCAGCCCAGGCCAGTCGGCGGAAGTGTTTCAAGCACCAGCCCCGGTCCAACCAGTGGTTACAATTACCCCCCCGGCGACCAACGCGCCAGCTCCAGCGAACTGAGCATCTTTTCCAGCGCCTTGAAAACCTTTGCCAACATCGCAGTTGCCCTGCCAGCCGGAGAACCGTTCGAGCTTGTCTGGTTGCACGGCATCAAACCGGCTTTGCAGGAGATGGCGGCGCTGGGTACGCGACTGAACACCTCGCTCTCGGCCACGGCACTGCGCAATCAGGTGCGCGCGACCATCACGGGCACGGATTGCCTGTTGGCGGATGTCACGGGGAACAATCCGGCGGTGCTGTATTACCTCGGCGTGGCGGAAGCACTGGGCAAACCGGTCATCTTGGTGGCGCGCCATGCCGAGTCGGTCGTCTTTCAGATCAATCAACCGATTCTGGCTTATGCGGATGAGCCGTCCTTGTTGCGCACGCAGTTGATCTCGCGGCTCAATCAGAACCATGCGGAAGCTCCGGTGGCAGTCACTGCGGCACCACAGCCCGCTGCGAGCAGTCCGGAAGCCGCCCGCTTCTACGAGATCTTCGGGGATATCCTCCAGCAGCACGGTTACCAGAACCACGGCGAGATCAAGTGCGAGAATGAAAGCACGTTCCTTCTGATAGAGCAGGATATGGAACTGGCTCTCGTGCAGGACTTATCGCGCCGGGCGAAGGAACGCGGACTGCGGTTGAAGTTGTTGTAGTCTTGTTTCGTCCAACCGGAAGAAGTTTGTCGTTTCCTAAAAGCCGGGTATCCGGCATAAGCAATTTTATCATGCACTTCATAGCTGGACGTATCTTGGTAGCTGTTGTCGTTATGGCAGCAGCTTCACTCTCTGCCGCACAATGGCGCACGGAGACTTTCGCTGGCACGGGTGTGAAAGGATATTCCGGCGATGGTGGCCCGGCGACCAAGGCGCAGATCAATGATCCTTTCGGCGTGGTGCGCGGACCCGATGGCTGCATTTATTTCTGCGAATACGGCGGCCAAGTGGTGCGCAAGGTGGATGCCAAGGGCATCATCACCACCGTGGCGGGCAGCGGTCGTAAAGGCCCCGGCGGTGACGGTGGTCCGGCCTTGCAAGCGGAATTCAACCTCCCGCACGAGATCCGCTTCGATAAGAAAGGCGACCTCTACATCGTGGACATGCAGAACCACCGCGTGCGCAAGGTGGATATGAAATCAGGCATCATCAGCACGGTGGCAGGCACTGGGGAACTCGGGTTCTCCGGGGATGGCGGTCCGGCGATTAAAGCGCAGTTCAAGCAGCCGCACAGCATCCAGTTCGATGCCAAGGGCGACCTTTACATCTGCGACATCGGCAATCATCGAGTGCGCAAGGTGGATATGAAGACGGGCATCATCTCGACCTTCGCTGGCAATGGTCAGAGGACACCGACACCCGATGGGGCGAAATTCGCGGATGTGCCGCTGAATGGACCGCGCACGCTGGACTTCGATACCAAGGGCAACCTCTGGCTCGCCCTGCGTGAAGGCAACCAAGTGTTCAAGCTGGACCTCGGCAAGGGCACGATCCATCACATCGCGGGCACGGGCAAGAAAGGCTTCACCGGCAATGGTGGTCCGGCGAAGGAAGCGACCTTGAGCGGACCGAAAGGCATCGCGCTCTCGGCGGATGATTCCAAGGTTTACCTCGTGGATACCGAGAGCCACAGCATCCGCATGGTGGATATGAAGACTGGCAAGCTGGAACTCGTCTGCGGCAACGGCGAGAAAGGTGATGGCCCGGACGGCGACCCGATGCAATGCAAGATGGGCCGCCCGCACGGCATGTTCGTGGACAAGGACGGCAGCCTCTACATCGGCGACAGCGAAGCGCACCGCGTGCGCGCGATCAAGCAGGTGAAGTGATCACTAGCTAGTTCAGCTCCGCTTGTGGGCTCGGTCTCGGCCTTTCACCGGCCAGATCCAATCCCGGCGGCATACTCTCGATGTGCAGATGCCGCGTGGGCAAGGCGAGCGAGAGACCGAGCTGTTTCACCGTCTGTATGATCTTCAGGTTGATGCGCTCGCGCACGGCCAAATGCGCGTCCCATGTGATAGGCACGGTGAAGTAATAGAGCAGGATGTCCAGCGAGTGCGTGCCAAAGTCAGTGAACCGCACAAGGTAAAAATCCTGGTCCACCTCCTTGTCCTGCTTGAGGATCTCGCGGATCTGCGCCAATAACTGCTCCATATCTTCCGGGGCCGTGGAGTAAGTCACACCCACATTCATCCGCACCCGGCGCTTGGGCATGCAGGACCAGTTATCGATGATCTCCGTGGCGATGGTCTTGTTGGGGATGGACATCAGCGTCTTCGGCCATGTGCGGACCTTGGTGGAACGAAAACCGATCTCTTCCACGAATCCATCCACCTTGTTCCCGATGATGATCCAGTCACCCACCTTGAACGGCCGGTCTGCCAGAATACTGAACGTGCCGATGAGATTCCCGACCGAATCTTGCGCCGCCAGCGCGATGGCGATGCCGCCGATGCCCAGACCGGCCAGCAAACCGATGACGTCCACCTCCAACGTGGCCAGAATGGTGAGTGTGCCGACAATGAGCGTGAAGATGCGCAAAGCCTGTTTGATCAGCGGCAGAAACTGGCCGCGCAAAGAATCATCCTGACCCGAGGCCAGATCATCCAGATACGCCGCGACCACATCCACCAGACGATAGGCGGTCCATACCACGATCACGCCGACTGCGACGAGATAGCTCTTCTGGATGAGCTCCAGCAAATCGATGGTCCCGATCTGTGCATGCAGACTCAGGATAAAAAGGGACGCATGGACGCAACCGACAATGACAAAAGCGCTCAGGGGCTTGCCCATGGCCTGGATGATCAATTCATCATATTTGAACGAGGTCCGGGAAAAGAGCTTCACCAGCCAGCGGATGATCACCACCTCCAGAAATTTCTTCAGTAGGAAACCTGCCATCAAGATCGCGAGTGCACTGCAATACTGCCACACTGCGATGCTTAAAAATTCACTTTGCGACCACGCGGTCAAGACAGGCACCTGGGCCTGAGCCAGCAGACAATTCATCGCTTTGATTCCTTTTGTAAGTTACTTGTCCCTAGGCTGGTTCCTTGCCCGAAAGCCAGCCCGCTTTTGACGAGGTTCAAAAGCATCGCTTCAAAGTAGCATCTGAAGGTGGCGGAGCAAGCGGTGGGACAAGAAATCCGAAAAATAGTCAGTTCATGGTAGTGACCGTCTGCTATGAGGTATGTCAAGGCGGCATGATATTGGTTTTTCTTAAAAAGCGTCTTTTTCTTTTCTCGGTTCATCTGTTTCGGCGAGCGTTTCCTCTTCGTATGCCGGTCTGTTTGCACCGGTTGAGC
>JAEYXS010000049.1 GCA_023431185.1 Verrucomicrobiota bacterium
CCTGACCGTCCCCCCCTTGGAATCCACCTCGGCACTTGTACATAAGTGCCGAGGTTTTCTACCAATTTCCCCCTTTTTCACTCACTCCGCCGGCGAACGTCCACCGTGACCAGCCACCACCCTTTCCTCACCCGTTTTGAATCACCACCCCTTCACGGACTCCATCCCCCTTTTCACTTCATAAAACATCAGCCATCACTCATACTTCTTCCGTGAACCCGAAACCTTCTCCGTGGACGTCGCGTCTCATCCCTGTACCCATGAAGACTCCTCTGCTTTGTCTGTTCGCCGCTGCGCTATGTTTGCTCCTCCCCTCGGCGCTCACCGCTGCGGAGGCCAAGAAACCCAATGTCATCCTCATCATGGCCGACGATCTCGGCTACGAGACCATCGGCGCGAATGGCGGCACCTCCTATCCCACGCCTGTGCTCGATAAGCTCGCTGCGAACGGCGTGCGCTTCACCCAATGCTACGTGCAACCGCTCTGCACGCCCACGCGCGTGCAGTTGATGACCGGCAAATACAACGTCCGCAATTATGTGGACTTCGGGAACATGGATCCCAAGGCCGTCACCTTCGGCAATCTCTTCCAGCAAGCCGGCTACGCCACCGCCATCGCTGGCAAGTGGCAGCTCGGTCAGGACCCGGAGCTGCCCAAGAAGTATGGCTTCCAGGAACACTGCCTCTGGCAGCACACGCACCGCCCGCCGCGCTACGCCAACGCCGGCCTGGAGATCAACGGCGTGAAGAAAGATTATTCCAACGGCGAATATGGCCCCGAGGAAGTGAACCGCTTTGTGCTCGACTACATCACCCGCCAGAAGGACAAGCCTTTCTTTGTTTACTATCCCATGATCCTCACCCACTCACCCTATCAGCCCACACCCGACAGCAAAGATTGGGATCCCAAGGCGATTGGTGAGAACGTGAACAAGCACGAAAAACACTTCGGCGCGATGGTCACCTACATGGACAAGATGATCGGCCGCGTCGTCACCCAGCTCGACAAATTGGGCCTCCGCGAGAACACCCTGCTCATCTTCCTCGGTGATAACGGCACCGGCGCGGGCACCAAATCCATGATGGGCGACCAAGTCGTCATCGGCGGCAAGGGCCAGACGAAAGCCTCCGGCATGCACGTGCCCCTCATCGTCAGTTGGCCCGCAGGTGCGGCCAAGGGCAAGGTCTCGCACGACCTTGTCGACAGCACCGACTTCCTCCCGACCATTTGCGCCGCTGCCGGTATCAAGCTGCCAGCGGATTTCGTCCTCGATGGCCGCAGCTTCCTCCCGCAAGTGCGCGGCGAAAAGGGCCAGCCGCGTGAATGGATCTACTCCTGGTACTCACCCCGACGGGAAAATCTTCGCGAATTCGCCTTCAACCAGCACTACAAACTCTACCGCAACGGCGACTTCTACGACCTGCAAAAGGACATCGAAGAGAAGTCCGCCCTCAAAGTTGCCGGACTGAAAGGCGAAGCCGCGCAAGCCGCCAAACTCCTGCAAAGCGCCCTCGATCAATACGCCAACGCCCGCCCCGCCCACCTGCCCAAGCCAACCCTGGCCGACCCTGCCGCCCCCAAGAAAGCCAAGAAGAAAAAGCAAGCCGAGTAAGCTGGAGCGTGAGCATCGCCGAGCACCGCAAGCTCCCTGTCCCACATGCGGGATCGGGGGCGTCGTCGTCTTCGTTCTCGTCCTCGATCCGCTATTCCTCCCTCCTGTAGCCGTCCCGCGACTGCGGGATAAGCAGGCGTAACTCTCCAGCTCGTCTTCCTTTCCCGGCGCCTATTTTCTCTGCTCTCAGGTGCCATCTTGGGCCTGAGCTTGCCCGATTTTTTTTGCGCATGCGTCAGGCTTACATCGGCTACATCGGCACAAGATTCTCAAAAAAGTCGTTTTTCGTAATGGGTTGCCCAAGGGCGTCAGGGTATAAACTTCCATCAGCCAATGACGTTCGCCGAGATCATGCCGTTGTTGTTCCTGGGCCTCATCACCGTGGGGATCGGAATCGGCATTTTCTTTGCACAACGGCGGCACTGGCGGAGAAAGGCTTTGCTCTGCAACCGCCCGCAAGTGGCATCCCGGAACTTTGGAACGAAATTCTACCGCGACCATAAGCAAGCCGAACTCGCCTCACGTTTGCGCGACATGCTGGCGAAGAACCTGGAAATATCTTTGGATGGACTTCGCCCCACCGACCGGCTCAAAGAAGATCTTTTATTCGACTTATGGTCGGATCCGGACTTTTTCTGGGACTTGGAGAAAGAGTTTGGGATCAAGACCGAGATTGATGATGATGACGACGAAGGTTACGAGCGTCTCCAGCAAGTCTTTAAGCAACTGGCTACCTTCCATGATGTAGTCTGCTATGTAGAGGGCAAGCTGGGGGCCACCCAGTGTAAAGCTCAGTGACCATGAACCTACTTGGCGTGGCCGGAGGGTTTGCGTTCCAAACGTGAAACCTCGCGTGAATGACCATGCTCCGGCAAATCATCTTGCCGCATCGAACCGCAGATGTATCTTCCGTAGCCGAAGCCCATGAGCTTGCTAGGCAAACTTTTCGGTCCAAAACCCAAGCGGCTTTGCCTGGAAGATATCCGCGTGATCAAAGGTAAAGTGCGTCCTGTCAAAGAATCTGAGGTGACCGAGGCCGAAGTGGCATTAGGATGCAGTTTTCCCGCTGGTTACCAGGAGTACATCACCAAGTTTGGGGAAGGGGTGCTGGGCGGCACTTTTGTACGCGTTTATCCACCGGCCAGAATAGTTCGCGAGCTGCCTCAATTCCGGCAACGGTGGAATGAGTATTGGTTCTGGGAGAAAGGCCACGCCACCAGCTCAAAGGAGCAAGTGCTCGAGTCTATCATCATCGCCGATACGATGAATGGGGACGAACTCATCTTTCACCCAAATCGTCCCGACCGCTTGCTCGTTTTGCCGCGCGGTGGAGATCTTATCTACGAAGCAGGCAGCAACCTGTTTGATACGATCGAATGGTTGTGCAGTTCAGGTGTGTTGACGAAACCATTCAAGGCCAGAAATTTTGAGCCTGATGAATAGTCGGATGCGCATGAAGTGTACTACAAACCAGACTTCCGCGCTCCATTTATGAAACCAGCCACTTGCGTACTCATCGCCTTGATGATGGTGCTCGTGTCGCCTCTGCTTGCCGCCGAGCCCGATAAATCCATCCTCTTCCGCGAAAGTTTCGAAGATAGCCAACTGCTCGCGCGCGGTTGGTATGATGGCAACGGCAAGTTCACCATCACCACGAACCGCCCTTTCGCCGGGGCCGGTTCGCTGGAGTATGCGTGGAGGGAAGGCACTACCACGCCCGCCAGTTCCTCAGGTGTGCGACGTTTGTTCGCACCCACGGAGACGGTTTACCTGCGCTGCTATCTCCGCCTCTCGAAAGGCTGGGGCTGGACCGGACGAAATTATCATCCGCACCTCATGCACTTCATGACCACGGAGAACGACAAGTTCCGCGGTCCGGCCGCGAGTCACCTGACCGTTTACATCGAGCCGGTGAACGGCAAACTCCGGCTGGCCGCGCAGGACATCCAGAACAAGGACATGCCGCACGGACTCACTCAAGGTCCGCTGAAAGGCGGTTACAACGGCCAGTTCTTCGACAGCCAGGACATGCTCTTCAACGATGATGAGTGGCACTGCATCGAGGCGCTCTTCCAGCTCAACACACTGGACTTGAAGGCGGACAAGCCAAACGCCGACGGTGTCGTGCGTGGTTGGTTCGATGGTAAATTGGTGATCGACCGACGGGATGTCATCCTGCGTTCTACGGATTTTCCCAAGATGAAGTTCAATCAATTCCTGCTCACGCCATACTTCGGCCCTGGCCTGCTTCCGCACGCACAGACGTTGTGGATTGATGAACTGGTGGTGGGGACTAAGCGAGATGAAGGAGGGTGAGTCTGTCACTAGGACTGATTTTCTCCGCCTTTCAAAACCTGTTTGATGTGCCGGTCGAAGTCGGACTCAAACATCCGGTCTTGGACGATGCGGTATTTCTCGAACTCACTTTCCGCAAACGCCTTGGCCACTTCCTGGCTCACTTTACCCGGATGTTCCAGCACCTCCCGTTCATTGAACTTCAGAAAGGCATTCAGCTTCGTGACCCAATCCTTCATCGTCATGGGAATGTTTCGCTCCGCCTGATCTTCGGCATAGTCCAAGTACATGGTCACGAAGCGGTCCAGTGACTTTAGCTCCTTTTCCGTAAGATATTTTTTGGCGATGACGACATCCGGTTTCAGAATTTTCCCGTTTGGGGCATTCTTCCAAGTAGTCAGCCCCATACGCTCCTTTTGGCTGTCGGCGCGCTCCACGATCAACTCGGCAGCCGTTCGCCCATGCGTCGCGAAATGAAGCTTGTTCTGCACCGTGGCGAAGAAGGTCTGTGTCGTCTCCGCCTGCGGGCTGTAATCCATGGCTGTGGCGTAGATGTCCGTGATCTTCTGATAGAAGTTCCGCTCGCTGGTGCGGATCTCCCGGATTTCCGCCAGCAGGTTCTAGTAATAGGCTTTGTTGAAGAAAGAGCCGTTCTTCAGACGCTCTTTGTCCAGCACGTAGCCGCGGATGGCGAAATCCCTCAATACACCCGTGGCCCATTGCCGGAATTGGATTGCTCGCGTTGAATTCACCCGGAAACCCACGGCGATGATGGCGTCGAGGTTATAAAATTGCGTCTGGTAGTTTTTCCCATCGGTGGCAGTTGTCCGGAATTTCCGGATAACTGACTCTCCTTTCAACTCTCCGCTATCAAACAGGTTACCCAGATGCTCACTGACCGTTCTTACATCCACGCTAAATAAAGCCGCCATCAACTTCTGCGTCAGCCAAACCATCTCCTCCTCCACCCGCACCTCGATGCCATCCTCTCCGGCCTGCCGGGTAAAAATCAGGAACTCTGCCGTGCTGTTGCGGATCTGCAGTTTCTTCTCTTTGCTCATGGCTGGTGAGAGCCTAACGATTCGTTCTGTGGGTGCCACTCTCTGCCTGCGGCAATCCCACTCATTTTTATAACCTTCTAATCATTAAACTCTTAAGTAGTCCAAGCCTCTCTTTTTGGATGCTCTCCCTAAAAACGCTCTGTTTCACGCTCTTTCATCGTCGGGCGAGCTAGGGAACCCTGCAGGCGCACCTCCCATTCTTCGTTCACCCTCGTACTTGACCTTTTCCCGCGACACGGCAGACTGCGCGGCTCCGGTAATCAACCGGGGATAGTCGAGCGGCTTATGGAACATATTCGTAACATTGCGATCATCGCACACGTGGATCACGGTAAAACCACGTTGGTGGACTGCCTTTTGAAGCAGTCTGGTACCTTCCGTGCCAACCAGGCAGAAACTCAAGTGGAGCGCCTCATGGACTCCATGGATCTGGAAAAGGAGAAGGGCATCACGATCCGCGCCAAGAACGCCGCCTTCAAATACAAGAATTACCACATCAACATCGTGGACACTCCGGGTCACGCCGATTTCGGTGGTGAGGTGGAGCGTATCATGAACATGATCGACGGTGTGCTGCTCGTCGTCGATTCCGCCGAAGGTCCGCAGGCGCAGACGCGCTTCGTGCTCCGCAAGGCGCTCGAGGCCGGGGCCAAGCCGATCGTGGTCATCAACAAGATCGACCGCGACAACGCCAACCCGAAGAAGGTGCTCGACCAGGTGTTCGAACTCTTCATGTCCCTGAACGCCACGGATGAACAGCTCGACTTCCCGTTCATCTACTGCTCCGCCAAGCAAGGTTACGCCAAGCTGGAGCTCACGGACACGTCCGACACGATGGAGCCGTTGTTCGAAGGTATCGTGAAGCACATCCCGCCGCCGCGCGCCCATGCGGGCGCTGGCTTCCAGTTGCTGGTGGCGAATCTCGATTACAACGATTACGTCGGCCGTATCGCGTTCGGCAAGATCTACGAAGGCAAAGTGAAGAAGGGTGATGCCGCGATCTGCCGTCACGGTGATGGCCGCATCTCGAAGGGCAAGATCACCTCCGTCTTCCACTTCGAAGGCATGAAGCGTATCGAGATCGAGGAAGCGCATGCTGGCGACATCGTGGGCTTGGCCGGTTTCGAGGAAGTGTTCATCGGTGAAACGATTTGCGATTCCGAAGCCCGCCCGGCGCTGCCGTACATCCCCATCGATCCGCCGACGATCCAGATGGAATTCGCCGTGAATGACGGGCCTTTGGCCGGTCAGGACGGCAAGCTGGTGACCGCGCGTCACATCTGGGACCGTCTGGTGAAGGAGATCCGCACGAACGTGGCGCTCCGCATCAAGCAGACGAGCGATCCGAAGGTGTTCGAAGTCGCAGGTCGTGGCGAGATGCAGATCGCGATCCTCGTGGAGCAGATGCGCCGCGAAGGTCACGAAGTGCTCGTCTCCCGCCCGGAAGTGCTCTGGAAGAAGACGGCGGACGGCAAGTTGCTGGAACCGTTGGAGAAGGTCTTCGTGGAAATCCCGAGCGAAAACCTCGGCACGATCATGGAGAACCTGTCCTTCCGCAAGGCGCAGATCACGAACATGAATCACGTGGGCAACACTGTCTCCGTGGAAGCCATCGTCCCGATGCGTGGTCTGATCGGTTTCGAGACCGACCTCGTCAACTCGACGAAGGGCATGGGCGTGATGAGCCATCTCTTCCACGAATACGGTGAAGACCGTGGCGAGATTGCCGCCCGCAAGAACGGTTCCCTGGTGTCCATGGATGCCGGTGAAGCCACCTCCTACGCGCTGAACATGGTGCAGGAACGCGGCCGCCTCATGGTGCAGCCGGGTGACGCCATCTACGTGGGCATGATCGTGGGTGAGAACGCCCGTGAGAACGACCTGCCGGTGAATCCGGTGAAGGAAAAGAAGCTCACGAACATGCGCTCCCAGGGCGATGGCAAGGGCATCCAGCTCAACGCTCCGTTCAAGCTCAGCCTGGAACGCGCGCTGGAATACATCGGCTCCGACGAATACGTGGAAGCCACGCCGTTGAACCTGCGCCTGCGCAAGAAGATCCTCGATGAGAACGCCCGCAAGCGCGCCTCCCAGGGCCGTTCGATCAAGTTTGTGGAAGAAGGTTCGACCACGGCCTAAGCGGATAACACAGTTTCCGACAAAAGCGGCGACCCTCAGGTCGCTGCTTTTGATTTTAAGGACCCGCCCGAAATACTCGCTTGCCAAACCGGCGGGCTTATGGCTTCTTTTCTGCCCCTGTTCGTGAAGTGCGCGGTTAGCTCAGTGGTAGAGCATCACCTTGACACGGTGGGGGTCACAGGTTCGAACCCTGTATCGCGCACCATTTTTCTCCCGGAAATCTCCCGTGACCAAACCTTTCCTCTGGGCAGCCGCCGTTGCTTCGACTTAGATGGTGACCATGCGTATGCGGACATTCATGCTGGCCACCAGTCAGCGGAGCGGAGACCTGATGACATGATCCGCGCGAAGGCCATGAACACCTTGCGCCGGGCTTGCGGCTACCGTTTCCCCCGGTTGGGCCTGCTGGCTTACCGCACGTTCTTCCGCCTCATGCCCGCCGAGGTCGATGCCGAATTGCTCCCCGGCATCCAGGTGCATCTCAATCTCCGCGACCTGACGCAGCAGACGACCTACTGGCAGGGTGGCCGCTTCGAACATCCCACCCCGGCCATCCTCGCGGAATGGGGCCAAGGCGGCGCCGAGTGCTTCTTCGACATCGGTTCCAACTACGGCTTCTTCAGCTACTGGATGCATGCCCATTGCCCGGCCATCCGCATCCACGCCTTCGATCCTAACCCCAAGACCTACGGCATCCTGCAAGGCATCGTGCAGCGCAACGGGCTCCAACGCATCACCACGCACCACCTGGGACTGGCGGATGCGCCCGGCAACCTGCGCCTTAATCCCGGCCGCGAGGATTCGGGCCACTCCACCTTTGGCAACCACCCGGAACTCGCCGGCCCCGGTGGCATCGAGGTCGCCGTGAACACCTTCGACCGCTGGCGTCAGGAGCAAGGGCTCGCGTTGCCGGACCGGCCGCAGTGGGTGGTGAAGATGGATGTGGAGGGCTTCGAACTCAAAGTGCTCCAAGGCATGCGCGAAGCCTTGTCGGCGCGGGCCTTCGCCGGCCTGGCCATCGAGATCAATGATTTCACGCTGAAGTTCTGCGGCACTTCGCGGACCGAGGTGTTCGGCCTCTTGCGCGGATATGGTTATTTTCCCCTGAACGACACCGCGCAGGCCTCCCGCTGGCCGCTCGCCAAAACCGCCAATGTCTTCTTCGTGCCGGCGGACCGCTGAGCCGCCCGCCTACCGGAAGCCGCCGGCACCGGGAGGCGGAAGTTTCCCGCCCATCCGGCCGATCATCTTCTGGAATTTGCCCATCTTCTTCAGCATCCCCTGCATCTGGTTGAACCGCTGCAACATGCTGTTCACCTCCGCCACCGAGACCCCGCTGCCCTTCGCGATGCGCTGCCGGCGCTTCGCGTTCAGCAACTGCGGGCTCCGGCGTTCCTTGATCGTCATCGCGCAGATCATGCCCTCCATGCGGCGGAATTCCTTCTCGCTCTTCGAGAGGTCCGCGCCCTTGACCATCTCGCTGCCGCCGGGGAGCAGGCCTACGAGGGATTCCAGCGAACCCATCTTCTTCATCTGGCGAAGCTGATCCAGGAAGTCCTCGAGCGTGAACTCGCCCTTCCGCATCTTCTCCTCAAGCTTCTTCGCATCCGCCTCGTCGATGGCCTCCGCCGCCTTTTCCACAAGACTCACCACGTCACCCATGCCCAGGATGCGAGACGCCATACGCTCCGGATGGAACGGCTCGAAATCATCCAGCTTCTCGCCGATGCCCGCGAACTTGATCGGCTTGCCTGTCACCGTCTTCAGGCTCAGCGCCGCACCACCGCGCGCATCACCGTCCAATTTCGTGAGGATCGCCCCCGTGATATTCAGCGCCTGGTCGAAATGCGTCGCCACATTCACCGCCTCCTGACCCGTCGCTGCGTCGAGCACCAGCAGAATCTCCTGCGGCTTCACCAGATCGCGCAACTTCACCAGCTCCTGCACCAACGGCTCATCGATCTGCAACCGGCCCGCCGTATCCAGGATCAACGTATTGCGATTGTTCGCCTTCGCGAACTCCAGCGCGCCCTTCGCGATCTTCTGCACATCCGTCTCCCCGCGCATCAGGAACACCGGGATGTCCAGTTGCTTGCCGAGTGTTTCGAGCTGATCCATCGCCGCCGGGCGATACACATCGCACGCCACCAGCAAAGGCAGCCTTGCCTGCTTCACCAGCAACCGCGCCAGCTTGCCGCTGGAAGTCGTTTTACCGGACCCGTGCAAGCCCACCATCATGATGCACGCCGGGTTGCCGCTGATATTCAGGCCCGCATTCGTGGAGCCCAGGAGCGTCACCATCTCATCATGGATGAGCTTGATGACCTGTTGACCGGGGTGCACCGTCTGGATCACCTCCTGGCCCAGCGCCTTTTGCTTCACGTTCTCGATGAAGTCCCGCGCCACCTTGAAATTCACGTCGGCATCCAGCAGCGCCAGGCGCACCTCGCGCAAGGAATCGGCGATATTGGACTCCGAGATCTTGCCCAAGCCGCGCAAGTTCCGGAAAACGTTCTGCAATTTGCCCGTCAACGAATCGAACATGGGGGCGAAAATAGGGGAGGAACGACTGGTTGACAAGCGCCGGGGTGTTTGGTTTCATTCGCGTCCCTGCAAAACAGGGAACTGATTGGCACGGTAGAATACCCAAGTGGCCAACGGGGGCAGACTGTAAATCTGCTGGCTCACGCCTTCGATGGTTCGAATCCATCTTCTACCACCACTCTTTCCTCAGGTAATTTCCACCCGATCAGCACTTTAAGCGGTCTCGGGTCTTTCGGTTCGCATGCTCCGGCGCAGGCGGCACTCTGAGTATCCGCATGTTTTTTTTGCGACCTGAACCGCGAAAAATGGCACTTTGCCGACACTCGTGCGCCCAAATTTCTTTTGCCCCCCGTTCCCAATCCCGGCAGATTCCCCGCGAGCGAACTCGGCGACCCATGTTGACCACCCTGCGCATCAAGAATCTCGCGCTCGTCAGCGACCTGACGGTGGAATTCCGCCCCGGCTTCAACGCCCTCACCGGCGAGACCGGTGCCGGCAAGTCCATCATCATCGGCGCGCTGAACCTGCTGCTCGGCGAGCGCGCGGATCGCACCCTCATCCGCAACGGCACCGATGGCTGCACGGTGGAAGGCGCTTTTGACGTCTCGCAACTTAAGGCCCCGCTCAAAGATTTTCTGGACGAGAACGGCCTGGAGCCTTGCGAAGACGGACAGCTCGTCATCAAGCGCACCTTCACCGCTACGGGTACCAATCGTCAGTTCGTGAATGGCTCACCCACCACGCTCAGTGCGCTGGGTACACTAGGCGAATGGCTTGTGGACATGCACGGCCCGCACGATCACCAATCGCTGCTGCACGCGTCCAAACAGTTGGAGATACTCGATTCCTTCGGCGGCTTGGCCGAAGTGCGCGCGCAATTCGCCGCCTTGGTGAAGCAACGGCAGGAACTTGAAGCGCAGAAGGCCGATCTCGTCGTGGATGAGCGCACCTACGCGCAACAGCTTGATCTATTGCGTCATCAGGCGAACGAGATAGCCGCTGCCCGGTTGCAGCCGGATGAAGAAGCGGGCCTTGATGAAGAATATCAACGCGGCACGAACTCCGCGCGCCTCATCGAACTCAGCCGCAACGCCCTCGGTGTGCTCTCTGAAGCCGAGGGCAACGTGATGGATCAGCTCGGCGCCATCGGCCGCACCTTGCACGAGCTGCAACGCATCGATGCCTCCACTGCTTCCATGGCTGAACAGCACGAAGCCGCCGTCTCCACGCTGAATGATTTGCAGCATGCGCTCACGCAATACGCCGACCGTGTGGATATCGACCCTGAGCGCCTCGCGGAAGTCGAGCAGCGCCTGAACCTAATCCACTCGCTCAAGCGCAAATACGGCTCCACGCTAGCCGACGTCATCGCCTTCGGTGCTGAGAGCGCAGACAAACTCCGCCAGCTCGAAAGCCGCGATGCGGAATTAGAACGCATCAATACCGGCATCACCAAGCTGAACAAGCAGATGCTGGAAACCGGCAAAGACCTCAGCGCCAAGCGCAAGAAACTGGTGCCCAAGTTGAGCAAAGCGGTGGTCGCGCAGCTCAGCGATCTCGGCTTCAAACAAAGCCAGTTCGACGTGAAGATAGACAGTGCCACCGAAGTCTCTGGCGACAAACTGCCCAACAGCAGCGGCCTCGATACCATTGAATTTCTTTTCGCCCCGAACCCCGGCGAGCCCGCGCATCCCTTGCGCGCCATCGCTAGCTCCGGTGAAATGGCCCGTGTGATGCTTGCGCTGAAGACCGTCCTTGCCGCGCACGACCAGATCCCCGTGCTCGTCTTCGATGAAGTGGACGCGAACGTCGGCGGTGAGACCGCGAACGCCGTCGGTGACAAGATGCGCCAGATCGGTGCGAACCGTCAGGCCCTCTGCATCACGCACCTTGCGCCCGTCGCCGCGTGTGCGGATGCGCATTACGTCGTCTCCAAGCATGTCGCCGATGGCCGCACCATCACGTCCTTGGAATTGCTCGATGAGAAGGCCCGCGTGAGCGAGATCGCCCGCATGCTCGGCGGCCAATCCGCCGCCGCCCGCGGCCATGCCGAAGATTTGCTCAAAGGCGCGAAGGCCGCGCGTAAGGTGAATTGAACTGTAGGCGGTGGAATTTGAGGGCCAAAGGCCCGGCCTCATAGCAGCGTGGGGCAACGCCCCACGAAATAGTTCTTAAAGTGTGAAGCGCTGTAAGCGCGATTCATACTCCGGACGGCACGGCGATTTGAAACGGGCTTTCATTTGGGCATGCGTTCCAGAATGAAACGCACATAAGCAGTGATGTTCGTGCTGCCCGGGTTCTGCCCGGTCAACAAATCACAATGGACTTGGTCCGCCCCAAGAGTCCACTGCTTGGTCCCGTGACGTGCATTCGTTAGCTCCTCCGGTTTCCACCAGGCAAGATTTCCAGCCCGCAAATCCACTGCAGTCGTCGGATTCAGAGGGATATCCAAATGCTGCGACGTGATCTGCATCCGCTTGAAAGCGTATTCCCGGCAAGTGAAGCGTAATTCAATCACCCTAGTGAACAAAGATCCCTCCTGCCCATAGACCTCAGTCGCCTCAGCGGGCAGTTCCGCCCCGGTCAAGTCCTTGAGCAGCCCGGCCACCACCTCGCGCGGCAGGCTGTTCGTATTGACCTGTGCGACCATCTGCCTCCGTTGGCCTCCCTTGGTCTGATCGATTTTATGTTTGGCCAGCGCAGCCAAGCCCATAAAAGCCACGGTGATGAGGGCGGAGCCCAAGTATAGGGCCTGGCTAACCCGCCTTTTTTCTTCAGCCTTCACTTCCCCGAAACTACCCCATTGATGAGCCCCGGGAAAGGGCAGTCTGCGCAGGTCGCATCCGCATGGTCGCAGAAATCGCGGACGATCTGGATCAGGCCCTGCTGCTCGGCCGCGCACTTCAGGATGCTGGGCGTGGTGTGTCCGAGCAACCGGCGGCGCGCCTGACGCAGCACCGCGTTGTCCTCCGCGCGCGGCCAGGCGAGATAGCGCTTCTCCACCTCATCCAGGAGATCGCTGTCCTGCCCTTTGGCGGCGCGCAGCCAGAGCCACGGCAGGATCACGTTCATGGCCACATCCGTCAGGCGCGTTTCCCCGAGCAACGGTTGCTCCGGCGTCATCCGCGCGGCTTTCAGCGTCCAGCGCGAAGACCAGAATTCATCATTCTCCACCTGCATGATCTCCAGCAGGGAGGGGACCAGTTGAGGCTTGCGGACCGGCTGTGCCAGCCATTCTTCCAAGCGGGTGGCGAGGTCTTTCTTGGCCAGCCAATGGGCCGCCAGCGCCAGGCGCCGTTGCGGATGATTCGCCGGCCGGATGCCGTTGAAGCGCCAGACCTGCCGCGGCAGGATGTGCTCGTGCAGTGCGTGCCGCCGGTGCCACCAGATGTCCCAAAGCTGCCGCACGTAAGCATCCACCGGCTGATTGGTGTCACGGACCTGCTCCGGCAGCAGGCCGGAGACGCCCAGCAGCATGGCCTGCAGGGAGGCGGCGTGGCGTTCGCCATTCATCGCCTCCAGCACGTGCGGGCTGAGTTCGCCGAGCCGTTGCATGGGCCAGACGTTCTGATGATAGCCGAGGGCGCGGAAGAGCATCTCGATGAGCACCTGCTCCCAGCCGACCTGCCGGGCCCGGGCCTCGATGTGGGCCGCCTTGGCCTGCAAACGGATCAAGGCCGCCTGGCCGAGCAGGTCGCGCCAGGCGTTTTCATCCAGTTGCTTCAACGGGGCCGAACACTGGCCTTGGAGGGACTTGGGCAGGCCTTCCCGCGCGTCATTTGCCAGCCAATGTCGCAGCTCCGGCAGCGGCGAATCCAAAAACTGGCTCATGGCCAGCGTGGGCACCGGGGCCGCGCTCTGGCTGGCCTGCCAGACGATATGGAGCATGACCCCTTGGTAGGCCGGGTTCACGTCATGCTTGTGGGCATGCCAGCCGGCGGGCTCGACATCGATCTCGATATCGCCGGACTGCGGCGCCTGCCCGACGAACTGGATGACCGCCTCTTGGAAGTCAGGGCCGGCTGCGCGGTTCAACCAGCCGGGGTGCAGCACCCGGAGCATCCGCCCATCCAGCGTTTGCAACTCGCCGCGGTGCAACCGTTGTTGCTCCCATATCGCCTGCATGAGCCGCTCGGGCGGAAGTTTCGGGGCAGCATCGTGCAATTGGGCGCGATCGCTCGCACCCATCCGCCAATGTACATAGTAATTCTGGGATGTCCTCCTCACTAGCCATTGCTTTTCAAGGTCGCGTGGGGCAATGTCAAGCCTACGGAAGTGTTTGCCGTCAAGCGCTTGCGGAAGAATAGGCCCATCCGGCCCCGGGAATAATTAGACAATAAAGTTATATGTTAAACCGTCTATTGAACTTACAGATTCTGTGGATGGTCTGATGAGCTGTATGAAGCGGTCGCAAATTTTTTATAGCCTTTTTTTGGCTTCTCTCGGTGGGCTGACTGGGGTGGTTGAGGGTGCTTCTTTGAGCCACTCAACTCTGCCGGTCGAAGACGTCCGCGTGGATGCCACCGTGAAGGCCGTCCAAAAGGCCATGCCCAGCGTCGTGAACATCGCTACCGAGACCGTGGTTGAGACGCGGACGCCCTACGATGCCTTTGTGGAACAGTTCTTCGGGCACCGGCGGCGCACGCAAGAGCGCCGGTACAGTGTCGGCTCCGGGGTCATCGTGGATGAAAGCGGTTACATTTTGACCAACGATCACGTGATCCGTCAGGCCAGCCGCATCTGGGTGAAACTTTCGGAGGAAGCCGGCGGCGGCGAATACGAGGCCATCCGCGTGGTCAGCACCAGCCAGAGTGATGTGGCGCTGTTGCGCATCGCGGCCAAGGCGGGGGAGAAGTTCAAAGCCATCGACTTCGCCCGGGATGACGATCTTTTGCTGGGTGAGACGGTGGTGGCGCTGGGCAATCCCTTCGGGCTGGGCGGTTCGGTGAGCCGCGGCATCCTGAGCTCCAAGAGCCGCCGCCCGCCCATGCAGGACCAGAAACTCGATGTGCTGGACTGGTTGCAGACGGATGCGGCCATCAACCCCGGCAACAGCGGCGGCCCGCTCATCAACATGAAGGGAGAGCTGATCGGATTGAACGTGGCCGTCTATGGCGATGGCCAGGGCATCGGGTTCGCCATCCCCATCAAGCGGGTAGGTGAGGCGATGGCCGAGCAGTTGACGCCCGAAGCCGTGCGTTCGTTGTGGTTCGGCGCGCGGGTGAAGCCCGGGGCCATCCCGCTGGTGCTGGGCAGTGTGGAGCCGGAGAGCCCGGCGGCCAAGGCCGGTTTGCAGGCGGGTGATGTGATCCTGCGGTTGAACGGCAAGACGGCGCGGAATTTCATCGATTTCACCCGTGAGCTGCTCAATGCGACGGCTGCCAAGCCGGTGAATCTCCAGGTCCGCCAGGGGGAGCAGACGCGCGAGGTCACGGTCAACCTGGTGCCGGAGAGCACCATGTTCAACGCCGAGCTGGTGGCCCGGCGCACCGGCCTCACCCTCCGGGAGCTGACGCCAGTGGAGGCCAAGGGGTTCGGCCTGCAACTGGGCGGGTTTGTGGTGACCGAGGTGGAGAAGAATCACCCGGCCGCCGAGGCCCTCCAGGGGGCCATCACTTTTGTGCAGGGCATGGACGGGGAGCCCTTGGGCGGCATGGTCCGTCTGGCGCGGCTGCTACACGGCAAGCACAAGGGCGACAAGGTGGGTTTCAACTGCGCGATGCTCTACCGCAACGGCACCACCCGGACCGGGGTGCTGGAAATCAGCCTGCGTTAGCAATTTTTCCTTTGGTCCAGAGCCATAACCCCGCCAGAATGGGGCCCGCGATTTTTTTTGTGCATGAGTGACGAGTGGATGATTGAAGTGGACAACCTGACGAAGCGGTATGCCGGCCATACCGCCATCGACGGGCTGACCTTCAACGTACGCCCGGGCGAGATCGTGGGCTTCCTCGGCAAGAACGGGGCCGGCAAAAGCACCACCATGCGCATCCTCTCCTGCTTCATGGCGGCCACCTCCGGCTCGGCCAAGGTCGCAGGCCATGACATCTTCACCCAGGCGGATGAAGTGCGCCGCCGCATCGGCTACATGCCGGAGAACAATCCGCTGCACACGGACATGCGGGTGCGCGAGTATCTGAAATTCCGGGCGCGCCTCAAAGGTCTCTCCCGCGCCCGCAGCCGCGAACGGGTGGATGTGGTGACGGAGCAGTGTTCCTTGCAGGACGTGGCCGGCAAGGTCATCGGCACGTTGTCCAAGGGTTATCGTCAACGCGTCGGCCTGGCGGATGCCCTGGTGCATGAACCGGACCTCATCATCCTCGACGAGCCGACCATCGGCCTGGACCCGCATCAGATCCGCTCCGTGCGCCAGCTCATCCAGAGCCTGGCCAAGAAGCATACCGTGCTCATCTCCACCCATATCCTGCCGGAAGTGGACATGATCTGTGACCGGGTGGTCATCATCCGGGACGGCCGTCTGATCGCCTCGGACACGCCGGAGAATCTGCGGAAGCTCGTGGGGCAGGACAGCCAGGTGGTGGCCGAGATCGCCGCCCCGGAGGCCGAGCTGCGGCAATGCTGGGAACAATTGCCCGAGGTGGAATATTTTGACATCGCCCCGGCGGAGGGCGCGTTCCTGCGCTGTTCCCTGACGGGCCGGGAAGGGGCGGACCTCCGGCAGGTCGTCTTCGACACCGTGACGGCCCGGGGCTGGAAACTGCGTGAGCTGACGCGCAACCGGCATTCGCTGGAGGACATCTTCGTGCGCATCACGCGCACGGACAAGGAAGAGGAGGGTTTCTAGCATGCAGACCTTCATCACCCTGGTCCGGCGCGAGCTGGGCGCCTTCTTCGTCTCGCTGACGGGCTATGCCGTCATGGCGGGCGTGCTTTTCCTGCTGGGCCTGAGCATGACGCTCATGCTGAAATCCCTGAACGCCACGCCGGTGGCGGTGCCCATCATCGAGCTGTTTTACGAGACGGCTTTCTTCTGGCTCATCGTGCTGCTGGCGGCCCCGGTCATCACCATGCGCAGTTTCGCGCTGGAGCGGGCCAGCGGGACTTATGAGACTTTGATGACCACGCCGGTGAGCGATCTGGAGGTGGTGCTCGCGAAGTTCACGGGCAACCTCATCTTCTTTCTGTTCACCCTGCTGCCGCTGCTGGTGTATCCCTTCATCATGACGCGTTACACCCCGGACCCGGAAGCGGTGGCCACGGGGCCTTTGTCCACGACCTTTCTGGGCATCTTCCTGCTGGGCTGCCTGTTCATGTCCATGGGCATCTTCGCCTCTTCCATCACGCGCAACCAGATCCTGGCGGCGATGAACGCCTTTGGGATGGGCCTGGCCATGTTCTTCCTGAGTTTCATCTCGAAGATGGTCCCGCTGGGTGACGGCCTGGCCTCGCAGATCGCGGCCCACATCTCCATGTTCGACCACATGCGGGATTTTGTGCGCGGGGTCATCGATACGCGGCACGTGACCTTTTATGTGAGTCTCACGGTGCTGTTCCTGTATCTGACGCTCAAGGTCGTGGAAAGCCGGCGGTGGAAATAAGATGAGTTCCGAACCACACAACACCGCTCCCAGCTTCTCCACCGGCCGCCGGTGGTTCATCGGCTTCCATGTGCTGCTCGCCGTGGCGGCCGTGGCGGCGATCCTGATGATGGTGAACTACCTCGCGGTGCGCCATTATGTGCGGCACAATGTCAGCGGGGATGGCCAGGGCCAGTTGACGCCTACCACCTTGCAGGTGGTCAGCTCCCTCACGAACGATGTCCGTGTCATCCTTTACTTCAATCCGGAGGAGCCGCTGTATCCCTACATCAGCTCGATGCTGAAGGAATATGCGGCGCTCAGCCCGCGCATCAAGCTCGAGTCGGTGAACTACGCGACGGAGCCCGCCAAGGCCACGGAGGTCATCACGCAGTACCGGCTCCGCCAGGGCAGCAAGGACATGGTCATCTTCGCGACGGATGACAAGATGGAATACGTCACGGAAGGGCAGCTCTGGGACAAGGACATCACGGAACTTCTGCAAGGCAAGAGCAACGAGGTGAAACGGAAATCCTTCCTCGGCGAACTCTATTTCACGTCCAAGCTGCTCGCCGTCAGCAGTGCCAAGCCCTACCAGGCCTATTACCTCATCGGTCATGACGAGCATGACCCGGGCAAGGACACGGAACTGGGCTATCAGAGATTTGCCGAGCTGCTGGTGAACAGCAATGTCCGGGTGAGCCCGCTGGATCTCCAGCGCGATCCCGAACGGCCGGTGCCGGCGGATTGCGACCTGCTGATCGTGGCCGGGCCGCAGCGGGAACCGCTGGTGAGCGAACTGGAACGGATCGAGCGGCATCTGGCCAATGGCGGCCGGCTGCTGCTGCTGCTCAACATCTACACCCGCCCGGGCTGGGAACGGCTGCTGGCCAAATGGGGCGTCGCCGCCGGGCGCGATGTCGTCTTCGACGAGCCGAACATGCAGCAGAGTGATGTGCTGATGATCGAGAACTTTGCCTCGCATCCCATCACCCAGTCCAACGAACGCATCTACATGCTCTTTCCCCGTTCGGTGGGCCGGTTGCCGGGCAGCAATGCCCAGGCGGATTCGGCGCAGGTGACGGAGCTGCTCCTGACGGGGCCGGCCGGCGAGGCGCGCACGGATTTCCGCAAGGGCGTGCTCCGTCCGTACCTCAGCCAGAATGACCGCAAGGGGGCCATCCCGGTCGCCGTGGCCGTGGAGAAGGGCGGTCTCAAGAATGTGGACCTGCCGCGCGGCAAAACGCGGCTGGTCGTGGTGGGGGATTCGCATTTCCTGGACAACCAGTACATGGTCGCCCCGGGCAACGAGGAATTCGCGCGGCAGTCCATCAACTGGCTGCTGGACCGCTCCTCCCTGCTGGGAGCCATCGGGCCGCGGGCCTTCACCGAGTATCAATTGGCGGTCACCGATTCGCAGATGACGATCCTGCGCTGGATCATGCTGGGGGCGATGCCCGGCGGCGTCTTCGCCATCGGGCTGCTGGTGTGGCTGCGGCGGCGGCGTTAAGTTTTACCGGAACAGATGAACACAAAGAACACATGGGGTCTGGTGGCGACGGCGGTCGCCCTCTTTGCGTTCATTTATTTCTTTGAGCGCGGCAGCCTGAACTCCGGCCAGGGGACGGCGGCACAGCACCGGCTCCTGAACCGGCTGCAGCCGGCGCTGGTCGCGCGCATCGAAGTCCAGACGGGTACCAATACCGTCACCTTGGAGCGGACGAACAACAACTGGCGGTTGACCGCGCCGGTGGCGTATCCCGCCTACCAGCAGCGCGTCAAAGATTTCCTGGACGCGGCCGGCGAACTGGCCTGGACCACCAAGATCCCCGCCACCGAGCTGGCCAAATCGCCGCGTGGTCTGGCGGATTACGGTCTGCAACCGCCGCGGGCCCAGTTCACGCTCGGGCAGAACCAGGAGCGCCTCACGGTGAAGATCGGCGATGAGACGCCCATCGGCGGGCAGCGGTATGTCCAGCTCGATGATGAGATCGTGGCGTATCTGGTGGATGCCAAGATCGGCGCCCTGCTGCCCAAGTCGCCGACCGCCTGGCGGGATCAGGGACTGCTGCCGGCGGGCCTGGTTTTCAACCGCATCGAGATCCATGCGGGGAACCGGGTCACGGAGATCCAGCGGGACGAGACCAACCAGGTCTGGCGCATCACCAGGCCGATCGCGGCCCGGGCCGACAATGTGCGCATCAAGGACCTGATCCAGCAATGGCGCGTGTGGCAGGTGGATGGTTTTCTGGGGGACAACCCGCCGGCCAGCGACCTGGAACGCCTGGGTTTCCAGCCGCCGGAACTGGAGCTGATCCTCGGGCAGGGCACGAACAATGTGTTCGCGGTCCAGTTCGGTGCCGCGATCGCGGAGCGTCCGGAGCTGCTCTTCGCGTTGCGTTCCAGCCATACCAACGTGGTGGTGACCTCGCAGCCGTGGGTAGAGCCGTTACGCAGCCTGTTCACCGAGTTCCGCGACCGCCGGTTGCTCACCTTCCCGACGAACGCGCCCGATCACATCGAGGTCCGGAGCGAGGAGTCGTTCACCTTGCAACGCCAGACCAATGGTGCCTGGTCTGTGCTGGAGCAGACGAATTTCGTCGTGGACCCGGGGCTGGTGAACGAGATGCTGCTGAACCTGAACAATCTGGATGTGGTGGCCTGGGACATGACGGTGGACAATGTCACGGACTGGGCGCCGTATGGCCTCGCCCCCTCCTTGCAGCGTTACGGGCTGTATGCCGGCGGGACGAATCTGCCGCCCGTGGGGACGAACGCACTGGTCGCCGAGCTGGAGCTGGGCAGTGCGAAGGAGGGGCGGATCTTTGCCCGCCGGCCGGACGAGTCTTCGGCCTATGCGTTGTCCCAGCTGACGGTGCGCAAGCTGCCGCGCGCGCTCTTCCAGTTGCGTGACCGGCGGGTCTGGAACTTCACCACCAATGAGGTGAAACGCATCGCCATCGAGCACGAAGGCCGCCGGCATGAGCTGGTGCGCAGCGCCAAGGGCGGGTGGGCGCTGGCGGAGGGATTTCAAGGCATGGTGAATCCGCTGGCCGTGGAGGAAACGGTTCACCGGCTCGGGGAGCTGCGGGCATTGAAGTGGGTGGACCGCGGCCCGGCCATCGCGCAGCTCTATGGCATCACGCCCGAATCCCATGGCATCACGCTGACTTTGCAACGCAACGGCGGCCCGGAGGAGAAGCGGATGCTGCGCATCGGCACCTCGACCCCGGCGCGCAACGCCGTCTATGCCGCGGTGGTCATGGACGGCCAGACGGTGGTGTTTGAGCTGCCGCAGGCCCTGTACGAGTACCTCGCCCGGTATCTGAACGCGCCCCGTCTGCCGGGCGCGAACTGATATGGCTGAACGCGCCCAGAGCCGTTTCTGGCGGAACTGCCGGTTCTGTTTCCGCTGGTTCCGGATTGCGCTGCTCTCCCTCGTCCTGCTCGCGGTCTGCCTGCTCATCTACGTGACCCAGGTGGGGCTGCCGGAGGTGGTGAAGAAACCGGTGCTGGCCGAGCTGAAGCAACGGGGCATCGACCTCCAGTTCCAGCGGATGCGCTGGACGTGGTTTCGGGGCATCGTGGCCGAGGGTGTCATCATCGGGGAGACAAACCAGACGGGTGGCCTGCAATTCGAAGCGCGTGAACTGGTGGTGCGGCTGGATGACGGGCAGCTCAAGGAGTTCAAGTTCGTCCCCCGCGTGCTGGAGTTGAATGACGGCAAGATGGGGCTGGCGCTGAACGAGACGAACCAGCCGACCCGGCTGCTGAGTGTGGACAAGGTCTTCACGGAGATCCATCTGGTGGGCCAGGACCAATGGGAATTGCTGCACTTCAAGGCGGCCACGCTGGGGGTGAACCTCACGCTCAACGGCAGCATCACGAACGCCTCCAAGCTGCGCGAACTCACCCGCAAGGAAAAGAAACCCAAGACGGGTGACGAAGATCCCAAGAAGCCGAAAGACCCGGATGCGTGGCGGCGGCAGTTGCGGCTGGTGGCGGACACGATGGCGAAGATGCAGTTCGAGACGCCGCCGGAGCTGTATCTCGTGTTACGTGGTGACGCGGCGGATGCGACGTCGTTCTTCGCGGAAGCGAACTTGGAGGCGAGGTCCGCCATGACACC
The DNA here is from genome assembly GCA_023431185.1 of Verrucomicrobiota bacterium. Taxonomy (GTDB): domain Bacteria; phylum Verrucomicrobiota; class Verrucomicrobiia; order Limisphaerales; family JAEYXS01; genus JAEYXS01. The sequence goes on from JAEYXS010000049.1 coordinate 21,317, forward strand.
GTGGGGGAGCTGGGAGAATCTCAAGCTCAGCACGCCGTTGAATTCGAGGGCGATGAGCAACGGGCTGTTCCAGGCGGAGGTGAACCTGCGGTTCGACCAGGGGCACACCCCTTGGGGCGTGGTGCGGGAAGCCAAGCTGCATGTGCTGCTGGAGCACAGCGCCACCAATCCCGCGCCGTTCCGGGCGGATTGGGATCTGGCGCTCAGCGGCTTGCAACTGCCCTATGGCCAGCTGACCGCGCAGCAGTTGAATCTCAGCGGGGTGACGCGGCGCGAGACGAATGCGCCGTCCGAACTGGACACGCAGTTCAAACTGCGCTCGCAGGCGGTGCGGAGCGAGTGGGCGCAGGCGGCGGGGGCGCAACTGGACGCGCATGTGATCTACTCGCTCACCAATCCCATCCCGCGCATCCAATCGCTGCAGCTCGCGCTGGAACAGCCGAAATCCGAGTGGGCGCAGGCGCGCCGGCTCAAGCTTGCGGGTGATTTCGCCCAGACCAATGCCCCGGCGATCACGAATGCATCGTGGGGCTTCTGGGCCAAGCTCGCGCCCTATGTCATCCAGTGGAAGCTGGAGAGCGAGAACTTGCGTGTGTGGCAGTTGCGGTTTCCCTCGCTCGCCACGGCGGGACATTGGTCCGCGCCCGGGCTGGAGGTCACCTCGCTGGAGAGTGCGCTGGCGGGCGGTGAGGCGGACATCGCCCTGCAACTGGACGTGACCGACCGGAAGGTGTGGGCGCGCCTGAAGACGGATGTGGATGTGCAGCGCCTCGCGCACCTGATGTCCACGAATGCCCAGGAAGTGCTCGCGGAGATCAAGTGGGATAAGGCGCCGGAATTGCATCTCGAAGGGCGCATCGAACTGCCGCCGTGGACGGGCAAGGCGACGAACTGGAACGAGATCCTGCTGGAACGCACCTGGGTGGCGGGCGGCTTGCGCGTGGGCCCGGTGGCTTTTCAGGAACTCTCGGTGCGTTCGCTGCAAACGGATTTTGCTTTCACGAATGGCGTCGTGTCCGTGACGAACCTGCACCTCGTGCGGCCCGAGGGGGAATTGCGCATCACGGGACTGGCGGACGTGCCGAGGCAACGTTTCGTGGCGGACCTGGACAGCAGCATCAATCCGCTCATCGTGAAGCCTTTCATCAAGAAGCCGAAGACGCGGAAGGTGTTCGATGATTTCAAGCTGACTTCACCGCCGCATCTGCGCGGCCATGTGGAGGCGACGTGGACGAACTGGCAGACCTTGCAGGCGGGCGGCCAGTTCCACCTCACGAACTTCACCTATCGCGGCCTCCACACGGTGCAGCACCTGAACACGTACATCGGTTACACGAACCAGTTCCTTTCCTTCTCGAAGATCGACATCCGGCGCAATGCGGAGGAGCACGCGACGGCGGACGGGGTCGGGCTGGCGCTGGTGCCCGGGCTGGTCTATATCACCAACGGCCTGACGCATTGGGATGTGGGGGATGCGACCGGCATCATCGGGCCGAAGACGAAGGAGGCGGTGGACCCGTACCGTTTCTTCACGCCGCCGCTTGTGCAGGTGGAAGGGATGATCCCGCTGAATGATGCGGAGAGTTCCGATCTGCATTTCAAACTGCTCAAGGGCGGGCCGTTCAACTACTGGCGCTTCAACCTGCCGGAAGTCGCCGGGGAACTGCACTGGGTGACGAACACGCTGATGATCACGAACATCACGGGCCGTTTTTATGGCGGGCATATCCGGGGTGATGCCTTCTTCGAGTTCGGGGCGACGAACGGGACGGCGTACCGCTTCCATACCGTCAGCACCGATGGGCTCCTGAATCCTTTCCTGGAAGACATGCTTCAGCGGACGAACAATTACGAGGGACGCATCGATTGCGACCTGACCATCACCTCCGCCCAGGCGAAGAGCATGAAGACGTGGAATGGTTATGGCACGGCCAGCATGCGGGACGGTTTCCTGTGGGATCTGCCGCTGTTCGGCATCATGACACCGGTGATGGAAGGTTTCAGCGCGGGCTTGGGTAAGAGCCGCGTGCGCGAAGGCTCCGCGAGCTACTATATCACGAACAGTGTCATCTACACCGCTGATCTGGAACTGAAGACGCCGACCATCCGAATGCGTTATGAAGGCTCCGTGGATTTTGACGCGAATGTGGACGCCACGGTGGAAGGCGCGCCGGTCAGCAAACTGGCGGGCTTCTTTGTCACTCCGTTGACGAAAATTTTTGAGTTCAAAGTCACCGGCACCTTGAGTGAGCCCAAAATGAAACCGCTCTATATGCTGCCCCAGCTCATGACGCTGCCGCTGAAGCCGTTCAAGTACATCTGGAACATCTTCGATCGGGACAAGAAAAAGGAGCCCGCGCCCGAGGTCTCACCGGCTCCGCCACCGCCCGAATCACCGGAAAAGAAGCAGCAGGGCAATCCCTAGGATGATGCGGTACCAGCCGAAGGCCTCGAACGTCCGCGTCTGCACGAACTTCAAGAGCCACTTCACGGTGATGAAGGCGGTGATGGTGGCGGTGGCAAAGCCGAGCGCGAAGAGCAGCCAGTCCACCGAGCCCAGACCTTCTTTGGTGACGTGTTTCACAGCGCTCAAGCCGCCGGCCGCGATGAGCGTGGGTACGCCCAGCAGGAAGGAGAATTCGATGGCCCGCAACCGCCCCAGCCCGAGGATCAGGGCGATGAGGATGGTGGTGCCGGAACGGGAGGCGCCGGGAAAGGCGGCGGCCACCAATTGCGCCGCCCCGATGGCGAAGGCGATGATCCACGTGATCTGGTCCGAACTCGGTTTACCGCGCAACCACCGCTCCACCGCGAGGAAGAGCACGCCGCCGATAAGTGTCGCCCAAGCCACCGGGCCGACTGATTCGGGCAGACGCATCCCGAGTTTTTTCAGGATGATACCGCCCACCGCAGTCAGGCAGAAGGCGCCGAAGAGTTTGAGCAGATAATCGAAGGTCTCCGGCTGCTGCCAGGTGCGGGCAAAGCCTTGCACGCGCTCCTTGAAATTCATGAGGACGGCCAGCACGGCCCCGCTCTGGATGCCGACGTTGAAGAATTCCGATTTGAGAAAGGGCGAACCGGCGTGCAGAAATTTTTCCACGATGAGCAGATGGCCGGTGGAGGACACGGGGAGAAACTCCGTGATGCCTTCCACGACGCCCAGAATGATAGCGGCCAGCCAATCTTGCATGGGGACTCTTAGACGGGAAAAGGGCGGCGGGCACAAGGAAACAATCTGGCTGGTTTGCTTCAAAGGGCCAGACGTGCGAGTGATAAGCGATTGGTTTCGTCCAAGTTGCTGATAGCCAGTGGTTAGCTGCGTCAAAGCGGGGTCAATGAATGGGGATGACTGATGCTAGGTTTGAATTCTAGGCGGGATTTCCCGTCCAAACCAGCCGCACGAAGTGCCGGAGCAGGTGGAACAACCCGATTTTGTCTCTGGACGCGCTGGGGTTGGTTGGGTAGAAAAGCCGCTCTTTGCCGTTCCGCTGCCCGTCAATGGAACTTTGTGCCAGTTGCCATGTATAATAATATGAACGTGTTGACCCGAGTTTGCGCCGCCGTATGCGCCCTGTCCGTGCTGACTTTGACCGCCCAAGAGCAGCCAAAGGCCAAGGCGAAGGCGAAATCTTGGAAGGAGACCAAGAACGCGGTGTTGCAGGATGACTTTCCTTACACGAAGGCGTGCATCGGCGCGAAGTTCCCGGCGAACAATGACGCGGACAAGGGCATCGCGCTCATCCTGGGCAATGAAGCGTTCGCGTGCTTCGACATGGATCTGCTGCGGGTCTCGGCGTTGTGGACGGGTGGTTATATCACGCCCGTCGGGGTGACCTTCAACGGGTCGCATGGCGGGCATCCGAGCATCGCGGGTGAGCAGCAGCTCGGCACGCCGGCTCTGCCCGGCTGGTCCACGGATGGGGCGTTCAAAGATCCGCGCTCCGAGCCGTATGGTCCGTTGCCGAAGGAAATGGGCCGCTACAAGGGCTTGTATGTCGTGGGCATGGACGTGGTGCTGACGTACGACGTTTTCGGCTCCGATGTGGTGGAGCAGATCACCAGTGTGGAGAAAGATGGCGCGACGGGTTTCGTCCGCACGCTGAAGCTGGACAAGACGCAGAGCGCGCTGGTGCATCTCGTCGCCGAAGTGCCGGAAGGCAAAGGCAAGATCGAGAACGGTGAAGCGATCGTGGAAGCTGCGAACGGCGTGGTGACTCGCATCGCGCTGGGTGGCGCGCCGAAGGGTGCGGCACTGGAGATCGCGAACAATAATCGCGTGGTGCTGAAGCTCGCGAAGGGCACGTCCGGATTGTTCAAGCTCGTGATGTGGCGCGGGAATGCGGCGGATAGCGCGAAGTTCACCGGATTGGTCGCGGGCAAGCCGCAAATCGTGGATTACGCCAAGGGCGGTGCCGCGCGCTGGCCGGAAGTGGTGACTACCAAGGGTGCGCTTGGCACGAGTGCGACGCCCGATGGTGCTTACACCATGGACAGTCTCACGCCGCCGTTCGAGAATCCCTGGAAGCGTCGTGTGCGTTTTGGCGGGTTTGATTTCTTCAAAGACGGCAAGAGCGCCGCGCTCAGCACGTGGGATGGCGATGTGTGGGTCGTGACGGGCATCGATGACAAGCTGGAGAATCTGCAATGGCGCCGGTTCGCCTCCGGCGGTTTCGAGACGCTCGGTTTGAAGATCGTGAATGACGTGATCTATACCTCGGGTCGCGATGAGATCACGCGTTATGTGGATGTGAATAAGGATGGCGAAGCGGATTACTACGAGAGCTTCAACAACGACATCACGTCGTCGCCGGGCTTCCATGAGTTCACGTTCGACTTGCAGACGGACAAGCAGGGGAATTTCTACTTCGCCAAGGCCGCGCCGGTGCGTGGTGGTGGCCGCGGGTTCGGTGGCGGTGGTGGCAATGGCGAGATCAGCGCCAGCGCGGGCACGCTCATGAAGGTGTCCAAGGACGGCAAGAAGTATGAAGTGGTGGCGACCGGTTTCCGCGCGCCCAATGGCATCGGCGTGGGCCCGAACGGCGAACTGACGACCGGCGACAACGAAGGCACGTTCGTGGCGGCCTGCCCGGTGAACTGGGTGAAGCCTGGCGGTTTCTACGGTGTGGAAGATACGGCGCATAAGTCACCCTTGCCGCAGCGCGATCCGCCGCTGTGCTGGCTCTCGCATCGTGAGTTCGACAATTCCGGTGGCGGCCAGGTCTGGGTGACGAGCGAGAAGTGGGGACCGTTCGCCGGTGAGCTGTTGCACATGTCCTATGGCAAGAGTTCACTCAACCTGGTGATGCGCGATATGACGGGCAAGACGCCACAAGGTGCGGTGATCCAGTTGCCGCTGCGCTTTACGTCCTCTGCGATGCGCGCGCGGTTCAGCCCGCTCGATGGCCAGCTCTATGTGGCCGGTCTGCGCGGCTGGCAGACGAGCGCGGCAAAGGACGCGGGCTTGGATCGCGTGCGTTACACGGGCAAGCCGGTTTATTCTGTCGCGGCCACGAAGGTGGACAAGGCCGGGGTGCATCTGACCTTCACGCAGCCGCTCGATCCGAAGGACGCGACCGATCCGCAGAACTATTCCATCCAGCAATGGAATTACCTGATGAAGTTCGGCACGGACAAGGTCGTGAACGGCAAAATCACGCGTGGTGAGGCGAACCAGGCGAACTACGGCGGCCATGAAGTTTCGCGCGATGACGAGTTCAAGCCGGGCCGCGAAGCCGTGGAAGTGAAGAGCGCGAAGCTCTCGGCCGACGGCAAGACGGTGACGCTGGAATTCGCCGACCTGAAGCCGGTGAACCAGATGTTGATCAAGTTCAACCTCGGCACGAAGGACGGGCAGTTCATCAAGCAGGATGTGCTGCAGACGATCAACGAAGTGAAGTGACCCGTGCTCTTTGCGCGATGAGTGATTGGGAATTCCCTTCCCCCTCACCCTGGCCCTCTCCCTCAGGGAGAGGGAACAGCTGGCGGACATGGTTGTGATAGATAATAGTTACGGTGAATACTACCGCCCTTGGCGGGCGAGCGAGCCAGCGGCGGCCAGATGGTTCACCATCTCCCTTGGGGAGAGGGTCGGGGTGAGGGGGAAGGCGGCGTCCTTCTTTCCAGCGGGTTGATTGATTTTTGGACGGCGGTGAAGCGCTACCGGAGCTTGGCCGTCGAATATATAACGGAAAACGAAAACGGAACCGCACACATGCACGCGGTCCCACTGAAATAATCGCATGAAGTTCGTGATGACATTGAAGCAGACATTGTGGCTTGCCTTGGCCCTGTTCACTGTGGTGCAAGGAAACGTGACCGCCCAGGACGCGCCGAAGACCGCGCCCGGCCTGATGGTGACCTACACTGCCGACGGCGTCTCGGACACCACCACCGCGCAAAATGCCTGGCTCTACACGGAGGCTGGCAAGCCGGTGAGCCCGTTCCTGAACCCGGGCAAGTTCACCGCCACGTGGGACGGCTTCATCTCCGTGGACTTGCGTGACAACTATACCTTCAAGGCCGAAGTGAACGGCACCGTGAAGATCGAAGTGAACACGAACGTGGTGCTCGAAGCCAGGGTGACGAACGGTGTCACCGAACCGAGCCAGCGTACGCGCCTGAACAAAGGGCTCAACCCCATCAAGGTGACTTACACCGCGCCTGATTCGGGTGATGCGTATCTGCGCCTGCAATGGTCCTCGCCGGATTTCGCGTTCGAGCCCATCCAGGTCGGTGTGCTGAGCCACACACCGGGTGACGCTGCTTTGGTCAAGGGCACCCAGTTCCGCCTCGGTCGCGAGTTGTTCCTCGAGAGCCGGTGCGTGAAATGCCATGTCGGTCCGAATCCCGCGATGTTGCCCGACCTCGCGCTGGATGCGCCGGATTTCAAGGGCATCGGTTCCCGTCGTAACTTCGACTGGCTCGCGCACTGGATCGAGAATCCGAAAGCCAGCCGCGCGCTGGCGCAGATGCCGAAGATGGTGCATGGCCCCACGGCCAAGGCGGATGCGGAAGCGATGGCCGCGTATCTCGCATCCTTGAAGGACGCCTCTCCCGCCGGAACCGATCCGGCGGCGGATCTCGCGGTGAGGGGCGGGAAATTGTTTGAGAGCCTGCATTGCACGGCCTGCCACATCTCGCCAACGGACGAAAAGGCGGACCCGAAGAAGCTCGCCCTCAAGCAGGTGAAACAGAAGTTTGCCCCGGGCGATCTGGTCAAGTTCCTGCAGAAGCCCACGGAACATTATGAGTGGATCCGCATGCCGAATTTCCATCTGAAGCCGGAAGAGGCGAATGAACTGGCGGCCTTCCTGTTCGCCAAGGCGGACGCGGTGAACAACCGTCCGGCTCCCACGGCGGAGGTCATCGCGCGCGGCAAACAGCTCGTCACCACGGTGGGTTGCTTGAACTGCCACAGCGGCACGGACAACAATCAGTTCGTGGGCAAACGGTTTGGCGAACTCGCCGCGGACAAGTGGACGCAGGGCTGCCTCTCCGAGACGGAGACTGGCAAGGCACCGTTCTTTAGTTTCACGAAAGAAGAGCGTGCCGCGCTGCAGGCCTTTGCGCAGACGGATCGCACTTCGCTCAAACGCCATGTGCCGGCGGAGTTCGCCGAACGGCAGACGCGCAATCTGAATTGCACCGAGTGCCACGGCAAACTCGAGGGCTTCCCGGTGTTCAGCGTGCTCGGCGGCAAGCTCAAGCCCGAGTGGGCTGCGCGCTTCATCGCGGGCGAAGTGGAGTACAAGCCGCGTCCGTGGATCGAGGCGCGCATGCCGGGCTTCCCGAAGTATGGTGAAGCGGTGGCGCATGGGCTGGCCGCGCAACATGGTCTCCCGGCGAAGACGCCCGCGGAGCCGCCCATCGACAAGGAAGCCGCTGAGATCGGTCGTCAACTCGTGGGCACGGATGGTGGGTTCTCCTGCATCGCGTGCCATGCCATCGGCAAGCTCGGGGCCACGCAGGTCTTCGAGAGCGCGGGCATCAACCTCGCCTACACGGGTGAGCGTCTGTTGCCGTCCTTCTATCATCGCTGGTTGCTGAGCCCGTTGCGCATCGATCCACAGACGAAGATGCCGGTCTATTTCGATCAGGGACAAAGTCCGCTGACGGACACTTTGGGCGGCAGTGCGGACAAACAGATCCAAGCGCTATGGGAATACATCCGCCAGGGCAAGGACATGCCCATGCCGAAGGATGCGCAGCCTTGATGTTTTAACCACAGATGGACATAGATAAACACAGATGATGGAACACCGCCGCCAATTCCTGTTGTTATCGCTCATCGCGTTCGTGTTTCTGCCTGTTGCTGCATTGAAGGCAGCGGCAGCGGAGACGAACACGCTGAATGTGATGACGTATAATGTGCGGTATGCCGGGTACAAACCGCCGAACGCATGGCCGGACCGGCGGCCGATCCTCGCCGAATGTATCCGCAGCCTGCAGCCCGACATCATGGGCACGCAGGAGGGCGTGTATCAGCAGATCAAGGACATGGCGGTGGACCTGCCGGAGTATCGCTGGATCGGCACGGGCCGCGATGGCGGCAGCCGCGGCGAGTTCATGGCCATCTTCTATCGTGCGGACCGCTTCGAGCCGCTGGAGTATGATCACTACTGGCTCTCCGACACACCGGAGGTCATCGGCTCTGCCACTTGGGGCAACACGAACAAGCGCATGGTCACTTGGGTGAAGTTCCGCGATCTGCTGACGAAGCGGGAATTCTACGTGGTGAACACGCACTTCGATCATCAAGTGCAGCTCGCGCGGATGAACAGTGCCAAGCTCGTGCGCGAACGTATCAACGCCTTGAAGACCACGCTGCCGGTTTTCCTCATCGGCGATTTCAATGCGGTGGCGGGGAGCAATCCCGCGTATGATCATTTCACCAGCGCGGAGAGCGGTTTCAAGGATTCGTGGAACACGGCCGGTAAGCGCACGGGTGAAGGGCTGGACACGTTCAACGGCTTCAAGGAGATCGGCAAGCAAGGGCGGCGTATCGACTGGATCTTGTATCGCGGACAGGTCAGGCCGCTGACGACCGAGATCGTGCCCTATGTGAAGAACGGTCAGTTCCCGAGCGATCATCATCCCTTGATCACGCGCTTTGCCTTTGAGGCGGCGCAATAAGATTGCCAGCCAGCGCCCGTTTGGAGAAATTCTGGATACCGACTTTATATGCTTAAGAATCTGATGCTCGTTTCGGCACTGGCTTTGACCAGTTTGGTCTTTACCGCGTGCAAAACCGCCGAGTGCACCGACTGCTGCAAGCCGGAAGGCAAATGGACCGTCCTCTTCGACGGCAAGTCCACGGATGCTTTCCGCGGTTACAAGACCGAGGCTTTCCCCGGCGACAAATGGAAGGTGGACGGCGACGCCCTGCACGTGCTCCCCGGCAAGAGCCCGGACCTGATGACCAAGGAGCAATACGAGAACTACGAACTCGAGTTCGAGTGGAAAGTCTCGCCCGGCGGCAACAGCGGCATCATCTACAACGTGCAAGAAACCGCCGGTCCCGCCTGGCACACCGGTCCGGAGATGCAGGTGCTGGATGACTCGAAGCACGGCGACGGCAAGAACCCGAAGACCTCGGCTGGCTCGCTCTACGCCATGATCCCGCCGAATGCGGACAAAGTCTTGAAGCCCGTGGGCGAATACAACGTCGCGAAGCTCATCGTGAACAAGGGCAACGTGCAGCACTGGTTGAACGGCAAGAAGATCGTGGAATACACTTGGGGCAGCCCGGAGATCGCCGCGCTCATCCAGCAGAGCAAGTTCAAGCCGCTGCCGGAATTCATGAAGCACAGCAAGGGCTACATCGTGTTCCAGCATCACGGCGAGGAAGTCTGGTACCGTAACATCCGCATCAAGCAGCTGTAAGCGAAGCGGAGCGAATTTCAGGAAGCGCCCGGGCGAAGGTTCGGGCGCTTTTTGCTTGTACGGGGCGCGGGTTGTCTCAACCCGCAGCAAGATGAAATAGCCAGGCAGTTCCCGAATACAAGGGGGCTCTATGCGCGCAAGCTTTTGACCTGTTTCAACCTGCTTTTGCTTAGGGAGGTTACTGCGGGTTGGGGACAACCCGCGCGCCACCAACTACTCCAGATTGGGATACGAACCCAGCACCTTCACGAAGCTGCAGTGCGTGCCGAGCTGTTCCAGCGCCTTCGCGAGCTTTTTGTCATGCATGTGGCCGTCCACATCCACGAAGAAGAAATATTCCCACGCCTTGCGCTTGCTCGGGCGGGATTCGATTTTCGTCATGTTCAGCTTGTAACGGCGGAACGGAGCGAGCGCGGAGTGCAGCGCACCGGCCTTGTCCGCGATGCTGAACATGAGGCTCGTGCGATCATGGCCCGTGGACGGGCTGCATTGGCGGCCCAACACGAGGAAGCGCGTGGCGTTCGCGGAGTTGTCCTGCACATCGTGTTCCAGCACGGGCACGTGGTATTTCTCGGCCGCCAGCACACCGGCCAGGGCCCCGGTGTTCTTCTCGGCGGCGGTCAATTCCACGGAGCGCGCATTCGATGACGTCTCGATGAGTTCCGCGTGCGGCAAGTTCTTTTGGATCCAGCCGCGGCATTGCGCGAGCGTCTGCGGGTGTACGAAGAGCTTCTTGATCTGCGCCTTCTTGCCCTTGCTCACGAGGCAGTGCGAGATGGGCAGCACGATCTGCGAAACGATCTTCAGGTCGCTGTCCACGAACATGTCCAGCGTATGCGTCACGACGCCTTCCGTGGAGTTCTCCACCGGCACCACGCCGTAATCCGCGCGGTTCTTCGCCACTTCGCTGAAGACATCGGAGATCGTTTTTTGTGAAACGTATTTCAAGCTCGCGCCAAACCGCTGGAGGGCCGCCTGATGCGTGAAGGTCGCTTCCGGCCCGAGATACGCGATGCTCAAAGATTTCTCCAGCGAGAGCGCGCTGGACATGATCTCCCGGTAGATCGCCTGCAGGGACGTGTCCGTGATCGGTCCGCTGTTCAGCTTGCAGATGCGCTGGAGCACCACGCGTTCGCGATGCGGCGCATAGATCTCCTCGCCGGCCTTGATCTTGATCTCGCCGATGGCCAGCACGTGTTTGGTGCGCTCGTTCAGCAGCGCCACGATCTGCGCGTCGAGCTGGTCGATTGCCTGCCGATGTTCTGAAAGGCTCATGAAAATTAGGACGGAGTTTGTTCCCCTTCCGTGGTCGGATCAGGTTCTGCCGCCGGAGCCGCTTCCGTTGCGGGCGTTTCTGCTGGAGCTGCCGCACCTTCTGTAGCCGGTGCCAGGGCATCCGGCGGTGCGGTCGCCAGACCATTATCCACCGTGAGCAACGATTCCGGCTTCGTCACCGGGATGCGCCGCAACTCGCTCGCGTCTGGCAAGTCTTCCAGGCTCGCGAGCCCGAAGTATTCGAGGAAGATCCCGGTCGTGCTGTAGAGCGCCGGTCGCCCGACCACTTCCGCGCGACCGCTCTGCTCCACCAAACTGCGCTCGAGCAAGGTCTGCATCGTGCCATCCACCGACACACCGCGGATCTGCTCGATCTCCGAACGCGTGATCGGCTGGCGATACGCGATGATGGTCAATGTTTCCAATGCAGGTGCCGAGAGGCGCGGCGGCCGCACCTTTTCACCGACCAACGTCTTGATCCACGGCGCATACTCCGGCTGGCTCACGAAGAGCCACGCCCCGGCCACACACCGCAGACGATACGTCTTCGCCGCCTGCTCATACTCCTGCTCCAGCGCCTTCAGCAACTCCTCCAGCTCCTCGTCCTTCACCTTCTTGAAGGCGCGCACGAGCTCGTCTTCCGAGTTGTTGGCGGTGGTCGCGAAGATGTCGCGGATGTCCTTCAAGCTCAGCGGCTTTTGGGCCGCGAACAGGATCGCTTCCAGTATGTTTTTCAGTTCCATGGTCAGGAAATCATTTCAACGGTTCTGCTTCGGGTGACGCCGCTTCCGTTGCGGACTCGGCCGGCTCCTCCGACTTCACCTCTGCCTCCGCGGTGACTGCTTCCGGTGCAACGTCGCCCGCCGTCTCCGCTGCCTTCGCTTCGGCTTCCGCCTCATTACTCTGATGCGCCCCCTCGATGTTCGTCACCAGGTTCGTCGGCGTGTTCTCGGTCACGTCGTTCCGGGTGATCTCGATATCCGCGAACGCCTCCGGCTGCGTGATGAGCACCCGTTTCAGGCGGATCAGCTCCAGCATCGCGAGGAACGTCACCACCACCTCCGTGCGGCTCACCGCGTTATCGAACAGCTCGGAGAACTTCACCGTTCCCTTGCTCTCGATGGTCGTCAGGATCGTCTCGATTTTCTCGCTGACGGTCCATTTGTCCTGGAAGATGTCGCGGCTCTCGCCTTCCTTCGCCGCGTAGCGCTTCAGGATGTTGTTCACCGCCCCGATTAGGTCGAACACCGACACCACGATCTTCTGCGGCGGTTCATCCACCGTGAACTCCGGCTTGCCCGGTTGCCGAGCGAAGATGCTCTCCTGCGCCTCCTCACGGTATTGCAGCTTGGCGGCGGCGTCCTTGAACTTCTTGTATTCGACGAGCTGGCGGATCAATTCCCACCGCGGATCTTCTTCATCGTCCTCGCCTTCCACCACCACCTGTTTCTCCACCGGCAGCAGCTCCTTGCTCTTGATATACATGAGCGTGGCCGCCATCACGAGGAACTCCCCGGCCACCTCCAGGTCCAGCCGCCGCATCATCTCGATGTGCTCGATGAACTGGGTGGCCAGTTTGGTGAGGTTCACCTCATAGATGTCCACCTCCTCCTTCTTTACGAGGTAAAGGAGGAGGTCGAGCGGACCTTCAAACACTTCAAACTGGACCTTATATTCCATCGTGACAACCCGACCGCAGACAAGCCGGTCAGGACGGACCACTCTAAAGAAGGCGGGAAGCCCTTGGCAATGCTGGAACAGGACGTTCGGGAAGGCCCAAAACCCACGTTCAAAGCTCAAAACTGTAAAAAACCCCCTAAATCCAGGGAAGCCGAGCCCATTTGAGCCCGGAACCAAACCCCTGTCCGGCATCTCACTCCGGTATCGGCGAGTTCTTCGTGAACGGTTTGCCTTCCCACACAAAATCGCCTGTCGCCTTGTCGTAGGTCAACACGCGGTTGGCGCTGCCTTTGGCGGGTGGCAGATCGATCTTCGGCAGCCACTTCTTATGCTCCGCGATGACCTTCGCGTACTTCTTGTCGCTCGCCAGATTCTTCCACTCATTCGGATCCGCTTTCATGTCATAAAGTTCTTCCGAGCCATCCGCATAGTGGATGTAGCGGTATTGCTCCGAGCGGATGCCATGATTCCCCTGGTTATGCGACGTGATGGCCGGGCGTTCCCGTTTCGTCGCCGGATTCTTCAACTGCGGCACCAGGCTGATGCCCTCCAAATCCGTGCGCGCGGGCAAGCCGCACAGTTCCACCAGCGTGGGATACATATCCAGTAGTTCAGCCGGTTGCGTGCAGCGGCCATTCTTCGTCACGCCCGGTCCCGCGAAGATGAGCGGCACGCGTGCGGAACGTTCCCAGAGGGTGTTCTTGCCCGTGATGCCTTTCTCGCCCAAGTGCCAGCCGTGATCGCCCCAGAGCACCACGATGGTGTTCTCCGCCTGGCCGCTCGCTTCCAGCGCCGCCATGATGCGGCCCACTTGCGCATCCACAAAGCTCGTGCTGGCCAGATACGAGCGCACGAGATTATGCCACTGCTTGTTCTCCTGCACCCACTTCAGGCGCGGCTCCGGCAGTTCCCAATGCAAATACCAGGAGAAGCGTGGCACATCATCGCGGTCATTCGCCTTGAAAGGCGGCAGGAGCGAATCGTCACCCGGATACATATTGTACCATTTCTCCGTCACGAAGCACGGCACATGCGGAAGGAAGAACCCGGCCGCAAGAAAGAAAGGCTGATCCTTCGGCATCTGCTGGATCTGGTCGATGGCCCAGCTCGCCACCTGGTAATCGCCCTTGTCCTCGTCCTTGTGCGGGAACACGCCCCAATCCATCAGCGGATGATTCCCCATCGGCGTCGGCGGGATGAGTTTCTTCTCCGGCTTCGCCCCCACGCCACCCGCCGCGCCCCACACATCGAATTCCTTCGCGCGCAACTGCGGACCGCCCACGCCGCCGTGATAGATCTTGCCCACCGTGAGGGTCTTGTAGCCGTTCGCCTTGAAATGCTGCGGCAAGGCCACGCGATCCTTCCACTCCGGCAGATTACGGAACCACGGCGCGAGACCGTAGATGCCGGTCGTCGTGGGCCGCAGACTGAGCATCAGGCTGGTGCGGGAGGGATTGCACAACGGCGCCTGGCAATGCGCGTTCAGGAAGACCGTGCCTTGCTTGGCGAGGCGATCAATGTTCGGCGTCTTGGCCAGCGGATGCCCGCCCAGCGTGCCGAGCCAGTCGTTCTGGTCATCGATGGCGATGAACACCACATTCGGTTTCTTGGTGGCCGCCTCAAGGGAAGCGGTTCCGGCCAGCAAACCGCCGAGCAGCAAAGCAAAGACAAACGCGCGTTTCATAGGAATGGCTCTCAGCATAATCTCCAAGAAGACGGAGGGCAAAGGCAATGTGTTACGGGGAACGTATATGCTTTCGCTCAAACTCCCGCTTGCCCATCGCTCGCTTTCTCCTTTAGCTTTTCCCCATCATGAATGCCTCGGAGGCGTTTATCGCGCTCAACATGATTGAAGGTGTCGGCCCGGTGCGGGTCCGGCAGTTGTTGGATCATTTCGGCGAGGCCCCGGCCATCCTCGGCGCGAACAAGGACCAGTTGATGCGCGTGAACGGCATCGGGCCCGAGATCGCCAACAGCATCTCCGCCTGGGAAACCACCGTGGACCTCAGTGGCGAACTCCGTCGCATCACCGAATACGGCTGCCACGTGGTGACGAAGGATGACGCCGTCTATCCCGCCCACCTGCGCGAGATCTATGATCCGCCGATCGTGCTGTATGTGAAGGGAGCCTTGCTGGAGAAGGACCGTCATTCCGTGGCCATCGTCGGCTCGCGCATGACGACGAATTACGGACAGGAGACGGCGCGCAAGTTCGGTTACCAGCTCGCCTATGTGGGTGTGACGGTGGTGAGCGGTGGCGCGCGCGGCATCGATACCAGCGCGCATCAGGGCGCCTTGAATGCCAAGGGCCGGACCATCGCGGTGCTCGGCACAGGGATAAATATTGTTTTTCCGACAGAGAACGCGCAGTTGTTCGAGCGTATCGCGGAGAGCGGCGCGGTCATCACGCAGTTCCCCTTCAACCGGCCCGCCGACAAGCAGACGTTTCCCATCCGCAACCGCATCGTAGCGGGCATGACGCTCGGCACCATCGTGGTGGAGGCGAATCTGGCCAGTGGCGCACTCATCACCGCGCGCATGGCGGTGGATGCCGGACGGCAAGTCTTCGCCGTGCCGGGTCGCATCGATTCCCCGCGTAGCAAGGGCTGTCACGACCTTATCAAGAAAGGTGCAAAGCTGTGCGAGAGTGCGGAGGATGTATTGAGCGAGTTCGAATATCTTTTCCCCACCACGAACAAGCCCGCCTCCTTGGCCGAAGGCGGCGAATTGCCCGCGCTGGAACTCTCCGCCAATGAAGCCAAGGTGCTGGACACCTTCAATAAAGGCACCGAGACGAGCATGGACGAAGTCATCCGCAACAGCGGACTGCCCGCCTCCGCCGTCGGCGCAACGCTCTTCGGACTGGAGATGAAGAAGATCGTGAAACGCCTGCCGGGGAATCTGTTTACGAGGAATCGGTAGGTGATCATCTGCTGCTGGATGTCTAAACTTCATCCATGCATGACCAGCGCAGGAAATGGCATCTCCTTCTCCCCAAGGGAGAAGGCCGGGATGAGGGGGAGGGGAATATACTTTAGCAGATGCAGGTTACTATTGCTTATTAACAGGCTCTTTCCCCTCACCCTGACCCTCTCCCTTGGGGAGAGGGGATCAACTTCACCACCGCTCAAACTTTTTTCCATCGGCCAGTCCTTTGATTGTGGCCGGAGAAGAAATCACTTTCACAAATCGCTATGAATGAATCTTTCGGAGCTGGAATGTCCGACGAGCTTTCTTACTCGTAACCGTTAGCCGATTTGGGGATTGGCGGAGCTTCGCCGGTCGTGGGCACTTGGGCGGCTTCCTTCAGCTTTGCGACGAGGTCATCCACTTTCCATTCGTTGCCGATGAAGACGTCATAGATGCGCCCACGCGTGTCGATGACCACGGTGCGGCCGTTGTGGTCGAAGTTGAAGGAGTTCTCCGTGCGGCTGAAAACCAGGCCGAAGCGTTCGCAGATGTCATCCACCTCGATGAGCGCGCCCGTGAGGAAACTCCATTTCTCCGGTTTGTAATGGGCGCGCTGGGCATAGGCGCGCAAGACGGGCGGCGTATCCAACTGCACGTCGAAGGAAAGGCTGAGCAGATGCCAGTTCTGCGGTGCCTTGGGGTCTGCCGCCAGCGCCTCGTAGGTGCGCTTGAAATTGGTGGTCAGGCGCGGGCAGAAGTTCGGATACGGGCAGCGCGTGAAGATGAAGGTCAGCGCCACGGCCTTGCCGCGAAAGTCATCGGTCTTGATGTCCTTGCCGAACTCATTGACGAAAGGGTAGTTCGGCAAGGTGTCACCAATCTTGAGGACATCGACGTTGCGCACGAGCCGGGTGGTGGGCGGCGGGACGGGTGGCATATCGGAATGGCCGAGTACCTGGATCTGGTCGATCCAGCCGTCGTCATGCGTCACCAGCATGCGGAAGGTGATGGTATCTCCGACCTTCACCCCGGCGAGGTCGTTCGTGCTCTTCACGCTCAGGGGCATGGTCATGGCCTGCATGTAGCCGGGGATCTCCTCATGGCGGATGACGGCGGTGGTGCCATTGGGGCGGAGCTGGGTCACCACGCCTTTCACCTCGTAGATATTGGTGGTGCCGGGGGCCGGATCTTTGGACGCTGCGGCATTCGTCGCCACCGGCGCGGTGGCCGGGGCCTGGGTCGCTCCCGATTTGGGCGCGGGATCGCAGCCGGTCCATAGCAGCGTGGAGGCCAGTAAGGCCGCCGCACCAAAGCAGCGCTGGGCAAATGTCAAAAGCATGTCGGTATCAGTTTAGCGGTGTTCCGCAGGCAGCACAATGCAGAGAAACCCGGTTCTCCCGCAAAAGGTTGCTAAGGTTTAAGCCGCCGCAAGCATACGTATAGACGTGTATCGCCCCAAAACCGCTCAAATAAGTTGTGCTGAATACGGCTGAAACCGCCGGCGTCAGTCTTTTCCTCATTGAATCCGGAACCGTTTATGGCTTTGCTAGGTTTACCCAAACAGCCCGAGAATTTGTTTATGCAGCAACGCATCCTCACGGTGGTCGTCGCCCTCTTCAGCGTGGTGTTCCTCCACGCGCAGCAACCGGCGAAACTCCAACTCAAACCGGGCGAGCGCATCGCACTGATCGGCAACGCCTTGCCGGACCGCATGCAGCACAGCGGTCATTTCGAGACGCTCCTCCATGCCCAGTATCCCAAGCACGACCTGGTGGTGCGGAATCTGGCCTTCGCCGGGGACGAGGTGATGAAGCGCAGCCGCTCGGAGAACTTCGGCTCGCCGGATGACTGGCTGACCAAGGTGAAGGCGGACGTGATCTTCGCCTACTTTGGTTTCAACGAATCCTTCAAGGGCTACGCAGGGATCGAGCAGTTCAAGGCCGAGCTGGGGTTGTTCCTGAAGGAGACGAAGGCGAAGAACTATTCCGGCAAGGGCGCACCGCGCATCGTACTGTTCTCGCCTATCGCCACGGAGAAGCATCGCGATCCGAACTTCCCCGACCCGGCGGCGAACAATACGAATTTGGAGAATTACACGGCGGCGATGGCCGAGGTGGCTAAGGCGAATGACGTGATCTTCGTGGACCTGTTCCATCCGTCGCAGCAGCTCTACACGGCAGCTGCGCAGAAGGGGCAATCGCTGACCGTGAACGGGCTGCACCTCACGGAGGATGGCGACAAGGCGCTCGCGCCGGTGATGTTCCAGGGCGTGTTCGGTGAGAAGGCCCCAGCGGGCAACTTCGAGAAACTGCGCGCGGCCATCAATGAGAAGAATGCGCAGTGGCATGCACGGTATCGCACGGTTGATGGCTACAACGTGTATGGTGGCCGCTCCAAGCTGAGCTATGAATCGCCGAAGGGCGGGCCCAAGATCTCCAACTACGAAGTGATGCAGCAGGAGATGGCGCAGCGCGATGTGCTGACGGAGAACCGCGAAAAGCGGGTGTGGGCCGTGGCGAAGGGTGGCGACCTGAAGGTGGATGACTCCAACCTGCCGAAGGTCACGGAAGTGAAATCGAACAAGCCGGGCGCGAATCCGGATGGCTCGCACAAGTTCCTAGGAGCAGAAGAGGCGATCGGCTCCATGAAGGTCCACTCGGGCATGAAGGTGAATCTCTTCGCGAGCGAAGAGATGTTCCCCGAGCTGGTCTATCCCGTGCAGATGAACTGGGACACGAAGGGCCGTCTGTGGGTGGCCGCGTGGTTGAATTATCCAGAGCGCAAGCCGACCTCGCCGAAGGGCGACAGCTTGCTGGTCTTTGAAGACACGAACGGTGACGGCAAGGCGGACAAGTGCACGACCTTTCTCGAAGGGTTGAACTGCCCGACGGGTTTTCAATTTTACAAGGATGGTGTGCTGGTGATGCAGGCGCCGGACCTGTGGTTCGTGCGGGATACGAACAATGACGGGAAGGCGGATTCCATTGAACGCGTGTTGATGGGGCTGGATTCGGCGGACTCGCATCACACGGCAAACGCCATCTGCTATGAGCCGGGCGGAGCGATCTATCTGAGCGATGGTGTGTTCCATCGTTCACAACTGGAGACGGCCACCGGGCCAGTGCGCAACAATGACGGGGCGATCTATCGCTTCGAGCCGCGCACGGGCAAGTTCGAGACGTATGTGTCCTATGGCTTCGCGAATCCGCACGGGCGGGTGTTCGATTACTGGGGCAATGACATCATCACGGACGCGACGGGGAATGCGAATTACTTCGGCCCGGCGTTCAGCGGGCGCATCGATTACCCGGCGAAGCATCCGCGCATGAACCAGTTCTGGGACCGGCCTTCACGGCCTTGCCCCGGCACAGGCATCCTGTCCAGCCGCCATTTCCCGGAGGAGTTCCAGGGGAATTTCCTGAACCTGAACGTCATCGGCTTCCAGGGCATCTATCGCGTGAAGGTGGACCAGGAAGGCTCCGGACTGAAGGGTACGACGATGGAGCATCTGGTCTTCTCGGAGGACCCGAACTTCCGCCCGTCTGATGTGCGCGTGGGACCGGATGGCGCGCTCTACTTCCTGGACTGGCACATCCCGCTCATCGGTCACATGCAGCATCACCTGCGCGATCCGAACCGCGACAGCACGCGCGGCCGCATCTACCGCATCACGTATGAAGGACGGCCGTTGTTGAAGGCGCCGAAAATCTACGGGCAATCCATCGAGAAGCTGCTGGATCTTTTGAAGGAACCGGAGAACGGCACGCGTGAGCTGGCCAAGGTGGAACTGGGCAAGCACGACAGCGCGAAGGTGGTCGCCGCGGTGATGAAGTGGACGGCGAGCCTGGACAAGCAAGATCCGGCTTATGAGCATCACATGACGGAAGCGCTCTGGGTGCATCAGTGGCATAACGTGGTGAACACGGATCTGCTCAAGCGCATGCTGCGTTCACCGTCGGCCAATGCCCGTGCCGCCGCCACGCGCGTGCTGTGCTACTGGCGCGACCGCGTCTCGGATGTGCTGCCGCTCCTCGCGGTGCAAGCGGTGGATGAAAGCCCGCGCGTGCGCCTCGAAGCGGTGCGGGCGGCGAGCTTCTTCGAAAACGCGCAGGCGGCAGAAGTGGCGCTGGCCTCGCTCAAGCAGCAGCCGACGGATTACTACCTGGACTACACGCTGGGCGAGACGATGAAGCAACTGGAGAAGCACTGGCGCAAGACCATCGCGGACGGCAAACCGCTCGCGGCAGACAACGCGCAGGGCATCAATTACCTGCTGAAATTCCTGAACTCAGCCGAGATCCAGAAACTGCCGCGCACACCCGGTGTGCTGGAAGCCATCCTCACCCGGCCCGGCCTCAGCGATTCCGACCGCGCACTGGCACTGGATGAGCTGGCCTCCCAACGCAAGACGGACAAAGCCACGCTGCTGCTGAACCTGCTCGACAGCAATCAAAAGGATCGCACGGCCTCGGCGAATCTCGCGCGATTGCTGGCGTGGCAGTTGCCGTCGGAACTTAAGGCACAACGCACCCGCCTCGCCTTGCTCGTCAATTCCGGCGTGCCGGATGTGCGTTCTGCGGCGTGGGCGTCACTGGCGTTGGCGGATGGGAAATTTGACGACGCCTGGACGCAGGCGAGCAAAGAGCCGAAGACCTTGGGTGATCTGCTCGCGGGCATCCCGCGCCTGCCTGATTCCGAGTTCCGCGCGAAGGCTTATCCGAAAGTGCTGCCGCTCCTGAACGAATTGCCCGCTGCTTGGAAAGTGGACAGCCAGAAATCCGCGCAGGGACGTTATGTGCGCATCGAACTGAGCGGCAAGGCCACGTTGACGCTCGCCGAGGTGCAGGTCTTCAGCGGTGGTGAGAACATCGCGCTCAAGGGCAAGGCGACGCAGTCCAGCACCTCGCATGGTGGCGATGCCAAACGGGCGATCGATGGCAAAACGAATCCGGAATATGGCAGCGGTACGCTGACGCATTCGCGCGAGAACGAGGACAATCCGTGGTGGGAAGTGGACTTGGGCAGCGAGAAAACGATCGAGAGCGTGACCGTCTGGAACCGCGTGGAGAATAATCTGGGCGACCGGCTGAAGAACTTCACGCTGGTGGTGCTGGACGGGAAGCGGCAGGAACTCTTCAAGCAGGCGGGCAATGCGGCGCCGAAGCCGAGTGCGAAGCTGACCGTCAGGGCGCCTGATCCGACGAGTGCCATCCGTCGCGCGGCCATCCAGGCATTGGTGAGCATGGGCACGGAACAACAAGCCATCTTCAATGCGCTGGCGAAGCTCATCACGGAGAACAAGGACGTGACAGCGGCCGCCCGGGGCATCGTGGTCTTGCCGCGCGCGGAATGGCAAAAGCAGGCTTCTATCAACACGGCGAAGGCGCTGGCCAACTGGGCCAAAGGCGTACCCGCAGCTGACCGCACGGCGCAGGAATTCATCGAGACATTGCAGGTGGCGAATGATCTGGCGGGGCAGTTGCCGGCGGCCGAGGCTACGGCCCTCCGCAAGGAATTGCGCGCGTTGAGCGTGTCCGTGTTCGTGGTGCGGGCGGTGGTGGAGCAGATGCGCTTTGACACACCGCGCATCGTGGTGGAGGCGGGCAAGCCGTTCGAGATCATCATCGAGAACCCGGACTTCATGCCGCACAACCTGGTGGTGATCAAACCGGGCACGCGCGAGAAGATCGGCAACGCCACGGCCACGATGATGCCGGACCAGCTCGACAGCCAAGGCCGCGCGTTCGTGCCGAAGAGCGGCGATGTGATCGCCGCCACCAAGCTGCTGGAGCCGGGTACGCGGGAGACTTTGAAACTGACCGCGCCCGCGCAGGAGGGCGTGTATGAATACGTCTGCACGTATCCCGGCCACTGGATGATCATGTGGGGCCAGCTCGTGGTGACGAAGGACGTGGACGGCTATTTGCAGGCGAATCCGCAGGTGAAGCTCACGGCGTCAGCCGACCATGAGGGGCATGAGCATCATGGCCAAGGGAAGAAGTAAGAAACAGCATTTGGCAAAGGTCAGCAGAACACCCGGCGAGAAACCGCCGGGTGTTTTTTACGTGGGCTGGTTGGCGAAGGAGATCTACTTTTGCTGAGGCACGCTGCTGCGGATTGAGGCAGCCCGCGCTCCACAAACCATCCTGCAAAACACCGCTTGCGTTCCGGGACCGCTTGTGAAAAATTTCACGAGCTTTTATGGCACACGTCAAACTGCATATCCCGGGTCCGGTTGAAGTCAACGAGAAGACATGGCAGGCGTTCCGCTCGCCCATGATCGGTCATCGCTCCCAAGGCTTCAAAGACCTGTACGGCAAGATCCAGCCCCAGCTCCAGACGCTGCTCGGCACGAAGCAGCTCGTCTATCTCTCCACCTCGTCCGCCTGGGGTGTGATGGAAGGCTCCTTGCGCAATCTCGTCACCAAGAAGGTCCTCAACTGCATGAAGGGCGCCTTCTCCGACAAGTGGCTGGACGTCTCCAAGCGCTGCGGCAAGGAAGCCGAAGGTCTGCAAGCGGAATGGGGCTCGCCCATCCGCGCCGAGGCCATCGACAAGAAACTCGCCACCGGCCAGTTCGACGCGCTCACGCTGATCCATAACGAGACCTCCACCGGCACCATGAGCCCGCTGGATGAGATCGCCGCGCTGAAGCAGAAGTATCCGGACGTCATGTTCATCGTGGACGCCGTCAGCTCCATGACCGCGCTGCCGTTGAATTTTGACAAGCTCGGCATCGATGTCCTGCTCGCCGGTACGCAGAAAGCGTTCGCCTTGCCTCCGGGCCTCACGGTGTTCACCGCCTCGCCTGCTGCTCTCGCGAAGGCTGCCACGGTGAAAGATCGCGGTTACTATTTCGACTTCGTGGAGTTCGACAAGAACGCGAAGGAAAGCATGACGCCGAGCACGCCGAGCATCTCGCACATCTACGCGCTGGGCTCCAAGCTCGACGAGTTCTTCGCGGAAGGACTGGACGCGCGCTATGCGCGTCACCTGAAGCTGAACCTGGCCACGCGCGCCTGGGCAGCGAAGCACGGCTTCACGCTGTTCCCGGACGCGGGCTTTGAATCCGTCACGCTCACGTGCATCAACAACGGCGCGAAGCCCGGTGGCCGCACCGTGGACGTCGCGAAGCTGCAGAAGCTGGTGAAGGAACAAGGTTTCCTCATCGATGGCGGCTACGGCAAGATCAAGGGCACGACGTTCCGCATCTCCAACATGGGTGATGAAACGGAAGCCACGATGAACACGCTCTACACCGCCCTCGATAACGCGATGGCGAAGCTGTAAGCGCCTGCCAAATTTGTCATACAGCCGCTCCGGCTACC
The DNA here is from genome assembly GCA_023431185.1 of Verrucomicrobiota bacterium. Lineage (GTDB taxonomy): Bacteria > Verrucomicrobiota > Verrucomicrobiia > Limisphaerales > JAEYXS01 > JAEYXS01. Next base: position 44,392 of record JAEYXS010000049.1, read on the forward strand.
GGGGCGGCTGTATTTTTTTACGCGATTAGCAATTGAGGGTTGCGCCCGGTTTCCCGGAGCGGGCATGCTGGCTTTGGTGAATTGGTGCAAGACAATTGGTGTGCTGATGGTGATCGCCCTGTGGCTGTCATCCGGTCTTCTCGCGCACACCCGGCACCATCACTTGCCGTCCGCGGCTGATGAGCTGTCCGATGCCTATGCCCAAGCCACGTTAAACGCGCTCCAAGTCCCGGCCATTTTGCCCGCCCAGCCTGGGCGTCTGCCCGGCCTGCGCCCGGGCGGTCCGGTGCCCGAGGGTCCGCCCTTGTTCCTTTCGTGCCGGTCCGTGGAGCTGGCACCACGCCTTCACCTCCCGCCTGATGCAACCGGGCTGGCACCGGTGGCGCTCGCGCAGAACTGGCAGTTTCTCCTGCGCGCCGCGCCGTTTCCCCGCAGTCCCTCGCTCGTGTAAGGTCCGTTGCCCGTCGTGGTCTCAGGCCTGGGGCGGATGAAATATCCCGCACTTGAGCCGTTTGAGACCGGGGGAAGGCCCCGGTTTTCCCCAGCAACTGTAACTTTCACACAAGGACAACTGTATGGAAAAGAAGTATGTCGCCTGGATCCTGTGGGCGGTCATCATCGGCTTTGGCGCCGTGATGTTCTGGTACTACAGCCGGAAGAAAGAGTAGAAAACAGTCCTGAAAATTGTAACAGCCAGCGTCGATGACATCAGGCATCAATGCTCCGGGTTTTTGGCGGTCGAGTCCGCCATGTTCGGAGTGAATCATCCCAAGCTTGTGCCGGTCCGAGTGGCTGGCCGGACCGGCGCAAGCCCCTGAAATTTTTAGAACCGGTCACCACAAACTGAAGAACGATCAACACCATCAAGCCGTATGCATGGTATCACTTATTTGCAGGACCTCGCCGTCGTCATGATCGTCGCCGGGCTGGTCACCGTTCTGTTTCACCGGCTCAAGCAGCCGGTGGTGCTCGGGTATATTTTGGCCGGTGTCATCATCGGCCCGCACACGCCGCCGTTCGAGTTCATCCATGACGAGCACAACATCAAGAATATGTCCGAGCTGGGCATCATTTTGCTCATGTTCTCGTTGGGCATGGAGTTCAACCTGCGCAAGCTCAAGGAAGTGGGTGTCACGGCCCTCTTCGGTGCGGGGCTGGAGATCATCTTCATGGTCGGGGCGGGTTATTATGTGGGCCGCCTCTTCGGGTGGAACCACATGGACAGCCTCTTCCTGGGGGCCATGCTGTCCATCTCCTCCACCACCATCATCATCAAGGCCCTGAACGAGCTGGGGCTCGCCAAGGAGAAATTCGCCGGGATGATCTTCGGCATCCTCATCATCGAGGATATCCTGGCCATCGTGATGCTGGCCTTGCTCTCCGGTATCGCCATGACCGGCTCTTTGACGATGGGGGAGGTGGGCATGACCGTGGGCAAGCTCTCTATCTTCCTCATCACCGCGCTCGTGCTGGGCCTCATCGCCGTGCCGCGGTTGCTGGGCTATATCGCGAAGTTCAAGAGCAATGAGATGTTGCTCATCACCGCGTTGGGCCTGTGCTTCGGCTTTTCCCTGCTGGCGGCGAAGCTGGGTTACAGCGTGGCGCTCGGTGCCTTCGTCATCGGTGCGCTCATCTCAGAAGCACGCGAGATCCACAAGATCGAACATCTCATGGAGCCGATCCGCGACATGTTCAGCGCCATCTTCTTCGTCTCCATCGGCCTGCTCATCGACCCCAAGATGCTGGTGGCGTATGCGGGTCCCATCCTCATCATCAGCGTGTTGGTGATCGTGGGCAAGGTGATCAGTTGCGGCTTGGGCACCTTTGCCGCGGGTAACGATGTCCGTACGTCCCTGCGGGTCGGCATGGGGCTGGCGCAGATCGGTGAGTTCTCCTTCATCATCGCCGCTCTGGGCGTGTCCCTGAAAGTCACCAGTGATTTTCTCTACCCCATCGCCGTGGCCGTCTCCGCCATCACCACGCTCACCACGCCCTACCTCATCAAGGGCGCTGATGGAGCGGTGCGCTGGTTTGACCGCAAGGCCCCAAAACCGTTACTGGACACGCTGGAGCTTTACACCAAGTGGGCAGGGCAACTGGGTGAGACGCGGAAGGACAGCATGGCGCGCAAGTTCATCCGCAAGTGGGTGCTGCAAGTATTCTTGAAAGTGGCGCTCATCTGTGCGGTGTTCATCACGGCGGCCTTCTTTGCCCGCACGCAACCGGAGTGGTTGCCGGCTCTCTTGCAGGACGAAGCCGCCTTCAAATCCGCCTTGTGGATCGTCTCGGTGCTGGTGGCCCTGCCCCTGTTCATCGCCGCCTTCCGCAAGCTGCAGGCGCTCGGTCTGCTCATCGCGGATCTGAAGGTGAAGGAAGCCTCCGCGGGCACGCGCACCGAAGCCATCCGGAGCATCGTGGCGCAAGGCATCCCGCTGGGTGGTCTCATCGGCCTTTTCATGCTGGGGCTCAGCCTGAGCACGCCGTTGCTGCCGCCGTTCCGCATCTTCCTCGTGCTGCTGGTGGTCGCGGGTTTGCTGACGTTCCTGCTCTGGCGTTCGGCCATCAAGATCTACTCCAAAGCCCAGTATGCGCTGCATGAAACGCTGAACCAAACGCCTGTGGAACGCCACGCGCCAGCTCCGGAACCCAAGCCGAACCTGCTGCGTGATGCCGATCTGCAAGCCGTCACGCTGGCCGAGGGCACCATCGCCATCGGCAAACTGATCCGCGAGACCGGGCTGCGCAAGGAAACGGGTGCGAGCATTGTGGGCATCGACCGCAACGGCACGAGCATCATCAATCCGGAACCCGATGAGGAACTGCGGGCGGGCGATCAGATCCTGCTGCTGGGGACGACGGCGCAACTGGAGGCGGCACAGAAGTTCTTGGCGCGGCCCGTTCACGCCGGGTGACGCTCTCACTTCCCCTTCGGCACCAACGGCAGCAGGATATGCGACGGATGCTGCTGGTCGTGGTAGATCGCGTTCATCGCCACCACGAACCGGCGGTGCTGGTTCAGCGGCTCGCCCGTGTTCGGATTCACGTCGAAGCGCGGGAAGTTGCTGCTCGAGATGTCCACGCGGATGCGGTGCCCTTTCTTGAACACGTTCGAGGTCGGATACAGCTTGATGGTCACCGGATACACCGAGCCCACCTGCATCAGTTTTTCCTCCTTCAAAGAATCGCGAAACCTCGCCCGCACGATCGCGTCGCCGAGGAGCAGGTCGAAGCCGTTCGGGAAGTCCGGGCTCGCCGGATATACGTCCACGAGCTTCGCCGTGAAGTCCGTGTCCAGCGCGGAGGAAGAGACCCACAGCTTCACCTCGATCTCGCCCGTCACCTCCACATCCTGCGCCAGCGGTTCCGTCTGGAAGACGAGCACGTCATTGCGCGCGGAGAGTGGGATGGGCTTCGGCCAGTTCCAGAAATTCGTCTGCCCGCGCTGGTCCCACGCGCCGGACACCATGATGCCATCGCCCGAGGAGAGCTGCCCGCCGATGGTCGGCACCGGATTCCGCGGATCATATTGGTAACTCGTTGAGGCCCAGCGCTCGCCCGGCACCGTCTGCTTCAAGCCGCCATCGGAATGCAGATAAAAAGGCGTGTGGACCGCCCGTTTCAACGGCCATTCCGGCTCATCGCGCCAATACCCGCCGTGATTCAGCAGGCCCTTGTCCGTCTTACGCCCATCGCCTGTCCCCATCACGAAGATGCGCACCTTGCTCGCGAACGGCGCGCGCCTGCCCACGGAATTATCCATACCCTTCAACCATTTATCGAACCACTCCAGCCGCCACGCCCACTGGTCGCCGATGCTGGCGTCCTTGCCGAAATAGACCTGCCCATGCGCATCCCCCGTCTGCATGCCATGGATCCATGGCCCCATGATGAGGTACACCGGGCTCTTCAGCTTCTGTGCGAGCACGGCGTAATTCGCCGTCGTATTTCCCGCCCAGGAATCATACCACCCGCCCACCAGGTACACCGGGATGTCCTTGTAATTCTCCGGATACTCCACGATGTTGTTCTGCGCCCAGAACTCATCATTCGCCCCGTGGTTCATCGCCTCCACCAGCCAGTCCTCGAACTCCGGGGCGAGGCGCAGCGGCGTCATGCCTTTGCGCAAGGGCAGGAGCTTCAGGTAATCCAGCCGGTTGTCTGCCATCTCCTTGAGGATCGCCGCCTTCGCGGGATCGCGGGAGGCGCTGCTGCCTTTGCCCGCGTTCAGCATGATCCAGTTCCAGAATCGCAGCTCGAACGCCCCAGCATGGCGCATGCTTTGCCGGCCCATGTTGGACACGGCATCCACGGGGATAACCGTGGCCAGCTCGGGCGCGCGCTCCATCGCCAGCGCATGCTGTGTGCCGCCCACGTAGGAAGTGCCCAGCATGCCGATCTGGCCATTCGACCACGGCTGCTGGCCGATCCAGGCCGCGCAATCCACGCCATCGCGACCATCATCCGTGATCATGTGCCACACGCCCTCGGACAGATACCGGCCGCGGGTGTCCTGCGAGACGAAGGCATACCCGCGTGCCGCATAGAACTTGGCGGGGGTCGCATTGCCGCCCTTGCCATACGGCGTGCGCACCAAAATGACCGGGGACTTCTGTGCCACGGCCACGCCGTTCTTCGCGGGGAGATAGATATCCGTCGCCAGCTTCACCCCATCGCGCATCGCCACCATCACATTCGTTTGCACGATGAAGTCATACTCGGCCGGGCGGGCGACGAGCTGGGCGCGCAGGTGCTGGGGCAACAGGGTGAGCAGTAACAGCAGCAGCGGTGGGGTGCGGAGATTCATGGGTGATGGTGTAATGGGCGAAGCATAGAGGAATTGGTTCCGGGAAGAAACTGGATTTACGGCCCCTATGGATGTTGCCGGACGGATTGGACATCCGTCGTTTTTCCCCGCATGCTGGTGGCGTGACCAAACCGGCGGCACCAACGCGCTTTCTGCTTTCGCTGTTCCATACCCCTTCAGCGGAGACGTTTGCGTGTCATCACAGCGTGGTGCGCGCGGGGCATCTCATCGCGGGGCCGGAGCATCACATCGCGCGGGATCATTATCCCGGCCATGAACTTATCCTCTGCCTGCGCGGCACGGGCGAGGTGCAGGTGCAGGGCAAGGTCTGGACGGTGAACGCCGGGGATCTGGTGTGGATCGATTGCGGCCAGCCGCATGCGTACTGGGCGGTAAAGAATGATCCGTGGGAGGTCTATTGGTTGCGCTTCGACGGGCCCCAAGGCGCGCGCTGGGCGGCCAGCCTCGCGGTAAAAGTCCACCCGGTCTTCGCCCAACTGCCCATGCGCACGGTGCGGCTGGTCTTCGACCGCATCTTCCGCCGGTTGCAGAATCCCGAGGTGGCCACGGATGCGTGGTTGAACAGTGATCTCACCCAGCTCATCGCATGGCTCACGGAATCCCGGCACGCTAGCGGCCTGCTCACGGATGGTGACCACACGATGCCCGAGCGCCTGCGCAAGCCCATCGAGACCATGCGCCTGAAATTCTTCCACCCTTGGCGCGTGCCGGAACTGGCGGCGATGGCGGGCATGAGCCCCTCGCATTTCTTCCGCGTGTTCAAGCAACATCTCGGCACCAGCCCGCACGAATGGCTGCGGCGTGAACGTATCACGCACGCCAAGCGGCGGCTCATCGAGACGGAGGAAGCCATCAAACAGGTTGCGAGCCAGTGCGGTTACAGCGACCAGTTTTTCTTCAGCCGCGATTTCAAGCAGGTGACGGGATTCACGCCCACGGAATTCCGGCGGAGCGAACGGGGGCTGCCGGCCAAGGCCAAGGTCTGAGGGGCAGGTTATAGGGGGGCTCGTCCGGTTCGGTGAAATTTTGTGTTGCCGGAGTGGAGTGGAGCGATTGGAAGGATAACGGATGCGCGAAAACCGCGTCATGCTGCGGGGCATGATGAAACGGAGAACAGACCTAAGCGGAGCCAAAGCGGGGGCGGGAGACCGGTTGAAACCGGCCCGCCATAATCCTCCATGCCCACAAGGAATTTTCTCCATTCCGGCGGCGCGCGGATGCAGTAGTATCTTGGGTAATCGCCTGATTATGTTTTTGTTGCCTGAAAAAACCAAGCAGCTGGCTGCCCTGACTGCGTTGTGGCTGGCCGGTGCGTGGAGCCTGTCCGCCGCCCCCGTGGACTTCGTGCGGGATATACAACCTATCCTGAATTCGCGTTGCTACGACTGCCACGGTTCCTTCAAACAAGAATCGGCTTTGCGCCTGGACAGCAAAGAGAATGCGTTCAAGGGTGGTTATCATGGTCCCGCCGTGGTGCCCGGGGACAGCGCCAAGAGCGTGCTGGTCCAGGTCATCACCGCCACGCACAAGGAAGTGGACCCGATGCCGAAGAAGGGTGAACGGCTGACGGCAGCGCAAGTGAAGCTCATCAAACAGTGGATTGATGAAGGCGCGGTCTGGCCGGAAGCGGCCTCGGTGAAGACGGTGGCCACCGGAAAAGATCACTGGGCCTTCAAGCCGCCCGTGAAACCGGCGCTGCCCAAGGTGAAGAACACGCGCTGGGTGGAGAATCCCATCGACCGCTTCGTGCTCGCCAAGCTGGAGCAGGAGAAGCTCAAGCCCTCGCTCGAAGCGGACAAGGTCACCTTGCTGCGCCGCCTTTCGCTGGATCTCATCGGCCTGCCGCCGACACCCGCCGAGGTGGATGACTTTCTCGCCGACCGTTCCAAGGATGCGTATGAGAAACAGGTGGAGCGCTTGCTGGCGTCACCCCATTACGGCGAGCGCTGGGCGCGCATCTGGCTGGATGGCGCGCGTTATGCGGATTCCGACGGCTTCGAGAAGGACAAGCCGCGTGATGTGTGGTTCTACCGGGATTGGGTCATCAACTCGTTCAACCGCGATCTGCCGTACAACCAGTTCATCATCGAACAGATCGCGGGAGACTTGCTGCCGAATGCCACGCAGGATCAGAAGGTGGCCACGGGTTTTCTCCGCAATTCCATGGTGAACGAGGAGGGTGGCGTGCATCCGGAGCAGTTCCGAATGGAGGCGATGTTCGACCGACTTGATGCCATCGGCAAAAGCGTGATGGGCCTGACGATCCAGTGCGCCCAGTGCCACGATCATAAATACGATCCCATCTCGCAGCAGGAGTATTACCAGTTGTTCGCCTTCATCAACGACAGTTCGGAGGGCAGCATGAATGTGTATTCGCCGGAGCAGAACATGCGGCGTGCACAATTGCTCGGCGAGATCGCGAAGCTGGAGGAAGACCTGAAGCACCGCACGCCGGATTGGGAACAGAAGCTGGCCGCCTGGGAGCAGCAAATCAAGGAACGTTCACCGGACTGGCAGGTGCTCAAGCTTGCGAACTCGGGCGACAACGCGCAGCGGTATTATGATTTTCCGGATGGTTCATTGCTCGGCTCGGGTTATGCGCCCACGCGCTTCACCTCCGTGTTCACGAACACGGTGAGCGCGAAGGATATCAGCGCTTTCCGCGTGGAGCTGATGACGGACCCGAACCTGCCCGCGCAAGGGCCGGGGCGCTCGCTGGAAGGATTGCTGGCGTTGACGGAATTCCGCGTGGAGGCCGAGGACGCGGCGAATCCGGGCAAGAAAACGAGTGTGAAGTTCGTGAAAGCGCTCGCGGATTTCGGCAACGCGGAAACGGTGCTGCCCAAGGTGCTGCAAGGGAACTACAAGACGAACGAGTATCGCGTGACAGGCCCGATCAGTTACGCGATCGACGGCGACAACAAGACGGCTTGGGGCATCGATGCCGGACCAGGCCGGCGCAACCAAGATCGCACCGCCATCTTCATCGCGCAGACGAATGTTGCCTTTCCTCAAGGCACCAAGCTCACGGTGCAGTTCGCCCAGATGCACGGCGGGCCGAACAGCGACCAGAACCAAAACCTGAACTTGGGCAAGTTCCGCGTGTCCTACGCGGGCAGCATAAAGGACGAACCGCCGACCTTGCCCCGGCATATCGCGAAAATCCTCGAGATGCCACGCGACCAACGCACCCGCATACAGAAGGCGGACCTGTTCACCTTCTGGCGTACGCAGGTGCCGGAGTGGAGCGAGGCGAATGCACAGATCGAGGCCTTGTGGAAGCAGCATCCCGAAGGCAGCACGCAGATGGTGTTGCAACGCATGGATTCACCGCGTGAGACATTCTTCCTGAAGCGCGGAGACATGACGAAGCCGGGTGACCGGATGAGCACAGGTGTGCCGCAGGTGCTGAACCCGTTGCCCGCCAAGACTGAGGGCAACCGGCTGGATTTCGCCCGCTGGCTGGTGGACCCAAAATCACCCACGGCCGCGCGTTCACAGGTGAATCGCGTGTGGCAGACATATTTCGGCATCGGCCTGGTGGAGACGAGCGAAGATCTCGGTGTGCAAGCGCCCGCACCGTCACATCCGGAACTGCTCGACTGGCTGGCGGTGACGTTCATGGAGAACCAGTGGAGCCTGAAGAAGCTGCACCGGCTCATCGTCACTTCGTCCACGTATCGCCAGACCTCCAACGTCTCGCCCGAGCTGTTGGCGCTGGATCCGAACAACCGCCTGCTGGCGCGGGGTGCGCGCTTCCGCGTGGATGCGGAGCTGGTGCGGGACATCGGCCTGAGCGCGAGCGGGCTGTTGAATGCGAAAGTCGGTGGCGCGAGTGTGTATCCGCCTGCGCCGGAATTTCTGTTCCTGCCGCCCGCCAGCTACGGACCGAAATTCTGGGAGGAGGAGAAGGGCGAGAACCGGTATCGCCGTGCGCTCTACACGTTCCGTTATCGCTCCGTGCCGTATCCGATGCTACAGGCTTTTGATGCGCCGAACGGGGATTTCTCTTGCGTGCGCCGGGGCCGGTCCAATACCCCGCTGCAAGCGTTGATGACCTTGAATGATCCCATCTCCATGGAGACCGCACAGGGCCTCGCTCAGCGCGTCTTGCGTGAAGGTGGCCTGACGGACACGAGCCGCCTCGAATACGCCTTCCGCTGCTGCGTGGCGCGCAAGCCCTCAAAGGACGAGTTGAAAGAACTCGAAGCGCTTTTGCAGAAACAACTGACGCGCTTCAGTGCCAAGGACGCGAAGCCGCTGGAACTCGCGAGCAGTGAAGTAAGCAAACTGCCCGCAGGCGCGAACGAAGCGCAGCTCGCCGCGTGGACCGCCGTTTCCCGCGTGCTGCTGAACCTCGACGAAACGATCACGAAGGAATAGCCGTATGAACTGCCAATCCCATCTCTATCGTGGCCAGGATCCGAAGGCCGTCAGCCGCCGCTGGTTCTTGCAGCAGTGTGGCGTCGGCCTCGGCTCCATCGCGCTGAACCAGATGCTTTCATCGAGCGCCCAGGCGATGAGCAAAGCCGACGCGACGAATCCGTTGGCTGTGCGCGCGCCGCATTACGCCGCGAAAGCCAAACGCGTCATCTTCCTCTTCATGGCCGGTGCACCGAGTCACTTGGAATTGTTCGATTACAAGCCGCAACTCGCGAAGTTTGACGGCACCTTGCCGCCTCCCGAGTTGCTGAAGGGTTATCGTTCGGCGTTCATCAATCCGCAGTCGAAGTTGTTGGGACCGAAATTTAAGTTCGCCAAGTATGGTCGCAGTGGCGCTGAGCTTTCTGAATTGTTGCCTTACACGGCTAAGATCGCGGATGAGATCGCCATCGTGAAATCCATGGTCACGGATGCGTTCAATCACGCGCCCGGCCAAATCATGATGAACACCGGTTCGCAGCAGTTCGGCCGGCCCAGCTTTGGCGCGTGGTCCTGCTATGGTTTGGGCAGCGAGACGAACGACTTGCCTGGCTTCGTGGTGTTCAGCTCGGGTGATAAAGGCCCGAGCGGTGGCAGCTCGAACTTCGGCAGCGGCTTCCTCCCGAGCGTGTATCAAGGCGTGCAGTTCCGGAACAGCGGCGAACCGGTCCTCTATCTCAGCAATCCGAAGGGCGTGGATGAATCGCTCCAGCGCGAATCGCTCGATACGTTGAACAAGCTGAACGGCATGCGCCTGAACGTGACGGGTGATCCGGAGATCGCCACGCGTATCAACTCCTTCGAGATGGCGTATCGCATGCAGGCGAGCGCGCCCGATGTGGTGGACATCTCAAAAGAGCCGCAGCACATCTTGGACATGTACGGCGCGGAGCCGGGCAAGGCGTCCTTCGCGAACAACTGCCTGCTCGCGCGGCGACTCATCGAGCGCGGCGTGCGGTTCGTGGAGATCTTCCACGAGGCGTGGGATCAGCACGGCAACTTGGTGAACGGGCTGAAGAAGAATTGCAAAAACACAGATCAGGCGAGCGCGGCACTCGTGATGGACCTCAAGCAACGCGGGTTGCTGGAAGATACACTTGTTATCTGGGGCGGTGAATTTGGCCGCACGCCGATGGTGCAGGGCGGCAACGACGGTCGTGATCATCACCCGAACGCATTCACGATGTGGATGGCTGGCGGCGGCATCAAACCCGGCATCACGATCGGTGAATCCGATGAACTCGGCTTCAACGCCACGGTGGACAAGGTCCACGTGCATGACCTGCATGCGACATTGCTGCATCTCCTCGGTTTCGATCACAAGAAGCTCACCTATCGCTTCCAAGGCCGCGACTTCCGGCTGACGGATGTGCATGGGGAGATCGTGACGAAGTTGCTGGCGTAGCGCAGGCTTGCTTCATTTCGGGTTTGGTCCAGAGTAGCCGTTCAAGGAACAAGCCCATGCTTTTTCTCTACGCCATCGTCTGTGGCATTCTGGCTGCCGCGTTGACCTATTGCCTGAACTGGTGGGCCTTGCGCGCCTGGCGGAAAGCAGCCAACGAGCATTGGACGGAAAGAGCCCGGCTGTTGTTTCCCGCCCGACGGAATTCGTTTTGGCAATTGTTGCTGCTGGGAGCAATTGCCAGCCTGTCCACCTCCGCATTTTTTGTTGAGCCTCCACGTTTCGGCATCATCGTCCTGGTATTGACGATGGCCGGTGGTGCTTTGGGCACGTATCCTATGGTGCGGGAAATCAGGCCGGGAAACTCCTTTCGTGACTGGATCAAAGACATCATCGGTACATGGCTGTTGTTTTCCGGCGTTTCGATCGCGTTGGTGGTGTGCATCATCTTTATGCCGCCCAAATTCGGACTCGAAGTCTGGTTATATTACTTACTCCTTGTGGGATTTATCTGCTGGTTGCATTGGGGTGGTGCGTTGCTCCCCTTGCGCTAACTCGGCATCATTGAACCGGCTCCGGAACAATTGCGTCATCTGGTCGAGCGAGTGTCTTTGCGCATGAATATCCGCGTCAGGCAGACTTGGCTTTGGCATAGCTCGATGGCGAATGCGATGGCGTTTCCGGTCACTGGCGATCTGATTTTCACCGGGCGGTTGCTGGAAACCATGCCGACGGAAGAGCAGGAAGCGGTTTGTGCTCATGAATTAGGGCATCTATCGGAAAGCCGCGGAATCGCCGCGATACGAATCTTAGGCTCGCTGGCCGCCACTCCGGTGGCGCTCCTCACACCCACGCTGTCAACTTACCGATTGCCGGGAATTGCAGTCCTGCTGTGCCTGATGGTTGTGTTGATCAAGCTGTCCCAGGTGGTTGCCCGAAAAATGGAAGTGCGGGCGGATACTGCCGCCACCCAACATTCTTCCGGCGTGATTTACGCTCGCGCCTTGGAACGGCTCTATGAGATCAACCAGATGCCAGCGGTGATGCCGGGCAATAATCAGGTCCACCCCCATCTGTATGACCGGATGCTGGCGGCTGGTATCACGCCAGCGTATGGGCGTCCTAAAGCCCCGGTCAAATTAACGGAAGGGTTGGTTCTCCTGCTGGTCTTGCTGGTGGTAACAGTGATGAATCTCTACCTGCCTTGAGGGGCTTGGCAATACAAGTGAATCACTCACCACAAAAATGACCGTCAGCTTCTTCGGCCCATGCGTGCCGAGGACAGGGATGCGCGCGAAGCGGCGGTGAGGATGCGGCTGCCGGTCTGCACTGGAATTCCGCCAGATTCCGGCCATAGTGCCGGGCGTGAGCGACGAACTAGCGGAACTGAAGGCACGTTACGAACGACTTCGCCTGTTGTATCAGGTCAGCAATGTCATCCACTCTACGCTCGATTCCCAAGAGGCGCTCGAGCGTATCATCCGGGAGGCCGTGCGTATCATGCGGGCATCCAGCGGTTCGGTGGTGTTGCTGAATCCGCACACCGGATTCCTCGAGATCCAGGCGGCGAACGGGTTGCCCGCCAATGCCAAATCGCTCCGTCTCCGCGTAGGTGAAGGCATCACCGGCTGGGTGGCGCGCACCGGCAAGGCGGCGCGCGTGGGCAAAGTGGAGGAAGATCCGCGCTACGTGATGGTCCGCAAACACATCGAGTCCGAGCTGGCGGTGCCGCTGGTGGTGGAAGGCGAGATCCGCGGCGTCTTGAACGTGGACTCAGACCGGCAGGATGCCTTCAGCGCGGATGACCAGAGCTTGCTGGAAGAACTCGCGCTCCAGGCCGCCAAGGTGATCCACAACACCTGGCTCTACGAACAGCTTCGTCTCAAGGCACGCCTGTTCGAGACGCTGGCCAGCGTCGGCCAGACCATCAGTTCCACGTTGAATCTGAATGACGCGCTCACCGTCATCACGCGCGAGGCCTGCCAGTTGATGGAGACAAAGATGTGCTCGCTGCACATGCTGGATGAGACGGGCAACTGGCTGGAGCTGCGCGCCAGTTTCGGGGCAGGCAAGCTGTATGTGAACCGGCCGCCACTCAGCTTGCAGGAAAGCCTCATCGGCATCGTGGTGCGGCGCAAGAAGGCGTTGCAGATCGAGAACGTGCAGACGTCCTCCCGTTACCAGAACGTCGAGACGGCACGGCGGGAGGGGCTGGTTTCATTGCTGAGTGTGCCGTTGCTGTTCGGCCACCAGGCCATCGGCGCGCTGAATGTCTATACGGAGGAGCTGCATAATTTTTCCAACGAGGAGATTCGCATCCTCTCGGCGCTGGCGGAGCTGTCGGCCATCGCCATCGAGAAGGCGCGGCTCTATGAGCGCATCGTGGATGTGGAGGAGCAGTTACGCCAGACGGAGAAGCTCTCGGCACTCGGTCTGCTGGCGGCGGAGGTGGCGCATGAGATCCGCAATCCGCTCACGGTTCTGAAGATGCTCTATCATTCATTGGATCTGCGTTTCGAGTCCACCGATCCCCGCGCGACGGATGTGCGCATCATGGGCGAGAAGATGGATCACATGAACAAGATCGTGGAGCAGGTCCTCGACTTCGCACGGAACACGGAACCGACCCTGACGGAAGTGAACGTGAACCAGCTCATCGACGATCTCGGCCTGCTTACCCGGCACAAGCTGAAGAACCAGAGCATCGAGTGGGTCCGCAAGCTGGACCCGCATCTGCCAGTGGTCATGGCCGACCCGACGCAACTGGAGCAGGCCTTCCTGAATCTTACCCTCAATGCCGTGGAAGCCATGCCCGAAGGCGGGCGGCTCACCATCGTGTCCCGCACCATCTATCTGCCGCGCCGTTCGCCGACGCCCACGCATGTGGTCATTGATTTCAAGGACACGGGTTCCGGCATGACGAATGAGCAGCGCAAGCGGGCGTTCACTTCCTTGCTGAACACGACGAAGGGCAAGGGCACGGGTCTGGGCCTGATGATCGTTCGGCGCGTGGCGGAGACGCATCGGGGGACGGTGCGCATCCGTTCAAGGATGGGCAAGGGAACGACGATGAGCATTATCCTGCCGCTGTAATGAGAGCTTGTTTTGGGTATGGAAGAGGCATAAAAGGAGCTGATTCCAATGAAAACGAGCAGCCTGCAATCTTTTCTGGTTATCCTCCTTTATGTTGGTGGTCCCCTGTGGGACTTGGCTCATGCTGCCGAGTTGCCACTGCACGCCAAGCCGAAGGCCGAGGAGAAGCAGAGTCTGGCGTTTCAATGGTTGGACATCGCCGAGGAAGCCACGGCGCGGGAAGTGGATCGCAATGCCGCACGACCCACGGTCATTTCCCGCACGCTGGCAGTTTGGGCGACGGCGATGTTCGACGCCTGGGGGGCTTATGATGAGAAGGCTGTCGGTTCGCGATTGGGCGGCAGCTTGCGGCGGCCCGTGGGAGAGCGGACCCAGGCCAACAAGGAAAAGGCCATCAGCTATGCCTCGTACCACTCCCTGCTGTATGTGTACCCGGAGGACAAGGCGTATCTGGAGGAGCAGATGCGCAAGCTGGGTTACGATCCAGCGTTGCGTTCAACGGATCCGCAGAAGCCGGAGGGCATTGGTTATCTGGCGGCGCAGGCAGTGATCGATTACCGCCGCCGTGACGGAGCGAACCAGCATGGCGACGAGCCGGGCGGCAACGGCAAACCGTATGCGGATTACACGTATTACCAACCGGTCAATCCGCCGGACAAGATCATCGATCCAGACCGCTGGCAGCCCATCACCTTCACCTTGCCGGACGGGCGCAAGGTCACGCCGGGATTCTTGACGCCGTTTTGGTACCGTGTGAAGCCCTTCGCGTTGGAGAATCCCGCGCAGTTCCGGCCCGGTCCGCCGCCCAAGACGACGACGGATGACCGGGAGCTTAAGCGGCAGACGGAGGCGGTGCTGAAGTATAACCGCAGCCTGACCCCGGAGCAGAAGGCGGTAGTGGAGTTCATGCGGGACGGGCCGCGTTCCACCGGGCAGAGCGGGCACTGGCTGCGCTTCGCGCAGGATGTCTCGCGCCGGGACAAGCACACTTTGGATCAGGATGTGAAGCTGTATTTCGTCATCGCGAACGTCGCGATGGATGCCTTCATCTCCTGCTGGGAGACGAAGCGGTATTATGATTCTTCGCGGCCATGGACGCTGGTGCGCCATTATTACCAGGGGCAGCGGGTGATCGGCTGGGCGGGGCCGGACGGCGGGACGAAGGAGATGCCGGCGGAGGAATGGCATCCGTATTCACCGGCATCATTCATCACGCCGCCGTTTCCGGGATACACGAGCGGGCATGCGACGGTGAGCGGTGCATGTGCCAAGGCGCTGGAGCTGTTCACGGGCAGTGACAAGTTCGGGTTCATGGAGCGCCGCCGACATTGTGAATTGACGGAAAAAGTGGCCGGACACGAGGTGGGGCTGGATTTGCCGACGTTCTCGGCGACCGCGGAGATGGCGGCCCTTTCCCGCGCGATGGGCGGCTACCATATCCCGGTGGACAATGATGTGGGCTTGAAGGTGGGCCGGGACATCGCCACCTGGTCCTGGCCGAAATATCAGGAATATTTCAACGGCACGGCGAAGGTGCGGCCTTAGCCGGCTGCGCTTCAGGCGCGACCACCTGGTTCGAGATCTTTGGCGCGGATCTCGGAGAGGGCGCCGTCTTCACTGCGGCCGACGACGAGGGCGCGCATCGTGGGGCGTAGCGCGGAGAACTTTTCCCATTCAGTCAAACCACCGACGAGCAAGGCGGTGGAGAGGGCATCGGTCTCGGTGGCGGAGGGCAGCACGCAAGCGGACATGAGAGCGCCATCCATGGGTTCACCCAGGCGCGGGTCGATGACGTGGCCGTAAGTGCGGCCTTGGGCGGAGAAAGATTTACCCCAGACAGCGGAGAGGGAGAGGGATTCATCACGGAGTTCCACGGTGGCCAAGGGCGTAAAACGCTGGCGGATGGGCGCGGAGGATGTGGTGAGGAAGCGGGCACCTTCCGTCTGCGGATCGGCGAGGGCCACATTCCATGCTGGTGCATCGTGCGGGTGGCCGAGGGCGCAGATGGTGCTGGTGCCACCGTGCAGGAGGGCACTGGTCACGCCAGCTTCACGGAGGATGTCAGCGGCTTCATCGAGGGCGTAGCCTTTGCCGAGGGAGCCGAGGTCGAGCATCAGATCAGGCACGGCGAAGCGAACGGTGAAGTTGCGCGAATCTAATTCCAGGTGTTGCCAGCCGGTGCAGGCGCGGGCGGCGGCGAGTTCTTCCGGTGAAGGGATACGGCCTTCTTTTTGCATGAGGCCCCAGCAGCGCAGCAAGGGGGCCACGGTGATGTCGAAGGCACCCCCGGTCTCGGCGGAGAGCTGGCGGGCGCGCTGGAGCAATCGGAAGAGACGCGGTTCCACGCGTACGGGTTCGTGCGCGGCACGGGCATTGAGCTGGCTGAGTTCGCTGCCGGGGCGGTAGATGCTGAGCTGGCTTTCGAGCCGTTCTATCTCACGGATGGCCTCCTCGCCGGCAGCGCGCAGGGCGATGGGGTCCGCCCCTTGCAACACGAATTCAAATCGTGTGGCCATGGCGTGACAGGCTAGGGCGAGGGTGTGCATCGGAACGAGAGGAGCAGCCGACGGCTTAGCTCGTCAGCCAGCCCAGCGGCAATTGATCCCAGCCGGCGGCTTACTTCTTCAATATCTCTTTCAACACGCGGCCTTCCACGTTCTTCATCTCCAGGCCCAGCACGGCGGCCATGGTCGGGGCCACGTCCACGTTGCGGATCTCTTTCAGCGTCACACCCGGCTTGATACCGGCGCCCCAGGCGACAAAGCTCGCATACATCAGCGGGTGCTTCGGGTGATATCCATGCGTGCCTTTCACGCCGCCGGAGGGCGTGATGAGATCTTTCGGCGCAGCACTGTCGGAGAAGGCGTAGCCATCCGCCGCGCTGATCATCAGGTCCGGTGTGCGCGGGTCCTGAGCGGGCAGCACATGGCCCACGGAGGCGAAATCCTTGGGTTCCAGCACGACTTCCACGCCTTCGGCCGCTTTCAGTTTCGGCACCAGTAGCTTGATGATGGCTTCTTTATTCGCTTCATCGCGGATGTAGAGGAAGCCGCCGCCGCCCTGGCTCAGGAAATGCACTTTGCTGTCCACGATCTTAGTGCCGGCCACGGTGACGAGCCCTTCTTTTTGGAGGAGCACATTCACGTTGATGTTGTTCGTGTAGCTGATGAAGCCGTGATCCGACGTGACAAAGAAAGTGGTGCGATCGGCAAGACCCGCGGCTTTCACCGCTTCCACCAGTTCTCTGATGCGGTTGTCGGAATCGTTGCACGCCCAATAGGCTTCGGGGCTGTTGCGGCCGTTGCTGTGCTCGAAGGAATCCACGGACACCAGGTGGATGGCCAGCACGTTCGGTTTGTGCGTAGTGAGGATATGTTCGGCGATGCGGGTGTACATCCAGTCACGCTGCGGCTTGCCGGCATTGCCCGCCTTGCACCATTCCATCTGCTTCTCGATGGGGATGCCCTTGGCGCGCAGTTCGGCCAGCAGTGAGGGGGTGCTGTATTTCTCGAACAACGCCTGCTCGAACACATCCGGCACCTGCCAGTCGAGGTGCTTCGCGTTGCGGCTCGCGGGCCAGATGACACCCGCTGTCTTCAAGCCCGCCAGATGCGCCACATCATAGATGGTGGGCACCTTCACAATCTCTTCCTTGTCGAAGAGCGGGTCGGGGATGAGCGGGACGTTCTTGTTCTCCTTGCGGTCGTAGTAGTTGTTGCCGATGACGCCATGGCGCCCGGCATGCACCCCGGTGACGAGGGTGGTGTGGTTCGGCCATGTTACGGTGGGGAAGGAGGCTTCCATGCGTTCCGCGCGGGCACCGTTCTCGGCCATCCAGCGGATGGTGGGGATGTGCGCCTTCGGGTCGTTATGATAATAGGACGCGAGGCCATCCACGCTGATGAGGATGACCGTCGGGGCCGGTTGCGCGGCACACAACAAAGCGGGAGCCAGGGCAAACATACCGAGGACAAGTGCGCCAAAGCGCCGGAGGGCATTCTTCATAGATTTCAGGCAAAGCGGCGAGGCCGCTGTAAAGTTATCTGGTTTGGACGAAGTTTAGCGGAGTTCCTTCAATCCGGGCAAGCAGCCTTCAAAGAATTCATGGTTTCCGTGAAAACTTCGTTGTTTCGTCCCGGCGGGCATGCGCGTATGCTCCATGTCACTTATCGCTATGAACAAGACGAATGAGCAGCTTTGGCAGCGTTTTCAGGAGCACTACACGGAGTTTCCGGGCATCGGTCTTGCGCTCGATCTCAGCCGGATGAATTTCCCGGACGATTATTTCACCAAGATGGCCGGTCCCATCCAGAATGCCTTCAAGGCGATGGCGGAACTGGAAAAGGGTGCGATCGCCAATCCGGACGAGAAACGCATGGTGGGCCATTACTGGCTGCGCAACTCGGATCTCGCACCCACACCGGAGCTGAAGAAGGAGATCGATGACACGCTGAAGGCCGTGAAGGATTTCGCGGGCGCGGTGCATCGCGGCGAATCACGCGGCGCGAACGGACCGTTCAAGAACGTGCTCATCATCGGCATCGGCGGGTCGGCGCTCGGACCGCAATTCGTAGCCAATGCCCTCAGCCAGCCGAAGACGGACAAGCTGCGTCCCTACTTCTTCGACAACACGGACCCGGACGGCATCGACAAGGTGCTCGCCCAACTCGACGGGCAACTGGGGCAGACGCTGGTGGTCGTCATCTCCAAATCCGGCGGCACGAAGGAGACGCGCAATGGCATGTCCGAAGCCCGCGCGGCTTACACGCGAGCCGGGTTGAAGTTTGAAGACCATGCTGTGGCCGTTACCGGTGTTGGTTCGGAACTCGATAAGGTCGCCTCGAATGGTTACTGGCTGCGCCGTTTCCCGATGTGGGACTGGGTTGGTGGCCGCACGAGCGAACTCTCCGCCGTGGGTCTGTTGCCCGCCGCGTTGCAAGGGCTCGATATCGATGGCCTGCTCGCGGGTGCCAAGGCGTGCGACAGCGTGACGCGCTCCAACGACGTGAAGGCGAATCCTTCCGCGCAGCTCGCGCTGATCTGGAAATACATCGACAACGGCGCAGCCACGAAGGACATGGTGATCCTGCCGTACAAGGATCGTCTGGAGCTGTTCTCGAAATATCTGCAACAGCTCATCATGGAATCGCTCGGCAAGGAGCATGACCTGAAAGGCAAGGTGGTGAACCAGGGCATCGCGGTGTACGGCAACAAGGGTTCCACCGACCAGCACGCATATGTGCAGCAGTTGCGCGATGGCCGGCACAATTTCTTCGTGACCTTCGTGCAAGTGCAGAAGGATCGCGATGGGCAATCGCTCTTCGTGGAACCGAACGTGACCTCGGGCGATTATCTGCAAGGCTTCCTGCTCGGCACGCGCACGGCGCTCTTCGAGAAGGATCGCGAATCTCTCACCATCACGGTGAAAGATTGCACGGCGTTCAGCGTGGGCGTGCTCATCGCGCTCTATGAACGCGCAGTCGGCTACTACGCCACGCTGGCAAATATCAATGCGTATCACCAGCCGGGCGTGGAATCCGGCAAGAAGGCCGCGACCGCCGTGCTGAACATCCAGACGAAGCTGATCCAATACTTCATGGACAACCGCGGCAAGGGTTTCACGGCGGCGCAGCTCGCGGAAGGCATCGGCGCGAAGAACGACATCGAGACGGTGTTCCACATCGTGGAACATCTGGCGGCGAATCCCGAGCGGAGCATCCGCAAGACAGCGGGAGGCACGGCCTTCACAGCGACGTATAGTCTGGCGTAAGGCAAGGCGGGGGAAGAAGACACGAATTACACGGATTTGCACGAATTGCGAAGGACGGCTGGAGGATACTCCAGCCGTTTTTGCTTTTGCGTTCACGGCTTCCGTCCGTATTCCACTGGCGAGCGGCCGATGCCCATGCCGACATCGATCCAGCCGGGCCAGCCCGGCACGCGGCCCATGCGCATCGTGTAATCTTCGCCCTGCTTGGCTTTCTCCAGCCAGAGCGCGGGGCCGCCCTCCCACTTGTGCATCTCCTCCGGCTTCATCGCGCGCCATTTGCCTTTGAGCCACTTGGCTGGCGGATCATCACGGAAGAGTTTCCACACGTAGGTGCCATCGGGATTGATGGTGAGTGCGCCGGATTCGTGCTGGGAATCCGAGGTGGTGACGATGACGCGACTGCCTTCCCGTTTCTCGGATTTGCTGCCGCGATTGGCCACGCGCAGGTGGAAGGTGCCGTAGTAATCCTCCAGCTTCGGGGGCGGACCATAATTCGCCGTAACCGCCGAACCGATGTGGATAGAATAGGTGCCTTGTTTGTTCATCTGATCCCAGAACTCGTTATCCCCGATGAAGTCCACACCGCGGGTCTTAATGAGGTCGCGGATCTGGTCCAGCAACGCCTCGCGCCGGGGATTGGCGAAAGCGTTTCCCTCGCCAAAAAGTTGTTTGGCGAAGCCGATGACTTGGGCCTTGGTGAGCAAGCCTTGGCCAGCCGGCACAGGCGCTACTTGTGGGGCTGGCGGCGGAGCATTCATAGCGACCGGGGGGTTGTTCGCTGGTATAGTGGTAGGTGGCGCTGGAGTTTTGGCGGGTGTGGGCGGGTTCACCGGTGGTGTTGGAGCTGTTGCCGTTCCGGCTTTCAATGATCGCAGATCCGCCGGATACATGGCCCGCTCAAAACCTTCAGGAAAGAACTGGCTGGGCTTCTGGCGGATGATGTACTGCTTCCCGCCTTCGATCTCACGCAGGACGACACCGCGCTCCCAGGCTTCGGGATAACTGCCGGGAACTTTGTATTCGATCGCTTCTCCCGGTTTGAAGCCTTGGGCCACCAGCCGGCCAGGCGTCAACGCCAGCAAGAGAATCAGGCAGACAAGAAAACGGCTGAAAGCAAGTCGTGTGGCCGACAGGCAGGGCATATCATTCCCTCTAGTTGAAGTTTCGTTGGGAGTTCGATGAATCTGGCAAAAGGCTGACAGCAGGGGCAGGAAAAGCAAGCTCTCCAAGGATTACCGAACCTTTTGCAGCGCAATGGCGTTCTACCTGTGATGGTTCGGCACCCCTCCATTGACGGACGGGCTTTTTCCATCAAAATTTCCTCGTAACCGCCCCGTTGGCAAGACGTCATCTCTTATGGGCAGATGTTGTGGACAGGTCGCATATGGCTGATGAGACGCTAGATATGGCGGCCTGCCTGACCCGCGTGCGGGCGCGGGATGAAGACGCGGCGCGGGAGCTGGTGGCGCATCTTTATCCCTTGGTGATCAAGATCGTGCGGGCGCATCTGCCCCGCCGGGTGGCGGAAGAAGATTTGGCCCAAGAGATCTTTCTCAAGATGTTTGCGAATCTGGACCAGTATCGGGGGGCGGTGCCCTTCGAGCACTGGGTCTCGCGGGTGGCGGTCAGCACGTGTCTGGATGCCTTGCGCTTCCACAAGCGGCGGCCGGAGATTCGCTGGGCGGACCTGAACGAGACGGAAGCCGAGGTATTAGACGCGGTGATCCAGACAGAGAATGAGCCGCATCCGACGCAGGCGATGGCGGCGAATGAACTGGTGGGCAAGCTGCTGGATTGTCTGAGTGCGGAAGACCGGATGGTCATCCAGATGCTGGATCTGGAAGAGAAGTCGGTGGCGGAAATCCAGCAATTGACCGGGTGGGGTGCCTCGCTGATAAAAGTGCGGGCCTTCCGGGCCCGGGCGAAGTTGCGCAAGCATCTGGCCGAACTGGAACGTGGCAAGAAATCGAAATGAAGTCATGAGTGCAGAGAATGAAAAGTGGGACAAGCTGGTGAAGCTGGCCCGGCAGGCGCCGAAAACGGCGGAGCCGGAGATGCCGCTGGGCTTTGCCACGCGCGTGGTGGCGAACTGGCCCAAGGCCCAGAGCACGCCTTCCCTGGAGGCGATCTGGGAAGGGCTGTCATTGCGTTTCCTCGGAGTGGCCATGGCGATCATGATCGTCACGGTGGGGATCAGTTATCCCAGCATCGCGGCATACGCGCAGGAGCATGAGATGGTGGTGATGACGGACAGCGTTTTAGGCGAGGTGCTGGAGCCATGAGTTTTTTGCGTCATTGGAAGATCGCGGTGCTGCTGCTCGCCTTGTTTGTGATGGGTGTGGTGACGGGCGCGGCTTTGACCGTCGCCATCGTCAAAAAGAAGATCGCGGAGAATGACAACTGGCAGGGGATGACCTACCGCCTGTACAAGCAGCGGCTGAAGCTCACGCCGGAACAGGAGGAGAAGCTGCGGCCGACCTTCACGCTGGCGGGCGAAGAACTGCGGGCGGTGCGCCGCGAGACGATGCGCGACATCTTCGGGATCATCCGTCGCGTGAACGTGGAAGTGGAGAAGGAACTCACGCCGGAGCAACTGGTGGAATTCGACAAGCTGCGCGAGGAGATCCGCACGCGCATGGAGAAGAACAAGGCGGGCAAGGGGCCGGGGACGTGAGGCACGGGGCCAGGTTCAAAGCTTAAAGTTCAAAGCTCAAGGGGAGGAGAAAGTGACGGACAGGATGCCACGGTCAGCCACGCACCCGATACACCACATTCTCAAGGCTTTTATCGCCATAAGCATCGGAGTTCGTCAGGTGTCCATTAAACGGCCCAACCTTATTCACCTTAAGACCGTTCTGAAACACCATCTGCATGCCGTGTTCTTCCTCCCAGTCACACCCGCATTCGAGTGAGATGTAGATGCCTTTGTCGCCACGGGTGCGGCGGGAAACCGTCGGCGTCTTGCCGAACTGCACATGAGCCCACACGCCTGCGGGTGACTTTATCGGTTTGAAATCTTCATCTTCCTCCTGCCAGCAGTCTTCTGAATCCTTGTAGTATTGGAAAATATGAGGTTCGGCCGCTCGCAGCGCCGACGCGTCCAGATTGAGGAAATTCGCGATTGCCACGTGGAATGCTTCCTTGTCCGGGTCCGCATCGTAGCCTTCCAATTCGAAGCAGCAGTTTTTCCCGCCTAATACCGGCACGGGAATAGGTTGGCTGCGGTATTCGCCATACTTACCTTTGGTCACCTCGCCAAGTCCGGGGATATTCATGTGGAATACGGGTAGTGTTGATGGAGTTCGTTGATAGTATTCCTTGCCGTTTCCATTGCCAAGCGTTGAGGGAAAATACAACGTAATGGCTGCCGGAAGCAACCATGCTGTGACTGTTCTAATCGGGCAGCACTTAAAAACTGCGTCTTGAAACAGTCGCCGGTTTCCTCATGCTAGGTGTGTCCATGGAAAACAACGCCCCATCATCTGTTCCAGCCAGGAGCAAGTTACGCTGGTTTTGGTATGCCTGCTGGGTGGTGTTGTTCGTTGTGGCTGGTGTCGCCCTTTATCTGGTGCTGACCGCCCGCCCGGCCTACTACAGCCCGGCGGCGCAAGTGCGGAAGAATGATGATTACGATAAGAAGCTGAAGCCGCCGCCAGTCAGCGCGCTCACGACGAATGCACCACTGACTCCGCAAAACATCACGCTGACGACCAATAACGGCGAACTCCGCATCGAGTATCCTTACAGCGCAACTGTGACCAAGGAGGCGCTCCGCTTCACCATCCATCACGTCGATGGAGGGGCCGTGGCCCGGCTGGGTGACACCTCCTTCCGGTTGAAGCGCATCGGTACCGCCTGGACTCCGCCCAGCACCAATATTTCTTACGGCACCACTTTGCCGGCGAGGTTTTATGGTGCCGACCTGAAGCTTTTGCCCGATGCCGACGTGTTGGCCGATCTGCCGAAAACGTGGGAGCGGCAAATCCAATGCCGGGATAATTATCCCAACTTCCGCTTTGACTTCGAGATAACCGGTGGCGAATGGAAGATGCTAACCTCGGGCTTTTATGATGCGCGGACGCACATGCCCCTTTCCTCCGGCTGGAGCGGGCAGGAATGGAAGCAAGGCTACAAATACGAGATCGGTCTGCAGATGTGGCACTCCGCACCGGTGAACTTGATGATCGATGTGGCCACCGCCCCGGTGGAGGTGGAGGAGATCGAACCGCGGGCCGGGGCTTCCTTCCAGGCAGGGGCGGCCCGTTACCATCTCATCTTTACCGGCGATGATCTTTCCGGAGGCTCATACGGTTCCAGTTCGGATGGCAAAAAAACTACCTTTCATGTACCGCTCACCCAGCCGAACCGCCCGCAAAAGGAATGTGTCTTCATCTACCTCTGCGAGGCCAACGCTCACCATAAGCCTTTCGATCTGGAATACCTGGATGCTGCCGGAAAGAAGATCGAGACGGCGGGTGGCGGGTCTTCTTCCGGCCAGATCATCCAAGGTGTGCGCGGCGAACTGGCGAACGTCAAAAAGATCCGCGTGCGCAAATACCAGAGCGGTCACCGGGTCATCATCCGCCTGCCGGGACTGCCCGAGCTGCCGCCGGAGAACCAGAGCGTGGACAATCTTTTCCGGGTGCGCGCACCGATGCTGAAATTCAACCGGGAGTATGAACAGGCCGATTATATCCGGCGCATCACCCAGATGGACCTCGTCCACGTGACTGCGCCAAATTTTCCGGCGGGCACTTATCCGCGCTGGTTCACCAATGCCACACCGGTGGAGGTGCTGGAGGACTACGCCACGATCATGGGTGTGCCGGGGCAATTGCATGCCAATCCGGACAAGCTCGCGATCGAGAAAGGCCTCCGCCCATGGCCCATGGAGGCCCAGGAGAAATTGCAGAAGTTGTGGAAGAAATTGAGGGGGCCGTGAGGTGAAATGAACCGGCGTATTGACTCACGGCAAAAGGTTACCGGGTGCTGGGTCCGTCAGGATTTCGTTGCCTCACGATTGAGGTTACTCAGGAGAGTGAAAAACTTCTTTAGTTTGGTCTCAATGCTTTTCTTCAAGGCAA
>JAEYXS010000081.1 GCA_023431185.1 Verrucomicrobiota bacterium
GGCGCGAGTCCACGGCCGCTATCAGCGGGCCGGTCGGCCGCACAAGCAAAAGATCCTGGATGAGTTTTGCGCCCTGTGCGGTTATCATCGGAAAGCCGCGGTGCGGCTGTTGAACCGGCCCTTGCCCCGGAGGCCGCCCAAGCGTTCCGGGCCCAAAGTCATGTATGAACCGGACCAGGTGTTGCCGGTGCTCAAGGGGGTTTGGCTGGCGAGCGACCAGTTGTGCAGCAAGCTGCTCAAAGCCGCGCTGCCGGAATGGCTCGGGCATTATGAACGGCGCACCGCGCCGCTGCCGGAGGCTTTTAAGGAAAAGCTGTTAAGGATCAGTCCGGCCCAGATTGACCGGCTCCTGCGGCCGGCCCGGGTGCAGCATCCCAAGAAGGGGCTTTCGACCACCCGGCCGGGCACGCTCCTGCGCCACGCCGTGCCGACGCGTTCCGGGCCGCCGGACACCACGCGGATCGGCTCGGTCGAAGCCGACACCGTGGCCCATTGCGACGATTCCATCGAGGGGGATTATGTCAATTCCCTCACCTTTACGGAACTTTACAGCGGGTGGACGGAAAACCGGGCGGTCTGGAACAAGAGTGCTGCCGCCGTGTTGGTGCAGTTAAAAGCCCTGGAGCAAGTGGTTCCTTATAGAATGACCGGCTTCCACACCGACAACGGGGGCGAGTTCCTCAACTGGGCGTTGCACCGGCATCTGACGGGTAAAGCCGTAAAGACGCCTTGGACGCGCAGCCGGGCCTACCGCAAGAACGACAACGCCCATTGCGAGCAAAAGAACTGGACGCACGTACGGCAGCTCTTCGGCCACGAACGGTTCGGACATCCGGAACTGGTGCCCTTGATGAACGACCTGTATGCCCACGAATGGAGCCAGTATACCAATCATTTCAAACCGACCTTCAAACTGTTGCGCCGGGAGAAAAAGGATGGTCGGACCAAACGCATCTATGAGCAGAAACCACAAACGCCGTATGCGCGTCTGCTGGCCAGTCCGGACATTCCCGAAACCACCAAGGCCCAGTTGCGGGCCCAGCACGCCACCCTGGACCCGTTTGCCTTAAAGAAAAGCATTGAGACCAAACTAAAGAAGTTTTTCACTCTGCTGAGTAACCTCAATCGTGAGGCAACGAAATCCTGACGGACCCAGCACCCGGTAACCTTTTGCCGTGAGTCAATACGTGGTTCATAAAGCATTTTTCCTTCCCGATTTCTCATTTCTCACGGCCACCTGCCGCATAAATCATGCCCTTACCATAGCGGAGGGGGTGTGACATCCATAGTCACAGGGGTAGAATATTCTTAAAAATATTTCCTCGGTGTGTTTGGGGCTTGGGATTTGGATTTTTCTTTTGAAAGGTGAGCTTTGAACTTTGAACTTCGCCCCTTTCCCCCTACCCTCGCGCTGCCATGTCCACCAGCAGCAGCTCTACCGACAAGCTCGCCTCCCGCATCCTCTGGGGTCTCGTCATCGGCCTCGTGCTCGGCCTCCTCGCCCGCGGCGTCATGTTTAAATTCCCGGAGAGCGAACTCGTCTTCAACACCTTCGCCACCGAGATCTGCGACCCGGCTGGCATGGTCTTCTTGCGGCTGCTGTTCTTCGTTGTTGTGCCGCTCGTGTTCGGCTCGCTAGCCCTCGGCGTCGCCCAACTCGGAGACCTGAGCAAACTCGGCCCGCTGGCTGGACGCACCTTCGGCCTGTTCGGCATCAACATGGCCATCGGTGTGGGCCTCGGCCTGCTGATGATGAATCTGGTCAACCCCGGGGATCAAGTTTCACCCGAGCTCAAAGACAAGCTCATGGCTCAGTACGGCGGCGATGCGGTGAAACACCAGGAGCGCGCCGCCGAGCAAAAGGCTCAGGGGTTCAATCTCATGGTGCTGATCAACATGTTAATGCCTCACCCCATGTTGAAGGCGGTGGTGGATTTCCAGGTTCTGCCACTCATTCTCTTTGCCATCCTGTTGGGCGTGGCGGCCACCCAACTGGCCAAAGAGGCCCATCAACGCGTCGTCAACGCGCTGCAGGACATCACGGACCTGATGACCCGCATCGTCCACTTTGCCCTGCTGCTCGCGCCCATCGCCGTCCCGGCCATGATCTTTAGCGTGGTAGTACGCTCCGGGGTGGACGTCTTAAAAGCCCTCTTTGTATTCGTCCTGGGAGTGCTGATAGTGATGCTCATCCACCTTTTCGGCACCATGACAATCCTGCTCAAGCTGCTTTCCCGGCGCTCTCCGCTGGTGTTCTTCAAGGCCATCCGCACCGTGGTCGTCACCGCTTTCTCCACCAGTTCCAGCAGCGCCACCCTGCCCACCAGCATCCAGGTGGCGAAGGAAAACCTCGGCGTCTCGCCCAGCACTGCCGGCTTTGTGCTGCCCCTCGGGGCCACCATGAACATGAGCGGCACCGCCCTCTACGAAGGCTGCGTCGTCCTCTTCATCGCCCAGGTCTTCGGCGTGGACCTCAGCCTCACGCAGCAACTCACTTTGCTCCTCCTCGCCGTGCTTAGTGCCGTGGCCGTGGCGGGCATACCCGGCGGCTCACTGCCGCTCATCGTCGGCCTCATGATGAATTTCGGCATCCCGCCCGAAGGCATCGCCATCATCCTCGGCACCGACCGCATCCTCGACATGTCCCGCACCGTCCTGAACGTGGCCGCCGACCTGGCGACCGCCTGCATCGTGGATGATCAAGTGGGAGGAAATATCCCGGCACCCGGCGGAACAAACACGGGAAATATCGGGTAATGCCCATACACTCCAGGAAAGGGATTTCCCATGCACACCTACAAACTCGTCCTCCCCGAACACCTGAACCACGCGGGCTTTCTCTTCGGCGGTAACCTGCTGAAATGGGTGGACGAGGCCGCCTACATGGCCGCGCGACTGGACTATCCGGCCTGCGAATTCGTCACCGTGGCCCTGAACCAGGTGATGTTCAAGCAGCGCGTGGAACTTGGCAGCATCCTGAAGTTTGAAGTCCTCCGTGCCCGCGTGGGCAATACCTCCGTGGACTACGCCGTCACCGTCCGCAAATCCGGCGGCATCACCCCCTCAGACACCGTCATCTTCTCCACCACCGCCACTTTCGTGCATATCAATGCCTCCGGGCAGAAACAGCCGCTGCCGAAGCAATGATGCTGGTAGGGCGGGCTGTCCTCAGCCAGCCGCGCCGAAGCACCTGGTCGATCCAATCGAAGCAGCCCTTATTGACGTCAGCAAAGCCCCACCACCCTCGCCCCTCAGAGGGGAGAGGGCCGGGGTGAGGGCTGCTTCCCTCTCGATGTTCAGAGTTCGATGTTCGATGTTCGATGTTTTCTCCCTCCAATCACATCGACACCAGTCTTACGCGGTAATTCTCCGCATCGATCTGGAACATCATCCCACCCGGCAACTCGGGCACATCTTTCACAAAACCCTTCGCCTGCATCTCGGCCACGGAACCCGGCACGCGCTTCTCCGCTGCGAAGAATGCCACGCACGATTGCGAAAGCTGCTGCAGCACGGGGCCCCACCTGGGATGCTTCACCAGATCGTCCGGAGCGATATTGTAGAGCGGCACTTCATCGGACGCTGCCTGTGCGTTCGCAGGTGCCAGTAGAGCGACTGTTTCGGGTGCAGGCATTGTTCCCGGCGGTGGAGTCATCTCAGGTGCGGCGGCGGCGGCAAGGGTTTCCGTGGTATCAAAGGACACTGCGGCGGGCGCTGGCTTGGGCTCCGGCATGTCGAGGGAGTCTTCTGAACTGCACCCGGCCAAAAGACCGACCGTGAGCGTGAGGGAGAGGAGTTCAAGGGGCCGAAAAGCCCGATTCAATTTCAAGTTCATAGAGGATACTTCTTACATCATGCCAGCGATACGACTGCCAGCACGCCCCCCTATCTAAGCCCTCCCTGTTACACCGAAATGACGTCCTTGTTACGGTCTCGTGAAGCCATCTCACATCATTTCTTCGGTTTCCCTCTTTCGATGTTGGACGTTCGATGTTTCCCCCATCCCTAGCCCAGCATCTTCGCCACCAGCTTCCCTTCCACATCCGTCAACCGGTAATCCCGCCCCTGAAAACGATACGTCAGCTTCTCATGGTCGAACCCGAACTGATGCAAAATCGTCGCGTGCAGGTCATGTACCGAGATCGGATCTTCCGTCACGCCCCAGCCGATCTCGTCCGTCTTGCCGATGACCTGCCCGCCCTTGATGCCACCGCCTGCGAGCCACAGGCTGAACGCGAACGGATGATGATCCCGCCCCGTCACATTCGTGGATCCGCCGCGATTTTCCCCCAACGGCGTACGCCCGAACTCCGACGCCCAGATCACCATCGTATCCTCCAGCAACCCGCGCTGCTTCAGATCCTTCACCAGCGCCGCGATCGGCTGATCCGCCATCTGCGTGTTAAAAGTCAGCTCATTGTCCAAGTTGCTGTGATGATCCCAAGACGCATGCAAGACCGTCACGAAACGCACCCCCCGCTCGATCATCCGCCGTGCCAGCAGGCAATTTCGCGCGAACGTCCGGAACTGCCCCGGTCCGCCGCCACGTGCTGCCTTGATATCCGGCTCACGACGATCCAACCCATACGCATTCAACGTCGCTGGCGATTCCTTCGTCAGGTCCATCAGCTCCGGCGTGGCCGCCTGCATCCGCCCCGCGAGTTCATATGCATTGATGCGCGAGGCGATCTCCGGGTCCGCCACATACTTGTGCCGCAGCCGGTTCAGGTCTCCAATCGCATCCAGCCCCAAGTGCTGCATCTCCGGCGTGATGCCTTCGGGGTTCGAAAGGTTCAACACCGGATCGCCCTGGTTGCGGAACAGCACGCCCGCATAACTGCTAGGCAAAAATCCGCTCGACCACGCACTTGCTCCGGCACTGGAACCCCGCCCCGCCGTGAGCACCACGTAACCCGGCAGATCGCGCGATTCATTGCCCAAGCCGTAATTCAACCACGAGCCCATCGTCGGCCTGCCGAACAATGGCGACCCGCAATTCATCATCAACTGCCCCGGATGATGATTGAATTGTGTCGTATGCATCGAGCGGATCAGGCAGATGTCATCCGCGATTCCGCCGATGTGCGGCAACAGATCGCTCAGTTCCATCCCGCATTGCCCGTGCGGCTTGAATTTGCGCGGACTGCCCATCAATCGCACCGTCTCTTTCTTGATGAACGCGAACCGCACCTTCTCCAGCATCGAATCCGGCAGCTTCTGCCCGTCCAACTCGTTCAGCTTCGGCTTCGGGTCGAACAAATCAATCTGGCTCGGGGCGCCCTCGAAATAGATGAGGATGCAATTCTTCGCCTTGGGCGCGTACTGCGGCTGGCGCGGTGCCAGCGGATCACGCGGCAAGGCATCCGCCGCCAGCAGATTGTCCTGCTTCAACAACGTCGCCAAGGCCAGCGTACCCAGCCCCGTGGCGCTCGTGGCCAGGAAATCCCGGCGCGTCAACTGCGTCAACTCCTGCGGTGAAAGATATTTGCGCAAGTTCATATCAACATCCTCATTCGCGGGTAATAAATTCATCCAGATTCAGCAGCACCCGCGCCATCGCCACGAGCGCTGCCTTTGCGGGCGCATCGGCATCCGCCGTCTTAGCCCCCGCTAATTTCTTCGCATTCTCGGGTCGCCCTTCCAGCAACCTCACATGCTCCTCATAGAGTTCCTCCAACCGCCTCGACTCCGCTTTCGTTGGCACCCGCCCGAAACAATACTGGAATCCTGCACGTATCTTCTCGTCCACATCACTCGTCGGTACATCTGCCATGCGTAGGCCCAGCGCCTGCGCACACTCGAAGAACACCGGATCGTTCAAGAGCGTCAACGCCTGCAATGGCGTGTTCGACCGCTCCCGCCGCATGCACGCCACCGTGGAATCCGGCGCATCGAACGTCATCAACATCGGATACGGCACCGTGCGCTGGAAGAAGATGTAGAGCCCGCGCCGATACTTGTCCTCACCCTTGCTCTCCTGCCACTTCACCGAGTTCGCATACCCGAGCGCCGCGATGTCATCTGGCAACGCCGGGCGGATGCTCGGTCCGCCCACCTTTCGCGCCAGCAACCCGCTCGCCGCCAGATACGCATCCCGCACGCTCTCCGCTTCCAGCCGCAAGCGATTCTGCCGTGCCAGCAAGGTATTCAGTGCATCCCGTGACACCAATTCTGGCCGGATCGCCGAGGCTTGCCGATACGTGTTCGACATCACGATGAGCTTTATCATCTCCTTGCGACTCCACTTCAGCCGCGGAAACTCGCTCGCCAGCCAGTCCAGCAATTCCGGATGCGACGGCTTGTCCCCACGCGTGCCGAAATCATCCACCGTGTTCACCAATCCGCGCCCGAATAGATTTTTCCAGATATGATTCACTGTCACGCGACCCGTCAGCGGATTTGCCGGATCAAAGAGCCAGTTCGCCAGATCCAGTCGGTCCGCCTTTTCACTGCGCGGCTTGAAGATCGGCAACACCGAGGGCACACCTGGCTGCACCTCCGCACCCTTGTCCATGAAGTTCCCGCGCACATGCACCTGCGTCTTGCGCCCTGCCGCTTCTTCCGTGATCGCCGCAGCAAAGGTCGCCGGTTCCGCTGGCGCTTTCTTCGCATGCGCATCAATGAATGTCTGCAGCTTCCGCGCCTCCACATCCACCTGCTCGCGATAATACTTCGCCAAGGCCTCGCGCTCTGCCTTCGTGCGCAAACCCGCTTCCTTCGCCAGCGCGGTCGTCACTGTTCCGGGAATCAGATCCGCCTTCAAAGGCCGTGCCGCATCCGTCGCCGACAATCGGAACTGCCCCAGCAGATAAGCCGTCTTGTAATTATGCTCCAGCGTGAAGACCAGTTTAGCACCTTCCGGCAACACCAGGTCTTCCTCCATCTCGAAGACCGCTGCGTGCGATTCGCTGAACTTCGGCGCCACCGCCCAACCGCTCGTCGCCTGACCCGCCAGCGCATTCGCCACTGGGAATTTGTTCTGCGAATAAGTGGCCTGCGGATTGCCCAGCTTCACCTCCCGCTTCACCCCATCCGGCAGGACCGCCTGCACACTGAACTTCGTCAGCACAAAATTTCCATCGCCCGCGCGACCCGGCCCCTTCTTCGGAGCCGGATCATCGATCGCCTCCAGGCGGATACCCGTGATACGCTGCGCACCCGTAATCGCTTCCACTGTGTAAGTGTCCGTATCCGGCAACTTGCCCTCGCTCACCACCACGTCATCCTTTTGCACCGTAAGCGTCGCCCCGTTTGCCGAAGTCGCCTTCGCCGGTTTCAACGCGCTCCACGGCGTCGTTTTCAACTGCGCCGTCTTCTCCCACGTCACCTGTTTCGCCGGCAGGTCCTTCTTCACATACGCATCCAGGTCCGCCTTCAGTTTGCGATCCTCGATGTCCCACTTCGCCTTTGCCACGTTGTACGTCGCCAGTTCATCCGGTTGCGGCGACGGCACATTCTTCTCCGACGCATTGTTGAAGAACGCATAGAACTGGTAAAACTCCCGTTGCGTGATCGGGTCATACTTGTGGCTGTGACACTCCGCGCACGCCATCGTCAGGCCCAGCCACAGCGTGCTCGTCGTGCTCACGCGATCCACCACTGCCTTGGTGCGGAACTCCTCCTGATCCACGCCACCTTCCGTGTTCGTCAACGTCTGCCGATGAAACCCCGTCGCCACGATCTGCTCATGCGTCGCCTTTGGCAGCAGATCACCCGCAAGCTGTTCGATGCTGAACTGGTCGAACGGCATATCGTCATTGATCGCCTTGATCACCCAATCGCGATACACATAAGCAAAGGGCCGTGCGCGATCCTTCTCATAACCGTCGCTATCCGCATACCGCGCCATGTCCAGCCAATGCCGCCCCCAGCGCTCCCCGAAATGCGGTGACGCCAAAATGCGATCCACCACCTTTTCATAAGCATCCGGCGACTTGTCATTCACGAACGCCTCGACTTCCTCAACCGTCGGCGGTAAGCCCAGCAAATCTAGGCTCAACCGCCGCACCAGCGTGTAGCGATCTGCTTGCGGCGACGGCTTGATCTTCTCCTGCTCCAGCCGCGCAAGCACAAACGCATCAATCGGATTCGCCACCCACTTCGCATTCTTCACCTTCGGCGGCTCCGCCCGCTTCACCGGCTGAAACGCCCAATGCTGGCTCTGCGACTTCCCCACCACTGCGGGCGGATCATCCGGCCACACCGCCCCGCCATCGATCCACTTTTGCAACGTCGCGATCTGCTGCGCCGTCAGCGGTTCACCCTTCGGCGGCATGCGCTTCGCCGGATCCGTCGCCGACACCTTCTTGAAGATCAAACTCTCCGCACTCTTCCCCGGCACGAAGATCGCGCCATCATCCCCGCCCATCAACGCATCCCGCTTCAGATCCAGCCGCAACCCGCCCTTCCGCATATCCGCCCCGTGGCAATCGTAACATTTGGAAGCCAAGATAGGCTGCACCTCCCGCGCAAAATCCACCGCCCGCTCAGCCGCATTCACCGATGACACCACAACTAACGCAACGGCAGCGCAGACCCAGTGGAGCGCCGAGCTCCAGCTCGGCGTAGCTGTTTGCATTTTTTGAGCCAAGTGCCTCATGTCATTTCCAGGCCAGTTCATGTGATGTCATCATCAGTTGGCAGCAGGAATAGCAGCCACCGTCAAAGCCTTCTGGCTGATCTCTCTTTCCCAAATCCGTCGTTCAAGGGATACGGGGAGAATTCGCGCCAACCCATTCCTCACCCCTGAATGACTCCCTTCCACATATTCCACCGACGCAACCCATGTTGTGGATGCATCCCAAACTGAAACATCGAACACATACTCCTCACCCGCTTGCAAAACCACATTCCTAGGAGATTGAATCATGAATCGTTGATCTTTTCCCATCTGCCCCAAGAAAGCAGAAACTCTCTTGGCATTACCCAGCATGGTGATCGGTCTCCCGGTATTATTCTTCAATCGCAGGCTGGCAGTAGTTATCAACCCATTAGTGCCAGTCTTCTGATGATAATGAACCAGATCAAGCGTTGGAACACGTCCTGCAACTGCTTTAGGAGTCATCACCCTAAACACCACCCCTGCCAGCAACACAACCAGCAAAAGCTTAGCCCCCACCCTGCTCACCTTTCCCCATCTGTGTCTATCTGTGTCCATCTGTGGTTAAAAATTCAGTTCCGGGCTTCTCCATTATTTCTACCATCCCGCCCCGCCTTTGCCATGCAATATTCGTTCAACCGTTTGGCACTTCCTGCCATCTCCAGCCAGCCACCCAGCCGTCCTTACTTCCATCACCATGACACAGTTTCCCCCTCCGCGTCAGCCTTATATCGGCTCCATCGGCACAAAATATTCTCTTTCTCATACCTCCATCCTGCCAGACACCCATTCACGCCGTGAGCTCTATATGCACTATGTGCGCTATATGGAGACAAAATTCCATATAATCTCGGCTTTCCACCCCGTTTTTCCCTTCTTGGGAGCCGCACTTCGGTTTCTTCATTCCAAGTTCACTGTTCATGCCCCCACCTTAAACGTCCCCCTATGACATCCGCTGTCATACCCAGAAAAATCCTCAGAATATTTTCACCCCTCCTAAACATCTCACCAAAAACCTGTTCACCACAGCCAATCCGTGCCCCGCGCCGAGAACACCCGGCATTAAGCCGTGCTCCATCCGACCACAGGTCAGTTTCTCGATCTGGAAGACCTGGACACCTCCGCTCCCGCAGACCACCGTGCTTACGCTCCCGGCCACAGCACACCCATGCCCTGCATGACAAGCTGGTAAAGCCCGTTTCTTGGAGATTGGCCAACCGCAACGTCCGCTTACATACCTTGAACCACGGCTTGAAGCTTTCATCTGGGAATTTTTTTGAGCTTTGAACTTACCACGCGCCTCCATTCATGGTTGCCACCCTTCCCCGCTTGTTGCTTAAATGCGCGGCACTCATTGAAAGCCATGAAAATGTTAGCCCGTTATTGCACCTTGCTGGCCCTCGTCACCGCCAGTTCCCTGCTCGCCGCCGATGCCCCCAAGGGCAAAGCCAAAGCCGCCCCCAAGGCTGCGACCGCCGAAACGGCCAGCGTCCATTGGATCTGGCCCACCAAACCGGCCACCGCCAACCAAAAGGCGTGGTTCCGCAAGGAGTTCAATTTCAAGAAATCCGCCGCCGTCACCGCCCGCCTCTTTGTCTCGGCTGATAACGAGTTCCGCCTGTTCCTCAACGGCGAACAGATCGCCGCCGGCAACGAGTGGACTGCGCCTACGTTCGTCAACGTAGGCAGCAAACTGCTTGAGGGCCGCAACGTCATCGCCGTGGACGCCAAGAATGACGGCGGCAACGCCGCCGCGCTCATGGTCAAGCTCGAGATCGATAGCGGCCGCGCCGTCCAGGTCATCGGCACCGATGCCACTTGGAAGACCTCCGAGAAAGCCCCCACGGGCTGGCAAAAGCCGGAGTTCAATGACTCCTCATGGACCAAGCCCGTGGTCCTTGCCCAGCTCGGCGGCGCTCCGTGGACGAGCGTGAATGAAAAATCCCTGCAAGCCGCCGCCAATGTGAAACCGCCCGAGGCCACTCCCGTGGAACGCCTGCGCGTGGCCAAAGGTTTCAAGGTGGAGCGCCTCTACTCCGTGCCGAAGGATGAACAAGGCTCCTGGGTCAGCATGACCGTGGACCCGAAAGGCCGCCTCATCGTCAGCGATCAATACGGCGGGCTTTACCGTCTCCCCCCGCCACCGCTAGCCAGCAGCACCGGCCTCGAGATCGAAAAGATCGATGTGCCCATCGGCGAAGCCCAAGGCTTGCTCTGGGCTTTTGACAGCCTTTACGTCGTGGTGAATCGCGGCGGCAAATACGCCAGCGGCGTCTATCGCGTGCAGGATACCAATGGCGATGACAAACTCGACAAGGTGGAGACCCTGCGCCTGCTGGAAGGTGGTGGCGAACACGGCCCACACGCTGCACTCCTTGCGCCCGATGGCAAATCCATCTACATCGTCGCCGGCAACCACACCAAACCCACGAAGTTTGATTCTTCCAAAGTTCCGCTCGTCTATCAGGAAGACCATCTCCTGCCCCGCATGTGGGACGCGCGCGGCCATGCCCGGGGCATTCTCGCTCCCGGCGGCTGGATCGCCTCCATGAGCCCGGATGGCAAGCAATGGGAACTTTTCTCCATGGGTTACCGCAATCAATACGACGCCGCCTTCAACACCCGCGGCGAACTCTTCGTCTATGACGCGGACATGGAGTGGGACGTGAACACGCCTTGGTATCGCCCCACGCGGGTGAACCTCGCCACCAGCGGCAGTGAATTCGGCTGGCGCTCGGGTACCGGCAAGTGGCCGGACTACTACCCGGACAGCCTCGGTGCCGTGGTGAATATCGGTCCCGGCTCTCCGACCGGCGTGGTCTTCGGCTACGGTGCGAAGTTCCCCGCCAAGTATCAGGAAGCGCTCTACATCTCTGATTGGAGCTACGGCAAGCTCTACGCCATCCACCTGAAACCAGAAGGCGCGGGTTACGTGGCAGAGAAGGAAGAATTCATCAGCGCCTCGCCGCTGCCGCTCACGGACATGGTGGTGAATCCGAAGGATGGCGCGTTTTACTTCGCCGTCGGCGGTCGCAAGACCCAGTCCGGCCTCTATCGCGTGACCTACACCGGCACGGAATCCACCGCGCCCAGCAAAGGCATGCCCGCTCCGCCGCAACTCGCCGCACGCAAGAAGCTCGAAGCGTATCACGGCAAAGCGGACGCCAACGCCGTGAAAGATGCTTGGAAAGCTCTCGGGGACAGCGATCGCTACCTGCGCTTCGCCGCCCGCACGGCCATCGAGTGGCAACCCGCCGCCACCTGGCAGGACAAAGCCCTCAGCGAGAAGGATACCCAAACCGCCCTCACCTCCTTGCTCGCCCTGAGCCGCGTGGGTGATAAAGCCATCCAGCCAAAGCTACTCGCTGCGCTGGACAAGCTGGATTGGACCAAGCTCTCTGAGATGCAACGCGTTGAACTCCTGCGCGTCTATGCCCTCGCCTTCATCCGCATGGGCGAGCCCGATGCTGCCACGCGCCAGAAAGTCATCGCCAAGTTAGACCCGCTCTTCCCCGCGCAACGTCGCGAAGTGAACGCCGAACTCGCCCAGATGCTCGTCTATCTGGAGGCCCCCAGCGCCGCGAAGAAAGTCGTGGGCATGCTCATCTCGGCTCCCACCCAAGAAGAGCAGATGGATTACGCCCGCATGTTGCGCGTGCTCAAGACCGGCTGGACGATGGATCTGCGCAAAGCCTACTTCAACTGGTTCCTGAAAGCCGCCAACTTCAAAGGCGGCAACAGCCTCAGCGGTTTCATCAAGAACTTCAAAGATGAGGCCGTGCTGAACCTCAACCCGGCTGAACTCGCCGAGCTGAAACCCATCCTCGAAGCCAAACCGGAGACGAAATCCCTGATGGCCGAGTTCATGGAAGGCCGCACGTTCTCGAAGGAATGGACGCTCAAGGAACTCGCGCCGCTGGTCGAGAAGCAGTTGAAGAAACGCAACTTCGAGCGCGGCCGCCAGATCTTTGCGGGCGTGGGCTGCGCCTCCTGCCATCGTTTCGATTCTGATGGCGGCGCGGTCGGCCCCGATCTCACTGGCGTCGCTGGTCGCTTCAACGCGCGCGACCTCCTGGAATCCATCCTCGATCCGAACAAGGAGATCAGCGACCAGTTCGGCTCCG
This sequence comes from Verrucomicrobiota bacterium, assembly GCA_023431185.1. Classification (GTDB taxonomy): domain Bacteria; phylum Verrucomicrobiota; class Verrucomicrobiia; order Limisphaerales; family JAEYXS01; genus JAEYXS01. Next base: position 12,724 of record JAEYXS010000081.1, read on the forward strand.
TGGTCGTCACCTTGAACAACGGCGACAGCTACAACGGCCGGGTGGTGAACCTCTCCGGTGACAACATGCGCTTCAACACCGACATGTTCGACCCGAACCAATCCATCGGCATCGACAGCCGCCAGGTGAAATCCGTGGAACCGTCCAAGACCTCCATGATGCCCGAGGGCCTAATCAATGTGCTGAAGGATGACGAAGTCGCCGACCTCGTCGCCTTCATGCTCTCCGGCGGCAACCGGAACCACGCTTACTTCAAGTAAGCCCAGAACGATCTAAAACACCACCCGCCGTGGAGCCATCCACGGCGGTTTTTTATTGGTAGGGCCCGTCTGTCCTCAGCGGGCCGTGGTCCGAAAACAAGACGCCATTGAAGTTCACCGCTTTTGTCCTCAATCTGTCATTTAAATCCAAACACCCTCGGCTTCGTCAACGGCGCTGTGAGGACACAGCGCCCTACCAACCCCTCGCCTTTTGGGAAGCCGAACTTCGGCTCAGCCCCACTTCGCATGCTCACTCGTCATCGCCCGGTCCAGATGCGTATACCCGCCATCCACAAAATGGATCTGCCCCGTCGTATGCGCTGAAACCGGCGACGCCAAAAACACCACCGCTGCCGCGATCTCCTCCGGCGACGTCATGCGCCGATCCAAAGGCACCAACCGCTCTACGCTAGCTTTCGTCGCCGCCGGATCGGGCAAACTCTTGAACCAGTTCTCATACTGGGGAGTGAGACACTCGGCCGGCACCACGCAGTTCACCCTTACACCATCCGGCGCAAAAGCGATCGCCCACTCACGCGTCAATGCATTCACTGCCCCCTTCGACGCCGCATAACCGGAAGTTTTCCCCTGCCCCGTCACCGCCACCTTGGAACTGATGTTCACAATCGCACCCTTGCTCGCCCGCAATGCCGTCCGCGCATAGTGCGTGATGGCATACACATGAAAGAGATTCAATTGCAGCGACTGCATGAACGCCGCCGGTGATTGCTCCAAGGAAACCCCGTCATTTACCCCCGCATTGTTCACCACCACATCCAGTTGCCCGAACGTCTTGACCGTCAGCTCCACCGCCTGCTGACAATCCGCATCCAGTGTGAGATCGGCTGGGATAAAGCACACATTGGCGCCCTGGCCTTGCAAGCGGCTGGCCAACGCCTCGCCCGCCTCACGATTCCGATCCACGATGGCCACGCACGCCCCTTCAGCCGTCAGCAGGCGCACAATCGCTTCCCCGATCCCACGGGCACCACCGGTGACGAGCGCCATCTTGTTCTTCAGCTTGAGGTCCATACCACCCATGTGAATGCATCAGCTCAAAATTTGAAACTCTGAAATGATGCTCAAACCGGGTCCCGGCTCACTTGCCGGTCTTTAAGGCTTCGATCAACTCCCGTGCCGCCCCATAGCCGGGAGCGATGTTCAAGGCCCTTTGCGCCGCCCCTTTTGCATCCTCGGTGCGCCCTTGTCGCGCCAGGATCGTCGCCAGTGCATACGGGATCTCCGCATCATTCGCGCCCGCCGCCTCACCGCGCAGCAAGGCTTCTATCGCCCGATCGATCTGGCCCGCCTGATTGCGCGCCAGTCCCAGATTATACCAGGCCCGGGCGTGCCGCGGATTCAGCCGGGTCGTGTCTTCCAATGACCTCATGGCTTCCTGCAAATGGCCTGCCTCATTCAGGGCCAGCGCCAGACGGTAGTGATAATCCGCATTCTGCGGCTCCAACAACACGGCCTCGCGCATCTGCTTCACGGCTTCCGCCGGCTTGCCCGCCATGCTCAGAACAGTGGCGAACTCCTGCCGCATGGCCGCCGATCGCGAATCCCAAGTGACCGCTTTCTGGAAATACGGGATGGCCGCATGGATATCTCGCCGCGCGATCTCATACGTGCCCTTTTGCATCTGCCCCATCGGCTGGTCGGCGTTGTAAGCCAGGGTATGCGCCAACTCCCTACCCGGGAGGGAAGCCGCATCCAATGAAGCGATCAACGCCCATGAAGCAGTGTACCGCACACTGCGCACCGGATCGCCCACTGAGCCGCGCAAGATACGGCGCGCACTTTCACCCGCCCCGGTCTGGCTGGCGACCGCGCCCAAGGATTGCGCCGCATTGGCCCGGGCTATGGGGTCTGGATGCTTCAACAGTCCGCCCAGCGCCGCCTCCACCGGCGGTTCATTCGCCCAACGTTCCAAAAAATTGGCGGCCACGCCTTTCCAAAAGCCCGGATTGTCCGCCTGCAAGAATTGCAACAACTGGTCTCGCGCAGAATCCTCGCCACGCCTGGCCGAGGCCATCAGGCGTGCGCGCTGACGTGTGGGACGTTCCATCTTGGGTCCATACCACTTCTCCACCGCCGCGATGGACCAGTCCGTATCCTTGTCCGTGTGGCAGCGGTTGCAGGCATTGGGAATGCCCAGCTCTTTGGTGAGCAAAGGATCGGGTATGGTGAAGCCGTGGTCATGGCGCACATGCCGCTGCATGTAAGTGGTCTGCGGCATGTGGCAGTTCACACACTGGCTGCCTGTGCTTCCCGCCTGGTGAAACGTATGCTTCGCCAGATCGATCACCGGACTGTTCGGATGGCTGCCATCATGGCAACGCAGACAGAGCTGATTGCCGGGCAGCACCGTCTTCGCCGAGTGCGGCTCATGGCAATCCACACAGCGGACGCCAGCAGCATGCATCTTGCTGCCCATGAAAGCTGTGAATTCATAATCCTCATCCCGTACCTGGCCATCCGGGTAAAACAGATCCGTCTCATCGGGGATGCTGAGGAGGTGGTGATCGAAGTAATTGTCCCCGGGCTTGAAGTCTCCCGTCAGCTCCATGCGTCGCGAGTGGCACTGGGCGCATGTGTGAAACATCTGCTCCCGCGAAACTGGCCTGATCGTCGGGTCATCCTGACCGGTAAACGGCTTCAGCTTGCGCCATTCCACATGCGCCTTCATCGGGCCATGGCAGGCCTCGCAACTGACCGTGCGCTCGGCCATGGCGGTGCGGTAAGTATCCGTGGCTTCATCGTAATTCTTGCGCGCCCGGGTGTTGTGACAGTTCGCGCACATGTTGTTCCAATTCATGCCGCGTCCCGTCCAGTGTCCCCAGTCGCCGGGCTGACGATCCTCTTCGCCATACACATTGAACCACTCTTTCCGGTGCGGATCATAAGCGGCCTCCAATGTTTGCAGGCGACCACCGGCAGTCTCGACGAGATACTGCCGCAAGGGGTCGTGCCCGATCACCCGGGCGACGCGATACGCCTCGCGTTTGCCGCCAAAGCCCTTCGTGACCACCTCGTAATGTCCTTTGGCAGCGCGGACTTCCGTGGTCTGTGCGCCATGCTGGAAAGTCTTGGAGGGCTCAAAAGCAGTCTGCTCCAGCTCCGCCGATGGCGGACGTTCCGCCAGGCCATGATGCGAGTTTTCCCAGGCGCGAAAATCCGCCACATGACAATCCCGGCAGCTCGAGGAACCGGCATACTCCGCGAACACCTTGGTTTCATCCTCCCATTGAATGCCGCTCTTCACCGTTCCCGATGGAGTAGTGTCAGATGACGAAACCGGAGCGGAAACGGCATCCGAGTCTGGTTTTCGATTTTTGGATCTGATGAAGAGCCAACCGCCCGCGACCAAGACCATGACTAGCACCACAACCACATACCTGACGGGCCGGACACCTGAAGCCGGAGCTGCCGGTGAGTTCACCTTGGCTGCTTTCGGCTTCTTTTTCCGGACGGACATGCGGGCAGTCTAGGAGGTCATTGGCCGGGAAGGCAAAACTGTTTCCCTGACGATTCTTGTAGTCACACCAGCAAAAGCGGGTGCGATTTCCATCCATGATACCTCAGGGAACTGGCGGCTCCGCCAGAAATGTTTCCACACCACCCTGGATCAACTCCACCAACTCCGCGTCCATGAACTCATAATCATCTGGAATCTCCAGCGATTCGATGCGCGGGAGCTGATCTAGTTCGGCAAAGGTCTCGATGATCCGCGCCTTGTGCTTGCGTTCCATCACCAGCACCACATCCGCCCAAGCCAAATCCTTTGCACTGATCTGATGCTTGCTCTTCTCGCTGACTCCTGCAGAGCGCACCTCTACCCGCGGATCATTGCGATAAATCGCCTCAGCCGTCGGACTGCGCCGCAGATTCTTCCCGCAAACAAAGAGGATACAAATCTTTTTCAGGCCGTTCAGTGATAAGTTTGCTTACGTGATTCCACCAGTCGTTTCAAATCACGTTTCCCATGCAAAAGCGCCAATACAACCACTGTGTCATCCTCTACAAAGTAAAACAGTCCATAGGAAAACCGCTTCAAATTGACCCGTCGGATATCTTCCCAGCGACACGCATAAATCAGAGGATCTCGTTTGATACTACCCAACACCACCCGGAAAGCAGCCGCAAACTCAAAGCCCAAACCATAGGACTGGTCTTGATGCCAGCCAAATGCCTCCTCGAAATCCGTCTTAACCTCTTGATGTCTTCTTATCGTATGCAACCGCCGCCTCCCTGACCATCAGGTCGAAGTCTTCCGCTTCAAATCTCGGAAATGCTGAAGGGTTTTCCCGATACTCATTGCGACGGCGGTTCAACAGGGACTTCTGATCCTCATTTAACTGCCATTCATCAGCCTGACTTTCGGCTAAAAGAATACCGCTGTTCACCTCCCACCACTGCGCAAAAACCGTCAACTCTTGCGGGGTGAGATGACTTACTTTATTCGCGATTTCTTTCGCCGTCATGATTGTATTTTACTGTATCGCTCATTTGCGCGCGAATACAAAATATCACTCAAGTGATATGCGCCCCCTGCGTCTCCACATACACCGCATAGACGGAGGTGCTCGCCGTCATGAAGAGGCGGTTCCGCTTCTTGCCGCCGAAGCACAGGTTGGAGCAGATCTCCGGCAGACGAATCTGGCCGATGCGCACGCCATCCGGGGCGAAGACATGAACACCGTCATAACCCGCTCCCACCCAACCCGCCGAGGCCCATACATTGCCATCCACATCACACCGGATGCCGTCAGCCCCGCCAGAAACCAGACTATGATCAACTGAACCAGCCACTTTGGGCACCGAACGCTGTTTCTCTGCTTCTTCTGCAGTAGCAATCCTAACTCCGAACATTCGCACAGCCATACTCGCAAACTCCTTCCCGCCCTTCAGCTTTGTCTGGTCTGCGATATCCCACACTTTGATGTTTTTTGGCGCACCCGTATCGGCCACATACAGTTTCTTGTAATCCGGCGAGAAGCAGAGGCCGTTGGGCTTCGCCACTTCATCCGTCACCAGAGCTACTTTCTTCGTCTTGGGGTCGATGCGATACACCGCCTCTTTCAACTCCAGTTTCCCCTTGTTCCCCTCATAATTCATCATGCTGCCGTAGCCGGGATCCGTGAACCAGATGCCGCCATCCGGGTGCACCACCACATCGTTCGGCGCGTTGAACGGTTTGCCGTTGTAATTTTCCGCGAGCACCGTCACCGAGCCATCGTGTTCATAGCGCACTACCTTGCGCGTCCCATGCTGGCAGGAGACCTGACGTCCCTCGAAATCGAACGTGTTGCCATTGCTGTTACCCGCCGGATTGCGGAACACCGTGGTCCGTCCGTCATCTTCGATCCAGCGGTGCTGGACGTCATTAGGGATATCGCTCCAGAGGAGGTATTTTCCCACCGCATTCCATGCCGGCCCTTCGGCCCAGAGCATTTCCGGGCTGTGGTAGATGCGCTGGATGGGCGTGTTGCCCAGCTTGTATTTGCCGAAGCGCGGGTCGAGCGTGATGATGTCCGGGTCCGGATAACGGGTCGGAATGACACCGGTCCAATCGCGGGCAACCTGGCCGTACGCAGAGGCTGCTGCCCCGGTCATCAGAGTCCCCGCCGCAGCAAGAAAAGAGCGGCGGTTCATGGAATTGAAATCAGCAGAATGATTCGGTGCGCTCATGGCTTATGGATTCGTTTGGATGCCCGAAGCGTGGGCTTTACCCCCGGTAAATTCAAGGAAAAGCACCGGGCCATCCGTGCCTCAGGCAGATTGGGTGGCAGGCTTGGGCAGGGAGAAATAGAACGTCGCCCCCTCATTCAGCTTGGCATCCACCCAGATACGGCCTCCATGCCGCATGATGATGCGCTGGACGATAGCCAGGCCGATACCCGTGCCCTCGAATTCATTGGCGCGGTGCAAGCGCTGGAATACACCGAAGAGTTTCTGCACATACTGCATGTCGAAACCCACACCGTTATCCTTCACATAGAAAACCGTCTCTTCGCCCGTTTCTTTCATACACCCGATCTCGATCTCTGCCGGGTCGCGTGGGCGGGTATATTTCACGGCATTGGAGAGCAGGTTCACCCACACCTGACGAAACATCGCCGCATCCCCTTCCATCTCCGGCAGGTTGCCCTGTTTCCAGATCACTTTGCGCCCGGTGGCCTCCTCCTCAAGCTTGCTGCGGACCTCTTTGACCATCTCCGCAAAGTTCATCTGCTGGCGTTTCATCCCCGTCCGGCTCATCTTGGAAAAGGCGAGAAGATCATCGATCAACTGGCCCATCTGCCGAGTCGAGGTGGAAAGCACATCCAGATAACCCAGGCACTCGGCGTTCAGCGCCGGTCCCGCGTCCTCTTTGAGCATCTCCACATAGCCGTTGATATGGCGCAACGGCGCGCGGAGATCATGCGATACGGAGTAGCTGAACGCCTCCAATTCCTTGTTCGCCGCTTCGAGCTGCGCGGTGCGCTCAATCACCCGCTGCTCCAGCTCGGCATGCAACCGGCGGTTTTCCGCCTCGGCCCGCACCCGGTCCGTAATGTCCAGCAACGTCCCGATGATGGCCGGCCGCCCGTCATACTCGGTCCGGGCCCCATGCACTTCGGCCTGCACGATCTCTCCATCCTTCCGCTGCATCGCCAGCATGTAATGCGCACTGCGAATGACGCCTTCCAACCGTTTCTTGATATTGCCGCTGACCTTTTCCCGTGATTCCGGTGCGATGAAATGCAGCACGGGCTGCTCCAACATCTCCTGAACGGTGTAGCCAGCTATCTCTGCCAGCTTCGGATTCACATATACGAACCGGTCGCCCTCGATCACATAGATGCCCACCAAGGATTGCTCCACCAAAATGCGGAACTTGCTCTCCGCCTGCTTCAGTTCATCCCGGCGCCGTTGCAGCGTCTCCGCCATCTCATCGAACGACGCCGCCAACTGGCTCAATTGATCGGGTCCCGCCGGCAAACCACTCCGGGCACCGAGATCGCCTTGGGTGATCTGTTTGGAAGCCCGCTCCAGCGCATTCACTGGTTGCAGGATGAATTGCCGCGCGTAACGCCGCGCCGCCCAGAGCGCCAGCACGAAGACCAGGCTGATGAGAAACAGATTCCGGAGGAGAATCTGGTTCGCCGCTGCGTAAGCGATCTCTTTCGGAATGCCCACCACCACATAGGTTCCCTCGGCGCTGCCCGCGCCCGCGGGAGCGAAAGCATAGAGCGTGCGTTTGCCTTCGGCATTTTTGCGCTCCAAAGTTCCCCGACCCTGTTCACGCATGGCCTCCAGCTCGGCGATCTCCAAGCCATAACTCGCCCCCAGTTTCGCCGGTGTCGGGCTTCCCGCCAGCACCCGCCCCTGGCGGTCCAGCACGACCAGATTCGCCTCCGGCGGCAGCACCACCCGGCTGACCCCGCGTTTGAGCGCATCCAGATTCAAGGTGGCCACCAGCATCCGCACCACATTCCCCTCGGCATCCTCCAGCGGATAACCGAAATTGAGGCAGGGTCGTCCCGTTTCCGGTTCCAGTTGGTAATCTCCCACCGCAAACCGGCGCGTCTTCAACACCTGTTGAAAGAAAGCCTGATCCGCCAGATTGACTTCGTTTTGATAAGGAATGCCCGAGGCATACAGCGTTCCATTCGTCTCCAGCAGTCCGTAATTCAAGTAATAAGGATACAGCTTGATCAGGTTCGTGAAGTGCATGCTGTAGATCACGCGGTTGGTTCCGCGATATTGCGGCAACTGCGACAGCGAGGCCTGAAGATGCCGGATACCCTCAATGAGCGCCTCCTGGCCCACCGCGCCCAACTCCGCCGCCTGCACCGCGTCCTGCTTGACCTGCGACACCCCCAAGTTGCGTTTCTCGAAGTCCGCATAGAAGACCAGCGCCAGCGCCGGCACCACCGGTAACAAGACCAGCAGCAACAGCTTGGCATCCAGTTTTTGCAGGAACGAACTCATCACGACATGCCTAGTGCCTCAATCAAAGGGCGATTCTGCCGGGTGTGTGAACGCAATGGAACCGCCCCATCCTTGAGATATGGCAACCATACCGCATCATGACCATAAAGAAACTCTTTTCCACTGCCCGTCAAAAACTTCACGTTCAGTCCTCAAAGCTTGATGCCTCCCACAAAAAAAACCGCCGTAATCTTTCGATTACGGCGGTCTGTTTTCACTCAAATTCACTCTTCTTTTTCGGGGTCGCCTTCGGTGGCGTCCAGCCGTCGATCGGATGCTCCTTCACGATCTCCTCCACCTGCCATAACGCCGCCCGGTCCGGATATTTCGCCCGCACCTTGGCCACCTGTTCCGGCATGATCTCCGTGCCGGTATTATCCCAGGATGTCCGGATAAAGGTCAGCACCGCCGCCATCTCGGCATCATTCAGCAACCCGCCCATCGGCGGCATTGCCGCATTGTAGCCGATGCCATGCACCTCCAACGGCCCTTCGAGCCCATGCAAGGCCACCTTGATCATTCGCTCTGGATCGCCCTCCACCCACTGGTTCGCCTGCAAGGGCGGGAACGCGCCCGGCACGCCTTCGCCACTGCCCATATGACATTGCCCACAGAAATTCTCCCGCCGATAGATCTCCGCTCCTAAACGCAACTTCTCGCCGGAGATGATCAAACGCCCCGCATATTGCTCATAACCCTTCGGCCAATCTTTGTAAGCCACGCTCTGCATCGCGCTGATCGCGCCGCGCCGCTTTACGTAACCGCCCTTCTCTGCCAGTTCCGCCAGTGTCGCAAAGATCTCCGGCCGCTTGGCCGGCACGCGCAAAGCCCCTTTCATCGCATCCCGCACCGCTTCCGCCGTGATGTTCGGATGCGTCTTGATGTAGTTGAGCAACGTCGGATACAGCTTCGTCTGCGAACCGATGTCCGTGATAAGTGCCGCGCCCGCCATCAGCACATCCACCTCTTTGAGCGACTCCGCCAGCTTGATCGTTTCCTGCGGCTTGTCCGCATTCGCATTCAACAGACCCGCGTAAGAAGCCCGCCGCAGATCTTCATCCGTCGTGGCCACACCACGCTTCAGATACGCCGTGAACGCCGCCTGGCCCAGCACCGAATCCGCCACCGGCAGGGACGCCACGCGACGCGTGATGCCGCTCACCTCCGGCTTGCCCAGCTCCTTCAGCTTGTCCGCCACCTGGAAGAGCACCGCCGCCCGGCTCGTGTTCCATTCCTTTTGAAACCGCTCGATCACTGCGTTATGCACCTCCGCCTTCAGGCTGTTGCGCGACAGCGCTTCGAACCCCGCCAGCGGCGTCCACTTATTCGCGACATTGGCTGCGAGATCCGCATCGTTCAACTTGCTCACGGCGAAAATACTCTCACCATAACCCGGGATCGGCCCAAATCGCTTCAAGTAATTCAGGCAACGATCCATCGCATACGCCAGCCCCAGATCCATCGGCAACTCGGACGCCTTCACGATCAGTGCCGCCGCTTCCGTGGAGTCCATGCAACTCAGCGCATTCGCCGCTTCCAGCCGCACTTTCATGTCCGGATCGAAGATCAGCTTGCGCAGATGCTTCATCGCATCCGGCATCTGATACAGCTCGAAGCGCAACGCCATCGTCGCCGAGGCGCGGATGTTCGGCTCCTTCGCCTCCAGCAATTGCTCGAGCAGTTTGAAATCCGGCTGGTGCAATCCCTGCGTGATCCACAGCGCTTCCAGCTTGTGCAGTTCGTAGTCCGGATGTTTCGCATCCAGGTTGCGCACCCACTTGCTCAGCGCGGGCAACACATCCTTCGCATTGCGCTCCTGCAACTCGCGTCGCGCATGATACTTCGTGCGCAAGATCGGGTCCTTCAACAGGTCCAGCAGCTTCTCCACGGGCTCACCCACGATCTGCGGCTGCTTCGAGAGCGGCCGGTCCTTGTACACGATGCGCCAGATGCGCCCGTGCGAATACCCGCGCCGCTCATCACGGAAGGTGTATTGCATGTGGCCGATGACGTTGTTGTAGAAATCGCACACATACAGCGCGCCATCCGGTCCGAACATCAACGAGATGGGCCGGAAGTTCGTATCCCGCGCCTGCACCAGGTCATTCGTCTTTGTGGTGACATAACCGGAACCCTTGTCCTCCACCGTGACCCAGCGGATGCCATGGAAGCCGATGCATTGTCCGTTCAAGTAAGTGCCCTGCACCTCCGGCGGAAAATTATGGCTGCTCACGAATTCCGCGCCCGAGTTCGGCCGGCCCTTCTTGAAGAAGCTCAACCGCTCCTCCTTCACCTTGCCGTGATGGTTCAGCGTGTCCGCGATGTCGTCCAAGGCGAACTTGCTCATCAGATGCGGCAGGTAATAGTTATGCCCCGGCGAGGCATCCAGCAAGATGGGATGACCCCACTTGTCGAACACGATGCCCCACGGATTCGACCACCCGTAATTGCCGAAAAGGTCCACCCGCTCGCTGCCCGGTTTGTAACGGATCACCGAGGAATCATGCACGCGTTGCGGTCCCCACGGCGTCTCGATGTTCGACACCAGGAACGTCCCCTCCGCCATGTAAAAGGAACCATCCGGTGCCCATTGGAAGGCCGAGATCGCATGGTGACTGTCCTCGGAACCGAAGCCATGCAGCACGATACGTTTCTGATCTGCGCGCCCATCGCCGTCCGTATCCTTCAAGTGCATCAGGTTCGGCTCGGCGGACACATACGCCCCGCCATCCCCGATGATGAATCCCATCGGCAGATAAAGATTGTCCGCGAACACCGTGTACGTATCCGCCTTCCCATCCTTGTCCTTGTCCTCGAGGATGACGATGGAATCCTTATACTTCTCATCCGGCTTGATATGCGGATAAGACGGCGAATTCGCCACCCACAACCGCCCCTGCCGGTCCCAGTGCATCGCCACCGGATTCGGGATCGGAAAATCCTTCTCCGACGCGAACAGCTCGATCTCATACCCCGGCGGCAAAGTCATCGTCGCCTTGCTCTCCTCCGGCGTCAGGTAATGCGCCTTGTCCTTCACATTCGGGTCCAGCGCGAACCCGCTCAACGCCCCACCCAATAATCCCGCCACCATCAAAGCTTTCATGAACTGCTTCATAATCATCTCAAAATTCTGAATTCATCTTCCACACTCGCCGAACTCTGCCGGCCTTTTCCCATCTGCGCTTATCTGCGGTTAAACTTTTCCAGCCTTCGCTTCGGTCTTTCCCTTTATCTGTGTGTATCCGTGTTCATCCGTGGCTAATAACTACTTCTCCGTGGGCTTCCCCGCCCACACCTGCGCCACCAGCGGCTTCTTCGCCTGGAACACCAGCTTGTCCGCGTCCTCATCCACCTCCCACAACCGCAACATCTCCGCATCCGTGATCATCGGCACCTTCTGCGCCCAGATCTGCCGCCGACGCCCATAGATGTATTCCCCGTTCACCGCGCGGAAATGGATCCAGAACCGGTCATTCTTGAACGCCACCAAGTCACGGAACGCCTTCGCCTCCTTCACCCCCGTCGTCGCCACCTTGCCATCGAACCACCCAAGCTGCTGCGCCATCCACTGGCTGATCACCCAGTCACCGTACTCGGACTGGTGAATCCCATTGAACGTCAGCTTCTCTTTTGGATTCTTCTTCATCCACTCCAGATGCGCGTTGAACAAGTCGATGAACGGCACGCTGTTCGCCGCCGCCACCTCGCTCATCGCCTTCACATACTTCGCCAGATCCTTGTTATGCTGCACGCCATCCGGCAGCGGCTTGCCCAGATTCTCATGCGCGATCGGCGACACCAGCAGCAACCTCGGCGCCGTCCTCCCGTTATACTTCTGCGCCAGATGATCCTTCAGATACGCATCCAGATCCGTGCGGAACTTCGCCAGCCCCGCCTCGCCTTGGAACGACTCATTCATGCCAAAGCACAGGATGAGCGCATCCGCCCCCACGCCATTGAACCACACCTCCTTCGGGTCCACGTTCGCCTTCGGCAACGACAGCTTCGCCTTCAGATCGCCGAAGAGATACGGCCGCGGCTGGAGCGAGATCTCATCCGCGCTCCACGCCATGCTGCGCATCCGCAGATTATGGTTGGGATACTGCGCGTGCAGGGCGGACTCGAAATAGCCGAACATCTCCATCCGCTCGCCGAACGTGTTCCCGAGCACCACGATCGTCTCCCCCTTCTGCGGCTCCCATTTCACCGCCGCCGCGACTGCCGTAAACGAACCCGCCGCCCAAGTAATTGTGGCGACCAAAGTTAAAGCCAATTTGTGCCAAGTATTCATGCGTGTGACAGACAAACTAAACAACCAAACCCCACCCAGAGCAAGCCCGGCGGTGTTCTCGGAATATAGACGCCCCACCGCCCGTCGAGATTCGACAATCTCTTCTTCGTCCTGAACCCCGCACCTTGTGGTCGGGGCGTCCTCGATTCCCGTTTTGGAGTGCGGAGGCTTGCCTCCGCTTTCCGCCCGAGGCGGCTTGACGCCTCGCCTCCCGTCCCCATCCCCATTCCAATTTTCTATTCTTCATGCCTCGTATTCTAGGGAGGGGGGTAGGACATCCGCTGTCCTAGGTCCCCTTTTCTGAAAAATATTTTAGAAAACCTAACTATTTGACCACCAGAAACTTAAACCAAAAACAACCCCTCCAAACCCAATTTCCCCTAAAAATAATTCGCGCCAATCAGCGAAATTTTCACCCCGGCTTCAGTCGGGGAGCGTCACCCCCTTTTTTCCTCCCAGTTTCGCGCCCCCGTGGAGCGCGGGCGTCTCGCCCGCAGCAACGCACCTGAGCAAAACCAGCCCACCCTCGCCCAAAATCACCCGCCAAGAAATCCCCCATTCGCCTGTCCCCCTTCGGT
>JAEYXS010000053.1 GCA_023431185.1 Verrucomicrobiota bacterium
CGCTTCACGGTGCGAAAACTGGGCGGTGTTCAAAATAGCGGGAGTCTGCGGGCGGGCGGAGGTTGAAGCGGACCCGCAGGCGCGGGACCGCGCTCCTGCCGAGGGCCAAGGGCCCGGGGGCATAGCAGCGTGGGGTGGAGCCCCACGAGATGGGGTCAAAAAAGGAGCAAGCGCTGAAGGTGCGACTCAGGGGGCAATAGGTGGGGTTTGGGCTGGACCGTTGGGCGGGGGCGGGGCAAAAGTAGCTCAGCCATCGGAGCAAAAGGGCTAGGGAATTCCTGTCTTTGGTTCCGTGGTGGAAAAGAAGTGATTTAGTAAGATGCCGATGAGTCAAAAATATCCAGAACATCAAGACGGACAGTCTTACGTTCTGAAGGAGCAAGACATCGAGGCAAACTTTGTCGAAAAGCTGCGAAGCCTTAAGTATTCCTGCCGTCCTGATATCCGCGACCGTGCTTCACTAGAAAAAAACTTTCGGGAGAAATTTGAGGCGCTCAACCGCGTCAGCCTCACCGATGCGGAGTTTGCCCGCCTGCTGGATGAGATTATCACATCGGATGTCTTCACGGCGTCGAAGACCCTGCGTAGCATCAATGCCTTCACCCGCGATGACGGCACGCCGCTGAACTACACGCTCGTCAACCTCAAGGACTGGTGCAAAAACCACTTCGAGGTCATCAACCAATTCCGCATCAACTCGGACTACAGCCACCACCGTTACGATGTCCTGATCCTCATCAATGGCGTGCCCTGCGTGCAGGTTGAGCTAAAGACTCTTGGCGTCAATCCACGCCGGGCCATGGAGCAGATCGTCGAATACAAGAACGATCCCGGCAACGGTTACACGAAGACGCTGCTCTGCTTCATGCAGCTCTTCATCGTCAGCAATCGTGACCGGACCTACTACTTCGCGAACAATAACGCCCGCCACTTCGCCTTCAATGCCGACGAACGATTCCTGCCCGTCTATGAGTTCGCGGACGAGGACAACAAGAAGATCACCCACCTGGATTCCTTCGCCGAACGCTTCCTCCAGAAGTGCGCGCTGGGCAAGACCATCAGCCGATACATGGTGCTCATCGTCAGCGAGCAGAAGCTCATGATCATGCGGCCTTATCAGGTCTATGCCGTGCAGCACATGGTGAAGTGCATCGATGACAATGATGGCAATGGCTTTATCTGGCACACCACCGGCAGCGGCAAGACGCTTACTTCCTTCAAGGCCTCTACCCTGTTGAAGGAGAATGAGAATATCTACAAATGCGTTTTCGTGGTGGACCGGAAGGACCTCGACCGTCAGACGCGGGAGGAGTTCAATCGTTTCCAAGAAGGCTGCGTTGAGGAGAACACCAACACCGCCGCGCTCGTCCGCCGTCTCCTGTCCGATAGCAGAGCGGACAAGGTGATCGTCACTACCATCCAGAAGCTTGGCCTTGCGCTGGATGAGAACAGCAAGCGCAACAAGCAACGGACCAAGAGCGGCCAGGCCACCTACAAGGAGCAGCTCGAAGCGCTGAAGGACGAACGCGTCGTCTTCATCTTCGACGAGTGCCATCGCTCGCAGTTCGGGGAGAATCACAAAGCCATTAAAGAGTTCTTCCCGAAGGCCCAGCTTTTTGGCTTCACGGGCACGCCCATCTTTGAGGCGAATGCCTCTTTGCAGAAGATCGAGGACACGCAAGCGTCCATGCGGACCACGGCTGACCTCTTCCAGAAGCAGCTCCACGCATACACTATCACTAATGCCATCGAGGATGGAAATGTCCTGCGCTTCCACATCGATTACTTCAAGCCCGAAGGCAAAAACCCGCCGAAGCCCGGCGTGGCCATCGCGAAGAAAGCTGTCATCGAGGCGATCCTTTCCAAGCACGATGCCGCCACCGGCGGACGCCGTTTCAACGCCATCCTCGCCACTGCGTCCATCAATGACGCCATCGAATACCACGCGCTGTTTGCTGCGATGCAAAAGGAAAGGGCGGAGGCTGACTCTGAGTTCACGCCGCTGAATATCGCCTGCGTTTTTTCCCCGCCTGCCGAGGGCGACCCTGATGTGAAGCAGATTCAGGAAGACCTGCCGCAGGAGCAGGCGGATAACGAGGAAGACCCCGAGGGCAAGAAAGCTGCGCTCAAAGCCATCTTGGCTGATTACAACTCCCGCTACGGCACCAATCACCGCCTCAGCGAGTTCGATCTCTACTACCAGGACGTGCAGAAGCGCATCAAGGACCAGCAGTGGCCCAATGCCGATTACCCCCACGCGCAGAAAATCGACATCACCATCGTGGTGGACATGCTGCTCACCGGCTTCGATTCCAAATACCTGAACACGCTCTACGTGGACAAAAACCTGCGGCACCACGGCCTCATCCAGGCCTTCTCCCGCACCAACCGCGTGCTCAACGGCACCAAGCCCTACGGCAACATCCTCGACTTCCGCCAGCAGCAGGCCGAGGTGGATGCCGCCATCGCCCTCTTCTCCGGCGAGAAGACCGGCGAGCAGGCGCGGGAAATCTGGCTCGTGGACAAGGCCCCCGTGGTCATCCAGAAGCTGCAAACCGCCGTGCAGCAGCTCGACGCGTTCATGAAGTCGCAGGGTCTCGACACCGCGCCCGAGGCCGTGCCTAACCTCAAGGGCGACGCCGCCCGCGCCTGCTTCATCGAGCGCTTCAAGGAAGTCCAGCGGCTCAAGACCCAGCTCGACCAATACACCGACCTCACCGGCGAGGACAAAGCCGCCATCGCCGCCGTGCTGCCCGAGGAGCAGCATCGCGGCTTCAAGGGCGCCTACCTGGAGACCGCCCAGCGGCTGAAGGCCCAGCAGGGCAAAACCGGCAAGGACGACCAGCCCGACACCTACGACGCCGACCAGATCGATTTCGAGTTCGTCCTCTTCGCCTCCGCCGTCATTGATTACGACTACATCATGGGCCTCATCGCCCGGTTCTCGGAAAAAGGCCCCGGCAAGGCGAAGATGACCCGCGAGCAGCTCATCGGCCTCATCAGCTCGGATGCCAAGTTGATGAACGAGCGCGACGACATCGCCGCCTACATCGGCACGCTCAAGGCGGGCGAAGGCCTCAGCGAGACCGCCATCCGCGAGGGCTACACCCGCTTCAAGGCCGAGAAAAACGCCGCCGAACTCGCCGCCATCGCGCAACGGCACGGCCTCGCCCCCGCCGCACTGCAATCCTTCGTGGACGGCATCCTCGACCGCCTGATCTTCGATGGCGAGCAGCTCAGCGACCTCCTGGTCCCGCTCGACCTTGGCTGGAAAGCCCGCACCCAGGCCGAACTCGCCCTCATGGCCGATCTGCATCCGCTTCTCACCAAACGCGCCGCCGGCCGCGACATCTCAGGACTTAGCGCGTATGCCCAGTAAGCCGAACATCATCGCCACGAAGGAAGAGGCCAAGCCCGCACTCGTCCCGAAGTTGCGGTTTCCGGAGTTTCGGGAGGCGGAAGGATGGACGGAAAGACCTCTCAAGGCAGTAGCTCAAATGAATCCCGCAAACGATGGTCTGCCGGAGTCATTCATCTACATCGATCTTGAATCAGTGGAGGCAGGGAAGCTGAAAACCAAGAATCGCATCTCTCGTAAAGGCGCACCAAGTCGTGCTCAAAGGCTCGTGGACCATGGCGACATCATTTTTCAAGTCGTCCGGCCCTACCAACGCAACAATCTGCTGTGCGAGTTTGAAGACGATGAGGATTACGTCGCATCTACCGGCTACGCCCAGTTGCGAGCCAAAGGCAGCAACCACTTTCTGTATCAGAGCATCCACACCGATTCATTCGTCGGTAGGGTCATGGCGAAATGCACCGGGTCCAATTACCCGGCGATAAATTCGTCGGATTTGGCGGAGATTCATCTGCCGCTACCGCCCACTCTCCCCGAACAACAAAAAATCGCCGAGTGCCTGAGTTCGGTGGACGAGGTGATCGCCGCCCAAGCCCGGAAACTGGACGCGCTCAAGACCCATAAAAAAGGGCTGATGCAGCAGCTTTTCCCCCGCGAAGGCGAAACCCAACCCCGCCTCCGCTTCCCCGAATTCCAAAACGCCGGGGCGTGGGAACAGCGCAAGCTCGCAGATTTTATAACAGAAAGGGATCAGTATCCTGAAGAACCAGTCCCCCTCTATAGCTTGACTATAGAAGATGGGGTCACACCGAAGACGGAGAGATATGAACGGTCGTTTTTGGTCACGAACGAGCAGGACGCCTACAAGCTGGTGCTCCCTAATGACTTTGCTTTCAACCCGATGAATTTGCGGTTCGGAGCAATCGGTCGTCACCGCGGAACCGAGAGGGTAGCCGTCTCGAAGTATTACAACATTTTCTCCTGCGATGACTCTGTGGATTCCGTGTTCTGTGAGATCTACTTCAAGAGTGACGAGATGGTCGCCTTTTACGATCAAATGGCAATTGGATCGCTGATTGAGAAACGCCGGGTCCATTTTGCGGCGTTCCTGCAATTCACGATTCGTTTCCCACGGCTGGACGAACAACACCGCATCGCCACGTGCCTCTCCTCGCTGGACGCCCTGATCGACGCCGAGACGCAAAAGCACGCCGCCCTCCAGCGCCACAAGCGCGGCCTGATGCAGCAGCTCTTCCCACCCCCGGAGGAGGTGGAGGCATGAGCAGGAAGATCATTATCATCGCCAACGGGCTAACCTTGCCCGCCGAACCACTGCCGTCTTCATTCAATTTATGAAAATTCGTCGCATCCATTTACTAAATGCGGGGCCAATAAAACACCGTGTCATCGACCTAGCCAACGCATGGACCGGTGGTTTCCATGAACGCGTGCTGTTCACCGGCCCCAACGGCACAGGTAAATCCACCATCCTCCGTGCCATCGCATTTTTGTGGGACATGGCCGGGCAATGGCTCGCCACTCCCGACGTGCGCCCAACCGGACGCAGCGAGGCCCGCGCTTGGTTGCGTTCTCACGTCGAGGCCGTCGCTTTGATCGTGAGCGATGTGCCCGGTATGGACTGCCCCATCGGTCTATATTTCGGCACATCCGAGCATCTGGAAAAAATCCGCCCCGAGGCTGAGTTCTGGATGGGGGAGATCGACGCCAAGCCAGAAGGCAAAGGTCGTCCGCGTCTGGTTCACTACGAAGAGCGCGAGTGGATGCGGTCTTGGTCACAGGCCTACAGCGTCTTGCGCCTTAGCAGCATAGAACCCTCCCCTGCCAATGGCTTTCCGACGCCAAACATTATCTACTTAGAAGCGGAAGAACGGCGCTGGGTGCGTGCCAAAGGTGATCCCGGTAAGCCGATAGCAGACGATCCCTCCAAGCGGTGGCTCGTTACCTACAAGCCCACCGAGGACTGGGAGGGCCAAGTCGAGTCGTCCCTCATTGCGCTCAAAATCCTCAACGAACAGGAATATCTCCGCACGCTTGAGGATTTGAACCGCTTCTTCGTCGGAAAGAAAATCCGCACTCAGCCTACCGAAAAGCTTCGCCTGCTTGTCGATATCACCACGGCTGACGGTGCGATTAATCACCCGCTCGACGAACTCAGCTCCGGCGAGCGCCAGGTATTGATCCAGCTTTACCTGATTAGTCGTTGGCTCCAACCCGGCGGCGTCGTCCTGTTGGACGAGCCTGACCTCTATCTTCACCCTTCGCTCATCCGTCTTTTCTTGAGCCGCGTCGAAGCCATCGTCGCCAAACGACAAGGCCAGCTTTTCATCACATCGCACAATCCGGACATCTGGCGCGAGTATGAAACCAAAGCTCTCCGCGAGAAACTTGGAGGTGACCTATGAAGGACTGGGAAGAAAGGAGAGAAAAGATAAGAACGGATATTGGGGCAAACACAGGCCTTCGTGTTCTTGTCGTTGAGGGGGAAGATGATCGCAGGTTCATTGAGTCGCTGCTCACCACCCGTAATGGCTCCTCATGGACAACCTCTTGGATCATTGGGGAAGCTGGCGGCAAGTCGCCTTTGTTGAAAATCCTCAAAGATCAAGCAGCATGGTTCGGTTTGATCGACAAGGATGAGTGGACGGATTCTGAAGTCACTGATCAGCAGAATGCGTTTCCGGGCCGGCTTTTTGCGATGCCGCGCTTTTGCATGGAGAATTACCACACCGTGCCCGCTGAGCTTTGGGCTCAACTGGAGCCCGCACGGCAGCAGGCAGTCCAGGGGGGATTTGCTACTTTCGAGACAGCCATTCTTCAGCCCCTCGATCAGTGGGTGCACCACGGAGCGCTTTGGCACGCGGCCAACCCGCTTCAGGCTAGTTTGCAGGCACTCGGCTTCAAAACGGATCTGCTCGACTTCAACCTGGCAAACGCGGGTGACGCAGCCATTGAGGCAAAGCTCAAAGATTGGTATGACCATTTGGAGCCAAGCCGAGTCATGTCACTATACAAGGCCAATCTCGCCACAGCGCAGGCGGCGTCGGTTGAAGAGAGGTTGATGCGCTGGGTTCATGGAAAGCATTTCTTCAGAAGGCATGTTAAAAACACAGTCGCGAGCCTGACCGGCGCGCCGACTCTTCCCAACGAGGCTACCCTCGCCAACCTTCAATCAAAAATGTCCGTGCCCGCGGACTTGCAGCCCATCTGGACTGCACTTGGCCTCCCATGACCGACACCAATCAAAAACAACTGGGCAACACCCTCTGGAGCATTGCCGACCAACTGCGCGGCGCGATGGATGCGGACGATTTCCGCGACTACATGCTGTCCTTCCTCTTCCTGCGCTACCTCTCCGACAACTACGAGACGGCGGCGAAGAAGGAACTGGGCAAGGATTTCCCCGATGTGGGCGGCGACGCCCGCAAGGTGCCGCTGGCGCTGTGGTATGCGAACAACGTGGGTGACATCCCGGAGTTCGAGAAGCAGATGCGGCGCAAGGTGCACTACGTCATCCAACCGGCGCACCTCTGGAACAGCATCGCCAACCTGGCCCGCACGCAGAACGCGGAGTTGCTGAACACGCTGCAAGCGGGCTTCAAATACATCGAGACGGAATCCTTTGAGAGCACCTTCCAGGGCCTGTTCTCCGAGATCGACCTGAGTTCCCCAAAGCTTGGCAAGACCTATGCCGACCGGAACGCCAAGCTCTGCGCCATCATCCAGAAAATCGCCGAAGGGCTGGCGGAGTTCTCCGCGGACATCGATGCGCTGGGCGATGCTTATGAGTACCTGATCGGCCAGTTTGCCGCCGGGTCCGGCAAGAAGGCGGGTGAGTTCTACACCCCGCAGCAGATTTCCGACATCCTCTCCGCCATCGTCACGCTGGACAGCCAGGAACCCAAGACCGGCACGAAGAAGCGGCTGGAGAGCGTGATGGATATGGCCTGCGGCTCCGGCTCCCTGCTGCTCAACGTGCGCAAGAAGGTCGCCACAGCCGGCGGCACCATCGGCAAGATCTTCGGCCAGGAGAAGAACATCACCACCTACAACCTCGCCCGCATGAACATGCTGCTGCACGGGGTGAAGGACACCGAGTTCGAAATCTTCCACGGCGACACCCTTCTCAATGACTGGGACATGATGCGCGAGCCGAACCCGGCCAAGAAGCCGAGCTTCGATGCCATCGTCGCCAATCCGCCCTTCAGCTACCGCTGGGAACCCACCGACGCGCTGGCCGACGACGTGCGCTTCAAAAGCCACGGCCTCGCCCCCAAGTCCGCCGCCGACTTCGCCTTCCTGCTGCACGGCTTCCACTACCTGAAGGACGAAGGCGTGATGGCGATCATCCTGCCGCACGGCGTGCTCTTCCGAGGCGGAGCCGAGGAACGCATCCGCCAGAAGCTGCTCAAGGACGGCCACATTGACACCGTCATCGGCCTGCCCGCGAACCTCTTCTACTCCACCGGCATCCCGGTCTGCATCCTCGTGCTGAAAAAATGCGTGCAGCCCGACGATGTGCTCTTCATCAATGCTGCTGAGCATTTCGTGAAAGGCAAGCGTCAGAACCAGCTCAGCAAGGAGCACATCCAGAAGATCATCGACACCTACCAATACCGGAAGGAAGAAGCCCGCTACTCTCGCCGGGTGGAGATGGCTGAGATCGAGAAGAACGATTTCAACCTGAACATCTCCCGCTACATCAGCACGGCTGTGGGTGAGGAGGAGATCGACTTGAAAGCAACGCATGAAGAGTTGCTAGAGGCAGAAAAAGCCATTCAGGAGGCGAAGAAGAAACACAACGCTTTCCTGAAAGAGCTTGGTTTGCCGCCATTGCCGTAGCTTGATAGTTCCGCCTCCTCACGTCGGCGGCTACGAAAATTAGGAGGGTTGTTTAGTTTGGGACGGCGGCACGCCGTCCCTGCCTCCCTCCCAAGGTGGGTGATTTGGTAGAAAACCTCGGCACTTGTGCATAAGTGCCGAGGGTTGGGCGGGTTGCACCCGCGGGCCTATATTGGGGAGCCGGTTGCACCGGCGGGCCTATATCTGGAAATGGGGAGGCGTCGAGGCGGAAGGGGGAAAGGCAACGGCGGAGCGGCAGCTCCGCCCTACCGTTTTCAAAAAATCTTCGTTTGTAAGTTTCTCGCGGGCAATTTGTTGGGTTGGGAGGCGGGTTTCTTGATGAAATTTTTGTGGAAAATTTGTGGGTTGGTGGTAGTCTTTTTAGTGATGGCAACTGAGTGGTTGTCGGCTAAGGAGAGGCTGATCGGGAAAAGAGCTTAGGGGCTCAAGTCTCAGGTTTCAGGTCCAATCAGTTTTCCTCCGAAAGTTTAATGATTTTGAGTTCTTATTTGGAAGAAAGGAGGCGGGTAGGAATGAGTGAGGGTCGGTTGCACCGACAGGCCAATATGGGGTTACACCAGTGATTGCACCACGGGCAAATGATTGAGGGAATGGGACGCCGGGATCAATGGGCGGAGGCAACTTGCCTCAGCCTTTCTCGATGCAGGCGTAGGCGTTGTGGTTGTGGATGCTTTCGTAGTTCTCGGCTTCCACTTTATACCAGGTGATGTCTTTGATGCCGTTGAGCTTGGTCACGACGTTGCGCACGAGGTCTTCCACGAAGACGGGGTTCTCATAGGCGCGTTCGGTGACGGCTTTTTCGTCCTGGCGCTTGAGGAGGGAGTAGAGCTCGCTGCTGGCGGAGCTTTCCACGAGGGCGATGACGTCCTCGATCCAGATGATCTGGTCGCTCTTGATCTGCACGGTGACGGTGCCGCGCTGGTTATGCGCGCCGTATTTGCTGATGGCCTTGGAGCAGGGGCAAAGGGTGGTGACGGGGATCATGACGGTGAGCATGAGGCTCACCTCCTTCCCGCAGGCGGCGGCGTCGAAACGGGCGGTGTAATCCATCACGCTCTCAAGGCCGGAGACGGGGGCCTTCTTGGTGAGGAAGAAGGGGAACTCCATTTCGAGGTGCGCGGTTTGGGCGTGGAGCTTGGCCTGCATGGCCTTGAGGATGTCGGTGATGTTCTCCACGTGGACGATGTTGCCGTGGGCGTTCAGGACCTCGACGAAGCGGCTCATGTGGGTGCCCTTGAATTCCTTGGGCAGGTCCACATACATGCCGATGGTGGCGATGGTATTCTGGGTGCTGTGGGCCTTGTCCCGGATGACGATGGGAAAGCGCAGGCCGCGCACGCCGACCTTGTCGATGCGGAGTTCGCGGTGGTCGCGTTCGTTCTGTTTGTCGTGGAGTTGATGCTTTTGCATCGTCAGGGTATCGCTCATGTTGCCGTGCCGTTACTTCGGCTGGCAAAGGTAGCAGGGGAATGGGGTTTTGCAAAAAGTTTAATGGCGAGCCGCGGAACGCCGTTCATGGAACCGGCCTGAAAACTGCTCTTTTACAAGTGGCGCATCCATGCGAAGCTCAAATGGATGCGAGGTATGAACGGAGTGCCGATCAAGGTGATCTCAATGGAGAAAGGGGTGATGGTAAGCCACCCCAAGGGGCATAGTTTGATTAAAACAAGTGAGGAAACCTTCCGGGCATGTTATGAGTGGAGTCTGTTACTATCTGATTTCAATCCCGCGAAAGCTGAGCTGAACGGGCAATCCTACCAGATGGATGACACGATCTGCGCGCAGATCCAGACGGAACTGGTGTTGGACGTGTTAGAAGGGGAGTTCGCGAGTCCTTGGAGCGAAATCCCCAAGGCCACGACACCTCTGGCAGCGCGGGCTTTATTGGATCGGAAGATGTTCAGGGAGTATGGCTGCATTCTCTTGGCGCATCGGAAGCTGCGAGATTATCACCCTTGCCGTTTGGATGTGTCCTACGCGCTGACGCAAGCGATGCTGGGCATAAAATATAAGGACATCAGAGATGCCTACGGAATGGAGGCTTATGCCAACCTGTAAAATTTTCTGCTAAAGATGCTGCTAGAGCAGCGGGGTGAGATCGCCGATGAAGGATTCGATATCCTCCGGCGTCGTATCCCACGAGCAGACCAGGCGGCAACCGCAATCGCCGAAGGTGGTGTAGAATTTCCACCCCTTCGCGTACATCGCCTCGATGACCGGCTTGGGCATCTCCACGAAGACCATGTTCGTCTCCGTCTTCACCTCGAGCCGCAGGCCGGGCAGATCGCGCAGCTTGGATTCGAGAAGTTTGGCCATGGCGTTCGCGTGATTTGCATGCTTGAGCCACACGCCGTTTTGCAAAACGCCCAGCCACGGCGCGGACATGAAACGCATCTTGGAGCAAAGCTGGCCAGCCTGCTTGCACCGGTAGTCGAATTCATGCGCCATCTCCTTGTTGAAGAACACCACGGCTTCGCCCACGTGCAAGCCGTTCTTCGTGCCACCGAAGCAGAGCACGTCCACGCCTGCCTGCCAGGTGATCTCCTTCGGTGCGACTTTCAGGGCGGCGACGGCATTCGCGAAACGTGCGCCATCCATCTGGATCTTCACATGATGCTTCCGCGCCACGGCCCAGATGGCCTTCAAGTCATCCGGCGTATAGACCGCGCCGAACTCGGTGGATTGCGTGAGGCTGATGGCTTTGGGCTTCGGATAATGGATGTCGTTCCGCCGCGTGATGACGTGTTCGATGGAGGCCGCGCTCATCTTTCCATTCGGGCCGGCGACGAGCTGCAGCTTGGTGCCGTTGGAGAAGAACTCCGGCGCGCCACACTCATGCGTCTCGATATGTGCCGTCTCATGGCAGATGATGCTGTGATAGGACTGGCAGGTGGACGCGAGTGAGAGCGAATTGGCTGCCGTGCCGCTGAAGGCGAAGAACACCTCGCACTCCGTCTCAAAGATCTCGCGGATGAGGTCGGACGCCTTGCGCGTCCATTCGTCCTCGCCGTAAGCGGGGCAATGCCCGGTGTTCGCTTCTTCCAAGGCTTTCCAAGCTTCCGGGCAGATGCCGGCGTAATTGTCGCTGGCGAAGTGGCGCGTGCGTTTCGGTGTGATGGGCATAGAAATGACTAGAATGTTGATAACGAAAGCTGAGAGCGGTCGTCGAAGCCAGAGATTTCAGAGTTTGATGAAATCAAACTGACGCGGCTCCTTCTCCCCAAGGGAGAAGGCCGGGATGAGGGGGAAGGGGATATGCGCAAAGCAATCGTGTGCCTGATGGTAATTCGTCCAATCCCTTCCCCCTCACCCCATACCCTCTCCCTTGGGGAGAGGGAGTGAAACCTACCGCTGTGTGTGACAGCAGAAGCGACAGGCCTATGGATGCTAAAGTTCAAACCGTAGAAGAGGTTTTATTTCAGCAAGTTCTCCTGCAAAAACATGATGGTCGCGAGGAATTGCGTGTCGGCATTCTTCTTCTTCGCGAAGCCGTGGCCTTCGTCCGTGGCCATCATGTACCAGACTTTGCCGCCGTTTTTGCGGATGGCTTCCACCATCTGCTCGGCTTCCGTGTAGGGCACGCGCGGGTCTTGCTGGCCTTGCACCACGAAGAGCGGCTTCTTGATCTTGTCCGCATTGCGATTGGGCGAAATCTTCTCCAGATGCTCACGCATCTTGGGATCGCGCTCATCACCGTACTCCACACGGCGCAGATCGCGGCGGTAATCCTGCGTGTTGTTCAGGAAGGTGACGAAGTTCGAGATGCCTACGATGTCGTTTCCGCAGCGGATGCGATCATTATAGTGCACCATGCAGGCGAGCGTCATATAGCCGCCATAGCTCCCGCCCATCACGGCGATGCGTGATTTGTCCAGCTTGCCGTCGCGGTCTATCCAGTCGAGGAACGCACCGATGTCCTTCACCGAATCCTCGCGTTTGAAGCCGTTGTCCAGCGTCAGGAACGTTTTGCCATAGCCCGCTGAGCCGCGCACGTTCGGGTAGAGCAGGGCCACGCCCATCTCATTCAGATAATAGTTCAAGCGCGCCTGAAAGCGTGGGCGCGACTGGCTCTCCGGCCCCCCATGGATATAGACGATGACGGGGCGAGGTCCGGGAAACTTCTGCGCATCCGGGCGATAGATGAAGCCAGATACCTCCAAGCCGTCGAAGCTTTTCACGCGAATCATCTCCGGCTCGGAGAACTTGGAAGCATCGAGGCCGCCCGTTTCGCTTTCCGTCCAGCGCTCGATCTTGCCGTCCTTCACATCGAGCGAATAGATGTCAAAGGGCGCTTTGGAGGAGCTGAGGTTGAAGGCGAGGTCACGGTTGTTTTCATGCCAGTTCAGCCCGGATACCGTGCCGATAGGCAGCTTCGGTGTCTTTAGTTCCTTGCCCGTCTTGGCATCCATCAGGCGCAGGATGCCCGGGCCATCCTCGTTCGTGATGAGGGCGATGGTGTTGCCATCTTTGGACACCTCGAAATCATCCACATCCCACTTGATATGGGTGGTGTAGGGCGTGAACGCTTTGGTGGCGATATCGTAGCGGCCAAGGCGTTGGAATTCGGAATCTTGGTCGGTGGTGAGGATGAGTCCTTTGCCGTCTTTGGTGAACTTCGCTCCGCCGTAGGCGATCTTGGTCGCACCTTTCGGAGTTAGGAGTTCCATCTTGCCCGTGGCGATGTCCAAAC
Organism: Verrucomicrobiota bacterium; assembly: GCA_023431185.1. GTDB lineage: Bacteria > Verrucomicrobiota > Verrucomicrobiia > Limisphaerales > JAEYXS01 > JAEYXS01. Next base: position 12,930 of record JAEYXS010000053.1, read on the forward strand.
GGTGCAGGTAGCTCTCGTTGATGGAGACGTATTCACCGAGCAGCAGGCTCTTATCATCGGGTGACCAATCCATCACGCCCCAGCCACCGCCTTTTAGTTCCACCAGTTTGCGGTCGCTCTTGGGATTCGCGGGGTCGATGAGATAGACGTCGTTGTCACGGCCGGTCCGGCGCGTGGAGGTGTAGGCGATTTCCTTGCCGCTGGTGGACCACTTGGCTCCGGTGTTGCGCGAAGCGCCATCGGTGAGCAGCGTGATGCGGCCATCCTTCACGTCAAAACGGTAGAATTGGTAGAACTCATTGCCGCCTTTGTCCTGCGCGAAGACGATGAACTCGCCGGTCTTGGGCCGGAACGAACCACCGCCGATCGGTTCGGGGGAGAAGGTCATCTGGGTCCGGGCGCCACCGGGGAACTTCACGTAATGGAGTTGCGGCGTATCAGCAAAGCGCGTGGCGATGAGCATCTCGCGCTTCGTCGGGTGCCAGTCGGCCATGCCCGCGCTGCGGAACTCCAGATAACGGCCGACTTCCTTTTGCAGATCGGGGGAGATTTCCGGCACACCTTGCACCACGAGATTGTCAGCAAAGGGGGCGGCAAAGAGCGGGCTGGCGGTCAGGAGAGCCAGGCCGAGGGCAAGACAACGGGTTGACATGGCCAAGGTTTGTAACTGAACCCCGGCTAATTGAAAATGCGAAAGAGGCCGCGTGAGCGGGGAGCGGCATCCGGGTCCTGGCGGGCTTTAAAGGCCTTGCCCGCTGCCGCCAGATCGAACTGGCACAGGAAACCGATGGAACTGGAGCCGCGACCATCCGAGCGGATGGTATCAAAGCCGTAGGCATATCCGGCCATGATGAGCCACGAGCCGGAGGGCGCGCGATACATCACGCCGCCACCCGCGCCCGTGTGCCACTTGCCCGGCTGGTCCAAGCCGGAGAGGTAATCCACGAAGGCGGTGGAACAATGGGCCGTCAGGTTCCAGCGCCGCTTGGAGTCGAGCGGCAGGGAGTATTGCAGGTTGAAGTGGGTGAATCGTTCCGCGGTGAGTTCCTGGAAATAGTAACCCGGCAGATCGAGCGGGAATTCAGACGCCAGCGGCATGACCGCACCCAGGCGAAAGGCGTTGAACCGGTCCGCGTTGATGCTGCCGCCCCCGGTGAGGCTGAAGCTGAGGTTATGCTTCCACTCTTCCATGGTGTAGATGAAGAGCAGGCGGCCCCAGAAGAGATGCGAGTTGCCCTTCAGTGAACGGTCACCGGCGAAACCGTAATTGCCCGCTTCCGTCCGGAATTGTGTCTCCTGCCAGAAGGAGACTTCCATGGCGAGATCGGGAGCGAGCGTGGGTTCGCGTCCTCCGAAGCGCAGACCGCTGCGCAGATGCACCACGGTCTGGTTCGCCGGTACTTGAAAACCGGGTGCAGTGTCGGAATCCGTTTCGTAGAAGGATTGGTGCGCGGCCACGCTCAAGATGCCGTTCAAGGGAATGCGGTCGCCGGGATTGAAGAGGTGATAAAGGTTCGCCGAGAGTTCGCCGCCATGACCGGTGAAGGACTCGGATTTGAGATAATTGCCTCGGCGCACCTCAGAATAGGAATCGGCAAAGCCACCACCCGCCAGACCGATGCCGATGTCTGTGTTCTCGCCCAGGGCCCCTTTGATGCCGAGTTCGGAGTCGAGATAGACCGGGGCGAGGGCCAGGCGCAACGTGAGGTTGGTGCGGACAAATTCTGGCTGGTTCCAGTAATAGTAGGCGTAGCCCGCGATGGGCGATTTGCCCGTGACCATCTGGTTGTAGCCCACCTGGATCAACTGGCGCGGCTCGGGGTCGATCTGGGCGAAGACACGGGGGGCGATGAGTGTGAACAGCAGCAGCCTGACGAGCAGGCGATATGGGCTCCCCGAAAGCACGAAGATGAGGTAGCGCAAGGGAAGCGGGGAAACAAGGGGGAAAATCTCAAATCCAAAGCTCCAAGCTCCAGAGAATGGCCAAGCGCCAAATTCCAAATGGATGCCTGAATAATATCGAACGCTATTGGGATTTGAGGTTTGATGTTTATTTGGTGTTTGGAGCTTTGGATTTGGGATTTCTACCGGTTGCTCTTCCTCGGAGCGGGCCTTACACTCTGCGCATGAGCTTGGCCAAAAAATTACTGCATACCCGTTACCGCTTGAACGACCTGGAGCGGTCGGTGAAATTTTACAAGGAGATCCTCGGGCTGGAGGAAGTGCGGCGGCACAAGTCTCCACGCGGTTCGGAACTGGTTTTTCTGAAGACACCGGAAAGTGAGGAGCTGATCGAGCTGTGTTATTTCCCGGACAGCGGCCCCGTGCAGGTTCAGACAGACCTGACGCACTTGGCCTTCGAGGTGGACAGCTTGGAAGAGTTCGGCCAGCACTTGGCCAAACACGGCCTGAAATATTCCGATGGCCCGACGATGAAGCCGGATGGGAATGGCGGCTTCGCGTTCATCGATGCGCCGGAGGGGTATGAGATCGAGTTGATCCAGTCGCCGAAGAAGTTTTTCGCGTAAATTTCAAGAGGGCGATGGGGCTCAGGCAAGAATAACGGTGGACATATTTTGTGTTTATCGTTTTGAATGGCTGCAACATCAGCTCAAAAGCAAAAGCCGTCACCTAATATTAAATGAATGCGAATGTTCAAAGATTGAGGGATTTGTTGAGCAAAACCACCGGTGAAGCCGCTGGCATCATCAACAATTCGACTGTAAATGATTTTGCTCGTGAAAAATTTGAGATCATCCACAACAGGCTCAAGCGCAGTGAGGGGCAGTTCAGTTCGAAAATATTCATCATGTTGGTTTTTGGCCCGCTAAAAAGCGGGAAATCTACACTGGTGAATTGTCTAGCAGGCTACGAGGTAAGCCCAACTGCTCTCGGTATTAGCAGTACAAAACGGCCTTCAATCGTTATTGGAGCTGATGTCGAAGAACCAACTGCCAAGCAATTTTACGAAGCTAACCGAAGTCAGGCAAAGCGATTAGAGCGATTTGAGCAGGTCATTGACTGTTTACGCGGAATTTTGCCTGAAAAAAGTATCGAAAGTGAAGTCGTTACGAGGGGTTTGGAGTTTGCAGCTGTACCAGAAACTTTGAGGAAAACTCTCGCTGCAAGTGAAAAAGAGCCGTTACTAACGGCCATGCAGATTCCAGAGAATGATTTCCTTAAGTCGGGAATGGCGATAATCGACTCACCCGGCTTAGATGACCCGGCGGTGAGGTTGTCTCCCGGTGAAAAGACCGCCGTGGAGTGGGCGGTGGGAAATGCTGATTTGTGCATTTTGGTGCAAAGCTCTCTTGCCGCACCAAATGCAGAAATGCTGGATTTCGTGACTGGGGTCCTTACCAAGCATTCAACGCCGCCATTGTTGTTGGTTCAGAATGTGTTTGAAGCCAAATTGTGGCGGTCTGAGGAGGCGAGGGATAAGGAAAACAATGATAAAAGACGGGATACCTTGGACAAGATAAAGTTTAAGTTGGGAGATAAGGGTGTCAAACTGATAGAGTATACCCTGGATGTAAATTTAGGTTTGGCCAGTGATTTGAAGTTTCACGAAAAAGAAATAGACCAATCAAAACTTGTTCAATTAAAAATCCAGGATGGACTGGATGATTTGAAAGTTAAAGTGCACGATTTGCTGGAAAAACAGAACCAGCGAATTCGAGAGTTAGGTTGCGTTAACCGCTTGAAGGAGTTGCTCAAAGATGCGGGTGAAATTGATGTCATATTGACTGAGGTTGCTAAAGATGCAGAGCAGGTGAAACGACAATATGAGGATGAACATAAAAGGATTAATGACGCGATCAGCTTGTTGAGCAAATCCAAGGTTGGACGTAGCTATTGGGAAGACCGACTCAAAAGTATCGTTGATGATGCTGGGGACGAGTGGAGAACGGCGATGCGTAAAGAAGTTCAAGAAATCAAAAATAGCGTTAGGGCTAAGTATGGAGATGGAAAAGGTTTCTGGCCTTTCTCAAGAATCAAAAGTAGAAAAATTAACCCTTTAATTCAGAACCTAAACAATAGTGTCAGAGATGGGTTGAGGTTGGATTTTGATAATGATGGTGTATTTGGTGAGAGCCTTTCAGGTGCAATCAATGAGATTGTTTTTGCGAATGCAAAAGATGTGATGAATCAGGCTCAGATCCTGATGAATGAGTTTGGGCTGGATGCCAATGTGACCATCAAGCAGCATGATAATGAAAAGCTTCCTGAAATTGAATCGAATGAGATTGCAATTGATTTGGTGAGTAAAGGTTGGTTTGAGATTATTGGGATACCTAGCTATAATACTGATGAGATTATCCAGCACTTAGAGAGTGAAGAAAGAAAGGCGCTCAAAGCTGGAAGGGATTTGAGGAAATCTTTTCATGCTGAGATTTGCAGGTATGTGGAGCGATGCATTGACAATGCCAAGATGGAAATCAAGAGCCATCTTAAAAGAGAGAAGCTAAATCATGCCGACTTATGGAAAGAGCGACTATTATCGGCCGATGAGGGGTTGAGGTTGGTTGGGGAATTGCGTGTTTTAATTTCACCCGTCAAGCAGGCTGCTTTTCGGTTTGCTGATGGTGTGAAGGAATGAAGCTTGAGCTTGAATGGAGAAAACTATGGGAACACTCGACCACGTGGCCGACTTGTTTGGGGTGAAACGGGTGCGGGATTATCTTGAGCATCCTGACCCTAAAGCGGGGGAGAGCCTTGAGATCAAGGGGTATATGCAGACACATTCTTACACCTGCGGAGCCATAGCTGGGTGGATGGTGGTGGAGTCAATCTGGCCCCGGCGAAGTTTCGAGCGTTTTTTCCGGTTGGTGTCCCCGGACTCTGTAACGGGGACTTCCACCACCAAGTTGATTAAAGCATTAAGACAGTCTAGCATTGGCGTCAGTCGGCGTGCTCCCACATTTGCGAACATCAAGAAAGCGATTCGGTCCGGGTTTCCAATAATTGCCAGCATTGATAGGCCGGGTATGGATTACGATCATTGGATTGTAATTTACGGATATAGCCTGCATCCGAGTCGGATTTATGTGGCTGGAAACAGGTTTGGCAGGCTTGTTAGTCCAGGGGTGCTGGATTACGCTGAATTCAATTCCCTTTGCAATGAGAAGTTGATGGTCTGTTATGGTGTTCTCCGATCTTGAACGAAGCCGTGCGAGTAAAACTGCGCGGCAGTTTACCATTTGGAACGTCCTAAACTGATAACTTTGGACACATTAGCAATAAATTTCCATTTTCTCTTTATGGCCACCGAATTGAATTTGATTGGCAGTTTACCTCTGTAACGTAAGTACATCATGAATGTTTCCGCGAAATCTTCGCTTGCATTAGTTAGGGCGTAGCTGGTCACAAATTCACTGGGCTTATTGGTGTTTGTCTCCAGTCCCTCACTGTCGTAGCGTTCGCCGAACGCGGATGTGAACCGTTGGGACCGACGAATGAGAGCTGGATAGTAATGGGCAACGGCATGGCCATACTCATGCCGGACGACATCTCGCAAAGAGCCGCGATTCTGCCACAATCCTTCAGACAACACCCACTGAGGTATATACATATGCCCGGGTTCATACCCCAAAACATCATCCAGCCATTCACATTCATGGATGAAGAATCCGTGAGCTGAAGGCATCGTGATTTGTGGCAGGTAACACCAGAAACACTCAACAGAAGTCAACCTGCTGTCCTCGTTCCATAGCCCAACTGCTGATAACTCTGCTTGAACATCAACACAGGCAGAATCGAGTTGTGATTTACTGATGGAAGAGCCTGCTTTCATTCAGATATTTACTTGTGAAATTAAAGGTGGCTGTCAAGTTGCGAACTCTGCGGGTTTGCGGCAAAGAGTCATAAAGTTCTTCATTTTGAGGCCGCAAGGTTGACGCCCGGTTGTTCCCTTTGGATACTTCCCCACGTGGCGAGAGTTTATGATCTGGCGATGACTCATAAGCTGGACGCGGATGATTTTTTCATACACCGCGTGCAGGAGGCTTGCGCCCGCGCCGGGTTGAACTTTTTCCTCATCGAACCCGCCTGGGCGGAGGAGTATCTGGCCAAGCTGGAGCGCAAAGAGGTCTGGGCGCGCATGGTGCTGAACATGCAGAGCGAGCACCACGATCCGCGGGAGGTGTTTCACCGTATCATCCGCCGTTCGCATGAGCTGGGGGCTAAAGTCATCGACCCGCCGGATGTGGCCATGGCTGCGTGCCACAAGGCGATGGCGCATCAACGGCTTCTGGCAGCCGGACTCCAGTTGCCGCCGACGTTGATCCTTGATCAGAACTCGGCCGGGCAATGGCCGGAGCTGACAGCGGAGCAACTGGCCTTGTTGGCCCCGCCTTTTGTCATCAAACCCGCGCTGGGCTATGGCCGGAAGGGTATCATCCTGAACGCGACGGGCATCGAAGACCTGAAACGCGCCGCGGAAGCGTGGCCTTGGGGCCCGTATCTCTTGCAGAAACGGATCGTGCCGCGCGATCTGACGGGTGAACCGGCATATTTCCGCGTTTATCACGTATTCGGCAGCACTTGGCTCAGTTGGTGGAACTGCTACAATGACCGATATCGGCTGGTCACCGTCCAAGAAGAGGCGGATTTGAAGCTGGCGCCTTTACACCAGATCGCCCGGAAGCTGGCGGAAGCCACCGGTATGAATTTCTTTTCCACCGAAGTGGCCCAGACCGAGAGCGGCGAGTTTTTCCTGATCGATTACGTGAATGACCAGTGCCACTTGCTCACGCAGACGGCCAGTCCGCAGAATGGCGTGCCGGATGAACTGGTGAACGCGATCGCGGTGAAACTGGTCGAAGCTGCCAGCCGCTGGAAAACGAAATGAGATGAAATGGCGTTGCCGACAGATCGAGTTCGTCTTCCCTCGACCCGCGCTGGTCATGGGGATACTGAACGTGACGCCCGATTCTTTTTCGGACGGCGGCCAGTTCATTGATCTGGCGAAGGCGGTGGCGCACGCGCAGGAGATGCTCCGCGAGGGGGCGGAGATCATCGACATCGGTGGAGAATCGACGCGCCCTGGTGCGCCGGAAGTTTCGGTGGAGGAAGAAAAACGGCGGGTGTTGCCGGTGATTGAACGGCTTCGGGCGGAGACGCAAGCGGTCATCTCCATCGATACGCAGAAAGTAGAAGTGGCCCGGGCGGCACTGGAATCGGGGGCGCATATTGTAAATGACATCGCGGCTAATCGGGAGGACGATGCCATGTGGCGGTTGGTGGCGGAGACTGGCGCCGGTTACGTAGCCATGCACATGCAAGGAACTCCGCAAACGATGCAAGCAGACCCGCACTACACGGATGTAGTGGCGGAGGTGAACGAGTTTTTTGCGGATCGTCTGAAACGGATGGCGTCGGCGGGTGTTTTACCTGAGCAGACGGCCCTCGATGTGGGTATCGGGTTCGGCAAAACTTTGGAACACAACTTGCAATTGCTGGGTGGTCTGCGGCATTTTAACCGGCACCGGAGGCCGCTTTTGTTAGGCGTGTCCCGGAAGTCTTTCATGGGGCGTCTGCTGGGTTTGGAAGTGACTGAACGGCTCCCGGCAGCCTTGGCCTGTACGGTGGATGCCATCGGGCAGGGGGTGAACATCATCCGCACGCACGATGTGGCGGCGACCAGCCAGGCGATACGCATGGCCGAGGCGATTGATCAGCGGCGATAAATAGTCGGGCGAATAGCGCATGTGGACCATCATCCAGATCATCTGGCGGCCGGTGCTGGAGATCCTCATCCTGACGGTGGGGATCTACTATGTGCTGGTCTTTTTGCGCGGATTGCGGGGCACGCGCGGCTGGGCGGTGATCACGGGGTTTGTGGCCCTGCTGCTGACCCTGGCCTTGGTCACAAGCATCCTTGATCTGCGCGTCTTGCGACTTTTGCTGGGAACTTTCTCCACTTTCTTCGTCGTCGCCGGCCTGGTCATCTTCCAGCCGGAACTCAGGCGCTTGCTGGCGGAGCTGGGCAACCAGCCCTATTTCAACGATCCGGGTGAGGAGCGTGAGAACATCGAGGTGATCATTGAAACAGTGGAGCGGCTGGCGGATGTGCGGATCGGGGCGCTGATCGCCATTGAGCAATCCATCCAACTGGAGGACATTGTGGAGTCGGGCATCCAGGTGAACTGCGAGGCCACGCCGGAGATGCTGGAGACGATCTTCTTCCCGAACAATGCCATCCATGACGGGGGCGTCATCATGCGCGGCGACCGCATCCTCAAGGCGGCCTGCATCTTTCCGCTGACGCAGAAGCAGGGTTTGGAGAAATCCATGGGGACACGACATCGCGCAGCCATCGGATTGTCGGAGGAATCGGATGCCATCGTGATCGCGGTCTCGGAGGAGACCGGGGCGATTTCTTACGCCTACAAGGGACACTTGGAGCGGAAGGTGACGGTGGAGGTGCTGCGCTCCTTTCTGACCTCGATCTTGGTGAAGCGGCGGGAACATCGGGCCCGGAAGTACTGGCTGCAACAAGCCTGGACGCGCATCCGGGAGAATGTGGCCACGCAGACGAAGAAAGGAGGCCACTGATATGGCCATCCAGGACATCGTCGTGAAGGATTTCTGGTGGAAGTTTCTGGCCTTTGTGCTGGCCACCCTCATTTGGGCGAACTTCGGCGGGAAGCTGGATGACCGGATCGAGGTGGATGAGTCCGGTGTGCATGTCCTGAATGAGCCGGGCATCATCGTCGAAACCGTCATGAGCAAGCCCATGCGCCGGCCCGTGACGGTCTTGCGCGGTGCGGAACTGGCTGGAGCCTACCGGGTGGAACCGGCGGAAGTACGGGTGGTGGTCAAGGGGGAAGGCAGCCGGTTACGGGCTCTGGACCCCAAACTTATCCTTGCCTTCGTGGATGTTACCGACATGAATGAAAAGGCAAACGGAACGGCGCACACCCGGCCAATCAGCCGGATGGTTCAGGTTTACGTCCCGCCCGGTGTGGAGCTGATGTCCGTGGAGCCGAGGTCAGTGGTGGTGGAGCGGGTCTCCAGCCCGGCAGCGGCGGCAGCCGATTCAACTAACAACTAATGTCTTCTTCAAATCGTCGCATCTTCGGCACGGACGGGGTCCGTGGTCGTGCTAATGTGGAACCTGTAACGGCGGAGACCGCTCTCAAGCTCGGAAGGGCGGCCGCGCATGTCTTCAAACATCTGGAGAGCCAGTCGCGCAGCCGGGGCCGGCATCGCATCGTCATCGGCAAGGACACGCGCATCTCCGGCTACATGCTGGAGAACGCCATCTCCTCCGGCATCCTGTCCATGGGGGTGGATGTGCTGTTCATCGGACCATTGCCCACGCCCGGTGTTGCCTATGTGACGCGCAGTTTGCGTGCGGATGCCGGCATCGTCATCACGGCCTCGCATAATCCGTACGACGACAACGGCATCAAATTCTTCGGTGCGGATGGTTACAAGCTGGAAGACCCGATCGAAGAACGCATCGAGAATCTGGTGTTCAGCGGTGAGATCGAGAACATCCGGCCCACGGCGGATGAGATCGGCAAGGCCGTGCGTATCGAAGACGCGCTGGGCCGTTATATCGAGTATGCCAAGGCGTCCATCCCCAAGGGCATGACGCTGGATGGCATGCGCATCGTGGTGGATTGCGCGCATGGCGCCGCGTACAAGGCCACGCCTTGCGTGCTGCGGGAACTGGGTGCGGAGACATACATCTACGGCAACCAGCCGGACGGCAAGAACATTAACAAAGATTGCGGTTCCATGCATCCCTCGCAACTTTGCCAGAAGGTGCGGGAACACGGCGCGCACATCGGTATCGCGCATGACGGTGATGCGGACCGTTTGATCTTGTGTGATGAGAAGGGACGGCTGATCGATGGGGATGACATCATGGCCATCGCGTCGCTGGACATGCTGGCGTCGGGCACGTTGGCGGAGAAAACGTTGGTCTCCACAGTGATGAGCAACGCCGGGCTGGATGCGGCCATCGTGCAGGCGGGCGGCAAGGTCATCCGCACGGCGGTGGGGGACAAGAACGTCATCGATGAGATGTTGAAGGGTGGTTACAATTTCGGTGGTGAGCAGAGCGGGCACATGATCTTCCGTGATTACAGCACCACGGGCGACGGCCTGGTCAGTGCGCTGCAAGTGGTGAAGATCATGAAGGCGAAGGACAAGTCGCTTTCCGAGCTATCGCGCTGCTGGACGCGTTATCCGCAACTGGTCACGAACATCCGGGTGCGTGAGAAGCTGCCTTTCGATGAGCTGGACGGCGTGCTGGATCTGGTGAAAAAAGCGGAAGCGGAAGTGACTCCGACGGGCGGACGTGTCCTGCTGCGTTACTCTGGCACCGAGCCGAAAGCGCGCCTGCTCATCGAAGGCCGCGACAGCGCCACGCTGGAGAAGTGGTCGCAGCAGATCAGTTCCTCAATCAAACGGCAGATCGGAGATTAAGAAGGTGAGTGAACAGGCGAGGGCGCCTGTTCGACTATGGCAGACGAGGGCGTCTGCCCTACTACGTCAGACTGGCGATTCTTACGAGGCGCAGCGCGGGCTCTTCTTTTGCCCGTGACTGCGCGATATCCACCAAGAATTCGGCCACCCAGTCATTCTGTTCATCCGCATCGATGAGCATCTGCTGGATGCGCCACGTCTTTTTATCCTCGCCGACGGCGATGTAGGTGTGACGGGCATTGCGGGCCTCGGGGTCGAGGCGCAAGTGGCCGTGGACGGCGAAGTAAGCTTCGATGGCGGCGTGGAGACGCTCATTCGTCCACGCGTTGCCATCCGCATCATCAGCGAAAGCAAGCTGGCTTAAGGCTGTCTCGTAGTCTTGATTCACGGCACCGCGCAGGAAGCTGAAGATGCGCGTGCGGATGGCGGCGGTGAAGGCTTTCGTATCCCGCGTGATGTCGCGGGCGGCTTCCTCGGAGCCGGGCGGGCGGATTTCCTTGCTCTCAGCGCGCTGGTAATCCGGGTTGCGCATCTTCTCCCATTCATCGAGCAGGCTGGAGTCCACCTGCTTGATCATGGTGCTGAGATACACTTCCATCTCGCGCAATTGATCGTTCTTCGCCGTGTCCGGCACGGTCTGGGCGAGCACTTTGAAGACGCTGTTGATATGGCGCAGCAGGACGCCTTCCGCGCGCTGCAATTCGTAAAGCTTGATGTAATCGGCGAACGAGCGGAACTCCTCGAACATCTCGCGCACGATGGATTTCGGGCGGATATTCTCCTGGCCGACCCACGGATGCTTATCCGCGAAGGCATTGAAGGTGGAGTAAACGAACTCGCGATTCGGCTTGGGATACTCGCACTTCTCGAGTTCCTCCATCCGCTTGTCGTAATCGATGCCCTCCATCTTCATCTCCGCCATCTTCTGGTCTTTCACGCGGTCGAGCTGTTTGCGGAGGATGATGTCCGGGTTTTCCAGGATGGATTCGACGAGCGTGAGCAGGACGAGGGCGTAATCGGGTGCCTGCGGGTCCATCAAGGGAATGGTGTCCAGCAGGTAAAGCGAGAGCACCTGGTCCATGGAGAAATCTTCCTGCAACGTGATGTTCACGCGCAGCTTCTGGCCGGGGGCTTGCGCCTGCTCCGGCGTGATGAATTCGATGATTTTGCGGTCCAGCAGGGAGCGGAATAATTGCCACGCACGGGCGGTATGAGTTTTCTTCGCCTTGGGCGTCTCGTGACAACGACGGATCAGGTCGCGCATCGCGCCACAGCCATCACCTTTGCGACTGAGCACATTCAGCAAGGTGCCGTGCGTGACCTGGAAGCGGGAGGTGAGCCGTTCCGGGGGCGCGGCGATGAGGCGCAGGAAGGTGTTCTTGTCCCAGTTGACGAAGTTCTTCTCAGGCGGCTGGCGTTTGACGACCTTTTTGCCATCGCGCGCAGCTTTCTCGGCGAGCTTGAGGTTTTCAATCACGTGCTCCGGCGCTTGGGCGACCACCCAGCCGAGGTCATCGAAGCCCTTGCGACCGGCACGACCGCTGACCTGATGGAAATCGCGCGCACTGAGGATGCCGGTCTTCTGGCCGTCGAACTTGCACAGGCGCGTGAAGAGCACGGTGCGGATGGGGACATTGATGCCTACGCCCAAAGTGTCCGTGCCGCAGATGACTTTCAGCAGGCCGCGCTGGGCGAGTTGCTCGATGAGGATGCGATACTTGGGCAGCAAGCCGGCATGATGCAGGCCGATGCCGTGCCGCAACCACTTCTTGATGTCGGGTCCGTAAGGGCTGGTGAACTTGAAGCCTTCGATGGCATTCGCGATGGCGGCTTTCTCGTCCTTGGTGCAGACATTGATGCTCGTGAAATCTTGCGCGCTCTGGGCGGTTTCCAATTGCGTGAAATGGACGACGTAAACCGGGGCTTTGCCATCAGCGACGAGGCTTTCCAAGGTCTTGGCAAGGGGCAATTCCGAGTAGGCGAACTCCAATGGCACGGGACGTTCCACGGAAGATACGGTGACACTGGGGCGGCCGTTCAGCTTGGTGAGCTCTTCTTCGAAAAAAGCGGTTTCACCCAGCGTGGCGGACATGAGGAGAAAGCGGGATTGCGGCAGGGTGAGCAAGGGAATCTGCCAGGCCACGCCGCGCTCGCGGTCGGCGTAGTAATGGAATTCATCCATGATGACCTCGCGGACATTGGCGGCGGGGCCTTCGGCCAGGGCGATATTCGCGAGGATCTCTGCGGTGCAGCAGAGGATGGGGGCATCGTGATTCACCGTGGCATCACCGGTGCTGAGGCCGACGTTCTCGGGGCCGAATTCACGACAGAGGGCCATGAATTTCTCATTCACCAGCGCCTTGATGGGGCAGGTGTAGATGGAGCGTTTCCCTTGGGCGATGGCTTTGAAGTGCAGCGCGGCAGCCACAAGTGATTTACCCGAGCCGGTGGGCGTGTTCAGGATGACGTTCTTTTCCTCGAACAGTTCGAGAATGGCGGTCTCCTGAGCGGGGTAGAGCTGCAAGCGGCGACCCTCGGCGTAATCGAGGAATTTGCCGAGGAGGGCCTCATTGCTGAGGTTCTCATCGCGCGGGATCAGGTCATATAACGTGGCGGACACGGCGGCGGGACTTTAGGGGGTGGGAAGGTGAATGAGAAGTGGGAAGCGCGAGAAAGCCTGGTTTCGATTGTCCGGCAGCCTTGCGAATAAGCTTGCGACGGGCTGGGTCCCGCGAAAAAGTAAACGCCTGAAGACCTCGTGAGGCGGTATCAGCGGTCTTCAAACCTTCAAGGGCCTATAGCTCAGCGGTTAGAGCAGGGGACTCATAATCCCTTGGTCGTAGGTTCAAATCCTACTGGGCCCACCATTTTCTCCCTTCACTCAGGCCGAGGGCTGGTGAAATTTTTTTACGGAATCGGACCGGGTTTGCTTGCCCTCCAGCCACATTGAAACCACTTTATGCGGCATGTCGGCCAGTCCCATGGAAATCTTGGCCACGGTGCTCTTCGCGATCGCCGTGTTGCATACCTTTTGTGTGAAGCGGTTCGCCCACTGGGCACATAAGTATCCGCCGGGCTCCATCAAGGAGAACATCCTGCATTTCCTGGCGGAGACGGAGGTGGTCTTCGGGTTGTGGGCGGCGGCGTTGTTCGTGGGCATCGCCGCGTTGAAGGGCTCGTTGCACGATGCCGTGGAGTATATCGAGAGCCTGAATTATACGGAGCCGAAGTTCGTGCTGGTGGTGATGGTGGTGGCGGCGACGCGTCCGGTGGTGAAGCTGGCGGAGGCGCTCATCAGCTTCATCGCCCGGCTGATGCCGCTGACCGAGAGCATTTCCTTTTATGTGGCGGCGTTGTCGTTCGGGGCGTTACTGGGGTCGTTCATCACGGAGCCGGCGGCGATGACCCTGCTGGCGCTGGTGCTGAAGCGGCGGTATTTCGATGCGGGCATCAGCAACAAGCTGGCGTATGCCACGCTGGGGCTGCTGTTCGTGAATGTCTCCATCGGCGGGACGTTGACGCATTTCGCGGCGCCGCCGGTGCTGATGGTGGCGGCGAAGTGGGAGTGGGACACGATGTTCATGCTGACGCATTTCGGCTGGCGGGCGGCGCTGAGCTGCATCGTCTCCACCGCGCTGGTGACGTATTTTTTCCGGCATGAGCTGAAGCAGGTGGCGGTAATGAAGGGCGACAGCAATCCGATGCCGGCATGGCTGACTTTTCTGCACATCGCGTTCCTGGCGGCGGTGGTGGGATTCGCGCATCATCCGGATGTTTTCTTCGGCGTGTTCATGCTGTTCCTCGGTCTGGTGACGGCGACGAAGGAGTATCAGGATGCGTTGAAGTTGCGCGAGGGTTTGCTGGTGGGGTTCTTCCTCGCCGGGTTGGTGACGCTGGGCTCGTTGCAGGCGTATTGGTTGAAGCCGTTGATCGAAGGGTTGAGCGGGGCTTCTCTCTTTTTCGGCGCGACGGGGCTGACGGCCATCACGGACAACGCGGCGCTGACCTATCTGGGCTCACTGGTGGAGGGCATCTCGGATGATCTGAAGTATGCACTGGTGGCGGGCGCGGTGACGGGCGGCGGTCTGACGGTGATCGCGAATGCGCCAAACCCGGCCGGTGTGGGCATCCTGCAGGATGCGAAGGCGTTCAATGACGAGGGGATCAGCCCGTTGGGACTGTTCCTCGGCGCTCTGCCGCCGACGGCGGTGGCGATCGTGTTTTTCTGGTTCGTGGGGTGAGGAAACCGCTGAATACGCGGAACACGCAGAAAAAGAAGTCGCGGTGACGGAGGGCGGCGGAGATGGTCGTCAGGCCGGTTGTCTGGTCGCCGGCAGCAGTTTCCGTGCGAGTTCCTTGAGCCAGACGGGAGCGGTCCAGAAGAGGAGCCAGGCCAGGCCGGCGAAGAGGGTCCAGTTCGCCAGTTCATCGAGCGTCAGGCTGAGGAGGTAGCCGTTATCCACCGGGCGGAGGAGTTTGACGATGAGCATGTGCCAGCAGGACAGCAGGGTGGCGGCGATGATGACTTTGACGAGGAGCGCGAGGCGGCCGGGCAGCTTCGCCCACACGACCAATTGGGGCAGGGTGAGGATGAGGAAGATGAGCCGGTAATCCCAGTTGTTGCCGAGGAGGAAGGTGCCCACATAGATCGCCGCGCCGGAGCGGAAGGCATCGAGGGGAAGTGAATCAGCGGCTGGTTCCGGCAGGCTGCTGCGGCGAAAGAGGGCGCTGAGGGCGAGCACGATGATGAGGGGGGCACCGATGTAGGCGAAGGTTTTCACCAGCGCGGCCTGGTCGGGATGGGCTTCACTGAGGGCCATCCAATACACGTTCATGCCGTAGCTGAGGAAGGTGCTGCGGGGGGTGCCTTCACTGATCACTTGCAGGTCCCGGGCGGTGGAGACGAGGTGCAGGCCGACGAGGAAGAGGGCGATGCCGGTGAATTTCACGAAGCGGGATTTGCCGGTCCTGACCAGCATGGCCCAGCCGAAGATGGGGAAGAGTTTCAGGGCGAACCCGGCCAGCAGGACCAGCATGGCGGAGACGAGCGACCATTGGCCGGCGACGAGGGAGAGGGCGACGAGGAAGAACATGAGCAGATCGATGTTCGCGCGCTCCACGCCGAGCAGGGTGGCCGGGGAGAGCAGGACGGCGATGAGCAGAAGCAAGGTGCGATTTTCGAGATCCGGCAGGGCCAGGCAGAGGCCGGCCAGGAAGGAGAGGATGATGATGATGCCCAGTGCCGTGGTGTGGGAGGCGTTTATGCCGAGCGGATAGAGCATCTGCCAGACGCGCGGGTAGTTGAGCTTGCGCTGCCAGGGGTCGGCGGGATTGTCGAGCATGGGGTCCAATCCGGCCGCATACGATTCCGCACCGTGGGTGATGACGCGCAGGTCGGAAAAGTGCGGGGTCATGGGCGGGATGTTCCACAGTTCCCAGGCCTGTTCGTAACCTTTGGTGACGAACATGAGCGTCATGAACAGGACGGCGGCAAAGCAGGTACCGATCACCTTGTAGCGGGATTTCAGCATGTGCGATCGGTCAAAGTTCTTTGGTCATGAATACGCTGTTCGGGTCGGGTTGGTAGGTTGCAAAAGGGCCGCAGGATGTAAACCCAAAACTGGCGTAGAGCTGGCGGGCGGGATCGAAATAAGCCATGGCCCCGGTCTCCAGGCTTAGGCGGCGATAACCGCGACGTTTGGATTCCTCGATGAGGTGTTGCAGCATGCGGGAGGCGATGCCTTGGCGTTGATACGCGTAAGCCGTGCGCATGGATTTGATTTCGCCATGTGTGGCATCGAGTTCCTTGAGGGCGCCGCAACCGGCGAGTGCGGTGCCGTGCCAGATGGTCCAGAGGGTGATGCCGGGCTGGCGCAGGCCATCGAGGTTCAGTGCGTGACGGCTTTCGGGCGGGGAGACTTCGGCCATGCAGCGGAGGTGTTCGTGCAGGAGGGCGATGATCTCCGGGCCGGTGAGGTTGTCTTGGCGGATGTGGAGCATAGCGTAATGACTATTACCAAGGACTTTCCTCTCATCAGGTTTCGATGGCCCCAACCCGCTCGGGAAAATGGCGGGCATAGCTGAGCCAGTAATCGAAAAGCCCGCGTTTCTTCGTATCGAGGAGGCACCGGGCTTTTTCATCGATTGGTTTGATCACCTGTTGGAATTCCGAGCCGTGATACCATTGGGTCCAGTTCTCCGTGCCCAGTTCAGTCCAGTAATTTTGAGCGAGCCGGAAGGCCTCCCGGAAAATCATGGCGAGTTCGACCGCTTTCAATTCGTCGAATCCAAGGGCTGTTTCCTCGGCCAGTTCCAGTGAATGCCAGTTGCCGAAGTGCCAGCCGAGGTCATCCAATGTGAGTGAAACATCCAGCTGATGAGTGGCCGCCATGGCGCGCAGCCCGACGGGAAGGCCGCGGATCTGGGTGATGAATTCAGGCGATGCCGGGTGGGCAGTGATCTGTTGCTCCAGCGCGTTTTTCAAGAGCACGAACAGTTCGTCATCGGAACTGGCGTCTATTTCATCGATGGTCATGTTTGGAGCAACACTTGAGCTAGCTGGAGGATATCGTCGGTTTCAAATCTTGCCATACATCAAACGGCTGCGGTGACCGGTCGATTCGCTGATGGAATGGGTAAATTTTTCGCAATGCAGTCATCAACCCTGTGGACAGAGTTTCTGCTCCAGCCAAATATGGCAAGGCGAAGATCATCTGGGATCGCATTTTGCCGCTGCCCCGCAGAGGCCGAAGAGAGCGAGATAAAGTTCAAAAGGATCAGTGCCTCCTCTCCCCGGCCCTCTCCTCCAACTGCCGTTGGAAGAGAGGGAGATGGAGCTTCGTGCTGCTTTCCTGCGCCACTGTCATTTCAGGGGCATGGACACAGATAAACACGGATTTGTGGAGTGGTGGCAGGGCGGATTGACGGTGGGCGGGGAAAGGCGGAGGCTAGGAAAGTTCAACGAACCCAAGGGTGATGCGGTGAAGGTGGGCATGGCCATGCGTTTGCGGCGGGAGACGACGATGACGGTGGCATGGATCGCGGGGCGGTTGGGGATGGGTTCGCGGGGTACGATGAGCAATTTGTTGAACCGGAAATGAAACGAAACATTACAATGTGTGGGACTGACCCCTTGAGGCGCAGATGAGTGAAAAAGTGGGGCCGGAGCATTATGGGGCGGAGTTGGTGGAGGCGGCGGAGGCGAAGGCGGAGCGGCTGGTGCGGGAGGAATTGAAGCGGGCGGGCTGGACGGAGAAGGACTTGGGGAAACGGTCCAAGGGGGATGCGGTGAAGGTGGAAATAGCCATGCGATTGCGGCGGGAGACGACGATGGCGGTGGGGTGGATCGCGGGGCGGTTGGGGATGGGTTCGCGGGACGCGGTGAACAATTTGTTGTGCCGGAAGCGAAAGGAAAAACACAATGTTAGGGACTGACCCCTTTA
>JAEYXS010000042.1 GCA_023431185.1 Verrucomicrobiota bacterium
TGAGGCTGGCACGGAGTGGTCACATCAGCCGAAAGCCTAACCATCCGCTCCAGCGAACGGCTCGATTTCGTCTCACTTCCCATCGGACCCTCCTTTGCTCGCCGTCGCTGAGCTTCGGTCGTTAGGCCTCATCACGCTGCCTATGCAATACGAGCTTGTTTTCAGATACGCCGACACATCAGACATACGTCTGGAACATAAGGCGTTCATGGTGGATTCACCTGCCGCAAGCCCTCTCCCGGGAGACTTGCTCGATCTTGATGCTGATGGTGGTTCTAGGCATTTCATGGTTGTTCATCGCCGTTTTGATTACACGATGGGCCGCAGAGTTATCCACGTTTACGTCCGCCCCCAGGCTAAGACTCCTTGATACATGATGATTGCCGCTTCATTTGGCAGGCCCGCCGCCGTTGTTCTTGCTTGGCGGAGCACTCGCATCCTCTCTTCATGCCAGAGCAGTTGCCGGTCTATACATTCCACCAGCTCCTCCTGTATTGGCCGGCCTAACCATTCACTGGAGCCAACCGGCTGTTGCGTCACTGGTTCATCATTCAGGCTGCTCTTCATTTACACCCCCTTTGAGCCGGTGGCTCAGTTCGGTCGTTAGGCCATTCCATGTCGCCAGCATCTCCAGGTGAGGTTGAGTTGTATGCGAGCTTCAGTCAGCATCTCGGCCCTCGTTTCGAGGCGGCAGGTTTGCGTGTGCAGTTCCACTACAACCAAACGCCGGGAGTTCATTTTCGAGTGCCGGTTTCTGACGAGTATCGGACGGCGATACTGCGCGGCATTGAGGAGGGCATGGCTGCGCGGTTTCCACATTTTCCGGCTACAGGCAGCATTTGGATTACGCAGGTCACGGTTCACGAGGTTGATTCCAGCCAGCGAGCATTCTACCGTGTTGCACGTTCCATCATCGAACAGGCATATGCACTTGCCGCACAAATGGCCTAACCAGAGCGCTGCAGCGAACCGCCGCCCCGCTGGGCAGGCGGACGGTTCAGGGAATTTGTCAGCGACTGTTGCAGCCGACCGGGCGTTTCCGGCGGCGGTCGCTGAGCTTGGTCGTTAGGCCGTACTACGCGCATGGACATTTCTACCATTCACTTTCACGACACGCAGATTCTCCGCGTCATCGAGGATTGCGAGGCGGACACGCTGACGATGGAGGTCGAGTATCCTGTGGATTGGGAGCGCAACGTCTTCGAGAAGCGCTTGCTGGTTTTCGACGATGTCCACAGCTACCAGGTTTTTGAGCAGCCGTTCCAAGGTTCACCGACGATTCTTGATGCAGAGGTTGTCGCCACCGAAGGTCGATGGAGCAGGCTTCGCTTGGACACGAACGCCGGTCGGCGAGAGTTGAGTTGCACAGGAGTCAGAGTTTGTGATTATGACCGTGTGGCCTAACCAGAGCGCTGCAGCGAACCGCCGCCCCGCTGGGCAGTTGGAGGGTTCAGGTGATTTGTCCGCGACTGTTGCAGCCGACCGGGCGTTTCCGGCGGCGGTCGCTGAGCTTGGTCGTTCGGTGGAATGATGAAGCAAAGGCATTCCGTTCCGTCTACGACTAGAAAGGTCGTTACCGGCCTCTTAATTGTCGTTCTATTGTCGATAGGTTTGCTCCTGAAGGTGGTGCGAGACTTTGGACTCGCACCCGCTCTCCTTCCCTTGGACGCGAATGGAACGTCACCTAACTTCATACTTTCTCTTGCGATTTCCTTGGGAATTCTCCTGCGAGAAAAGGCTGTCAGCCTTTGGGATTTCACCAAGGGTGCAATGGGAGCAGCGACCGGGATGACAGTGTACGAGATTGCTCAGATATGGATGCCATCGCGGACTTTCGACCTGAACGATATCGCAGCATCCTTTGTTGGAGCCGTTTTTGGCATCATGCTTGGATGGATGCTGTTTTTTCGTGTAATCAGCCAGGATGGCGGGTCTGCTCACCGAACCAGACGCTCGACCGAATGACGAGGAGCGCGCTCAACCGGGTGTTCCAAGCCGAACGCTGTTGGCGCGCTCCTCGTCATCGGTCAGCTTCGCGTTAGGCGCATTAACCCCCACACCACTATGTTTGGACTATTCAAAAAGAAGCCGAAGGAAGTTGAACCGGACTACGCCACCATCTATGTCGCCGATCCATCACTTTTAGGCTCGAAGGTTTTCGATACCGTTCCGGGCATTCAGTCCTACGAAGGCATGAGCGACGAGAGTGGCAGCGCCACAGGTTTCAAGCTGCACACGAAGCATGGTGAGTGCGTCATGAATTTCATGCCGGCGCACATGATTGAGGAGCATCTTACTGGCATGTCGGGATACGCCCAGCAGGAGGTGCGCGACAAGGAGCGGCTACCGTATGTCCTGCACCGCATCAGTCAGATGCGGTTCGTCATCGGCTGCGTCGCCCCATCCGGGTTTGGTGACGATGGTGAGATGATTGAGACGTTGATGCAGCTCAACGGCGCACTGAACGGTTTGTATATGATGGGCGACTCGTTGTTTGACCACGATGCACAGCCGATAGCAGGTTCAGCTTGTGATAGTTGAGATTGTCATGAGCCATGCGCCTCTTGAGAAACTAGGCGGCTAAGTGGTTGTGGTGGAGATGAGTTTGTAGCCGAGGGCGGCGGCATTTTGGTGCAGGCGTTGGAGTTTTTTTGGTTTTTCCTCGGCGGCAGCCCACATCTTCGGATCATACGGCACCCCATGCTTGAACAGATGCCATAATATCCGCGCCAGCCTAAGCACATTCGCGATAACTGGCTTGGCCATCCCGCACGCTGGCTTTGGAACACGCCGGGATCACGCCGTTTAGCTCACGCCCCGATGATCTTCTTCAGCACGTTCATCTGGGAGGCTGCCCGTTCCTCCACGTAGGCCATCGCCTTCTTCACCTTCGCTTGCGCGGCCGGGTAGTCCTTGTGGATGCCCATGAGGATCGCGAACATCTTCGTCGCGGGGGTGGCGTCGAATTCGGGTGCCCACTCTTCCAGGCCGATGTCTTTGAACATCCAGCATTTGGGCGAGTGGAACTCGGAGAAGGTGTGCATCATGGGCGTGCCCATGGCCAGCGCCATGATGGGCGTGTGCGGCTCGTGGCAGATGACGGTGTGGGCGCGCGCGTAGAAGGAGCAGGCCTCGTCCACGTTCCAGAACTCGTCAAAGTTCACCACGTGCTTCTTCAAGTTTTCCGGCAGCGGATCATAGACGAACTTCTTGTTATACTCCATCTCCTTGAAGACTTCCGGCGCGATGACGACCTTCCAGCCGGTCTCCTTCACCCACATGGCGATAAGGTCCTGATAGACCTTCGCCCGGCGCTGGTCGTCGGCGATGTTCTGCGGGGTGGGATGGAGCGGGTTGAGTTTCTGCGGCCGTTTGTCATCCACCCCGGGACTTGTCGGCGTGTGGGTGCGGAGCTGGAGGGTGATGAATTTCTTTTCCTCCAAGCCGTGCTTCTTCAGCCGCGCCAGCGCCTTCGCCTCATCCCGCACGTCGATGCCGAAGCAGCCATCGGGACCGAACTCAAGGACGGGCGGCTTCACGCCGACATCCTGCAGCAGCTTGAGCGTCTTGGAATCGCGGCAGTAGATGTAAGCGGCGCTGTTGAGGAGGGCGATGTTCTCCGCTCCCTTGGGACCGGTGACCATGTCGGGGAAATAGGACTGCCCCTGGAGACCCCAAGGTTTGCCGATCTTGCGGCAGTAGGCCATGAACGTGGTGTCCTGGCCCATGCCGGGTCCACGGAGAAAGAAGTCGGCGCGGTTGACCGCCTGCTGGACGGGGCCGTCCTTGGTGGTCAGCGAACCTTTGACGATCTCCAGCTTGGGGAAGCGCTTCATCAGCATCGCATCCACCTGCTCGTTGGTATTGGCGGCCCAGAGGATGACCTTCACCTGGGGCAGATGCTGCTCCAGAAAGCGCAGCGTGCCAGGGGTGTGACCGATGTCGCCGATGTTCTTCGTCGCCCAGCCGCAATGCAGCAGGACGGTTTTCTGGGCCTTGGCCGTCTGGGCGATGCCGTTCAGGCTGAGCGCACCGAGCGCCAGGCCGGAGGTTTTGAGGAAAGAGCGGCGTGAGGTCATGGTCGCGATGGTGCGGTCGGCTGATGAGTGGTCTTGGTTCATGGGCTACGCGTAGCAACGCCTGATATGTGTTAAGTCACAAGTTAGGTACCGGATATAGCGGATGGTGGCAACCCCAAACGCCCCATCCTTTCAGTTGCACAGGAGGGCCAGTTCCTCCCATAATCCCGCCCAGAGACGTACCCCTTGTAACCGCGGTTCCGTAAGCCATTGGCACGCATGAGCATGCCCGATGACGAGAGGGACGAGAGTCCCACAGTGCTGCGCCATTATCCTGGCGAGCAGATCCTGCACCGGTTCACGTTGGAACGTGAACTGGCCGGCGGCGGCATGGGCGTCGTTTGGCTGGCGCGGGACGAGGAGTTGAACCGGCGCATCGCCCTCAAGTTCCTCCCCGACCGCGTCCGCAACGATCTCGCCGCCATCCAGCATCTCAAGAGCGAGGCCATCAAGAGCATCGAGCTGGCGCACCCGCACATCGTCCGTATCTACGACTTCCTCTATGACCGGCAGAACGCCGCCATCTCGATGGAGTTCGTGGACGGCGAGACGCTGTCCTCCCTGCGCAAGTCGCGGCCCAGTCGTGTGTTCGAAGCGTATGACCTGCGCACGCGGGTAAGGCAGCTTTGCTCCGCGCTGGAGTACGCGCATGAGGTCGCGGAGATCGTGCATCGCGACCTGAAGCCGGCGAACCTGATGGTGAACCGCCGGGATCAACTGAAGGTGACGGATTTCGGCATCGCGAGCAGCCTGCAGCTTGGCCAGGGCAAGCAGGAGGCGACCGGCGGCACGCCTGGTTACATGAGTCCGCAACAGGCCGCACGGCATGCGCCTTCCATCCTGGATGACGTGTATTCGCTGGGCGCGACGATTTACGACCTGCTCACCAGCCGCACGCCGTTCTACGATGAGGAGCGCAAACAGAACGTGGCGCATCTGCCGGATTCCAAGCTGATCTCCATGCAGGAACGGCGGCACATGTTGCGCATCGGCGGCGAGCCGATCCCCAAGCAATGGGAGGAGGCGATCGCCAAGTGTCTCGAATACCAGCCCGCGAACCGGCCGCAGAGCATCCGTGAAGTCGCCGACCTGCTGGGCCTGATGGAGACGACGACGCGCCCGACGTATCATCCGCCCGAAGCACCGACGGGCTTGAAGGCGCGGCCCAGTGACAAGCGCGTCTCGCTCACCTGGAATCCCTCGCCCGGTGCGCTTACCTATCAGATCAAGCGCGCACCCCAGCCCGGCGGCCCTTACACCGTGGTCGGCACGGTGAACGAGGCCACGGAGTTCGCCGACACCACCGTGGAGAATGGCACGGCGTATTATTACACGGTGGAGGCGGCGAACAGCGTCGCCGCCAGCCCGCTCTCCGGCGAAGTGAAAGGCGAACCGCAAGCGCCGCCAGCCCCGCCGGTGAATCTGCGCGCGAAGGTCAGCGACCGCACCGTGCAACTGGAGTGGGATGCCGCCACGGGCGCGACCCGCTACATCATCAAACGCGCTTCCAAACCCGAAGACCCGCTCACCATCATCGCGACGGTGACCACCGGCACGCGCTTCCAGGATGGTGGCGTGGAGAATGATGTCGCCTACCGTTACGTCGTCGAGTCCGTGAACTCCGTGGGGCTAAGCACGCCCTCGGGCGAGTTTCAGGTCACGCCCTGCCCGCTGCCCCGGGCACCGCTGGACCTGACGGTGAAGGCGGGCGATCGCTCGATCCAGCTCAAATGGCGCGCCGTGACCGGTGCAGCCGCCTACCGCGTGTTGCGCTCGGAGATCTCCGGCGGACCGTTCTATGAGTTGAAGACCTTGGATTCCTCCGAGGAAAAGAACACTTACGAAGACCGCGAGGTCCATAACGGGAGCACGTATTATTACGTCATCGAGGCGTTGAACGCCGCCGGGCCCAGCCCGCATTCGAACGAGGTGCGCGGCGAACCGCAAGCCCCGCCGGACTCGCCGCTGAACCTGCGGGTCAAAGTCTCCGACCGGACCGTGCAACTGGAGTGGGATGCGGCCAAGGGCGCGGCCAGCTACCAGATCAAGCGCGCCGACAAGCCGAACGAAGCATACAAGGTCATCGCCACGGTGACGAACGGCACGCGCTTCCAGGACGGCGGGGTGGAGAACGATGCGCTCTACCGCTACGTGGTCGTGGCGCTCAGCTCTTCGGGCCTGGCGACTTCTTCCGGCGAGTTTCGCGCCACCCCCTGCCCGCTGCCCAAGGCGCCGCTGGGCATGTCGGCGTCGGCCGGGGACGAAAATGTGCGGTTGAACTGGCGCAAGGTGCCGGAGGCGGTGGCCTATCGCATCTTGCGCGCGGAGATCTCCGGCGGTCCCTACCAGGTGGTGGCGACGCTGGAGGAGAAGACGCACTACGACGATGGCAAGGTCCGCAACGGGCAGGCGTATTATTACGTCATCGAGTCCCTCAACGCCGCCGGCATCAGCCCGCAATCGCACGAAGTTTGGGCCGTGCCCATGCCGGTGCCGCAAGTCCCGATGGGCCTCCGCGTGGAGGAGCAGGACGGGCAGGTTTTGCTCTCCTGGGCCGCCTCCTCGCACGCGCATGGCTACAGCATCCAGCGCTCGTTGACATCCGGCGGACCCTACGCGCCCGTGGCCACGGTCACCACGGGCACCAGCTACCTTGACCCGCAGCTCGTGAACGGCTGCACCTATTATTACGTGCTGCTCGCGTTCAACAGCTCGGGCTACAGCGGCACCTCCCAGGAGGTTGAGGCCTGTCCCACAGAAGCCATCACGGAGCCGGTGCTCCCGCCGCCACCGCCGCCCCGTGCCGTGCCCTACCGGGCCCTGGCCAGCTTCGTCCTCCTGATCTTGCTGGCGACCGGTGGCTGGTTCGGCTGGCAGAAGTACAACCTTAAGCAGGGCATTGAAGTCGTCTCCGAACCGCGCGGGGCTCAAGTGTTCCTCAACGGCCAGTTGGTTGGCACCACGCCTTACAAGGCCCCCGTCTCTCCCGAGGCACATACCGTCCGCATCGAGCTGGAAGGCTACGATCCCTACGAACACAAAGTTCAGGTGACCAGCAATGGCGTGGAAAAAATCTCCACCACGCTCTATCGCAGCAAAGGCACCTTGGCCATAATCCCCAAGCTATCCGGACGCTACGACTACAAGGTGCGCGATGCCAAAGGCACGCTGGTCAAGACCGGCACCACCGAGCCCATCGGCGCCACCACCAATGAATTAGTGACCGGCAAATACACGGTCGAGGTCACGAATCCAAGCTGGCCGACTCCTCAAGCGGATACGCTCGACATCCAGCGCAATAAGCGCGCCGTGTTCGAACCCGACTTCGAACCGGCCACCGTCTCCCTCAAGAGCGACCCCGAAAAAGCGGAGATCTTCTACGGCGACCGCTCCCTCGGTTTCACACCTTTGCCCAAGGCCCAATTACCACCTGGCACGGTGAAGCTCCGCGCCCGCTACCCCGAACTGCCGGACAAAGAAGAGGAAATCGTCGTAAAACGCGGCGAGAAGAACGAGCACACCTTCCGCTTCGCTTACGGGCAACTGAGCATCTCGAGTTCACCCTCCGGCGCGGCGGTTTTCTCGAAGGCTTCCGGCGAACGCCTGGGCCAGACCCCCTTCACCAGCAAGACACCGCTGCCAGAAGGCACGCTCGAACTGGAACTGCAACTCGCCGGTTACGACCGCCAGAAAGTCCCGGTGAAGATCGTCCGTGGAACAACCACCACCGAGACCGTCACCCTCACCAAGACCACCACTCCGAAAGGAGCTCTGTTCGTTGACGCCACACCCACCGGTTCCACCGTCCTCCTGAACAAGGAACCTTTCGGCCTGAGCGGCACCCGCATCGAAGGCATCAGCCCGGGCCGTTACACCTTGCAACTGCAGCACGAAGGCTACGAACCCAGCACCCCGATGGACATCGACATCGCGGCCAACCAGGCGTTCTCCACGCCCAAGATCACCCTGCAACGCAGCGCTGGTATTTTGCAGATCGCATCAGCCAGCCCATCCATCCGCTACCTTGTGCGCGACCCGGCCAACAAAGTGATCGCCCAAGGCGCTGGCCCCACCAACCTCAACCTCCCCACCGGCAACTATGAAGTGCTGCTGGAACGCAACTTCTGGGAGCAAAAGAAACAGGAACAGAAAGACATCACCATCAAGCGCAACGCCACGGAGAAGCTGGAGCCATCCGCCATCAATGCCGGCCAGGTGGAAGTGCGCAGCGATCCCCCTGGTGTGGAGATCGTGTGGGAGAATCAGGTGCGCACCCCGAATGCCCAGGGCGTGCTTGAGCTGCCAGTCGGGCTCAATGTGCTCACCGCCCGACATCCGTTGCTCGGAGAGAAGCCCCTGGAGGTGAGAACCGAAGCCGGGAAATCGTCCACGGCCAATTTCCGCTTCGAATATGGTTCTGCCGAGATCACCAGCCGGCCGGCGGGTGCCGACGTGATGGTCACCGAAACGCGCAAGAAGCAACGTAAGCTGGGCGTGACTCCCCACCGCATCGACGTCTTGAAGCCGGGCCCGGTGAGCTACGAGTTGCAGAAGGCCGGCTATCGCACGAAAACCGTCGAGGGGATGGTCGTGGCCAAAGCGGGCAGCCGGTTGAATCTCGAAGCGACCTTGGAGCCGATGGTCGGCAGCCTGCTCGTGACTTCCATTCCCGCAGGCGCAAACGTGGCTGTCGGCACTCTGCGCCAGACCGCCGGAAATGCGTTCAAGGATCTGCCCGTCGGCACGCATACGGTCACGTTGAATCTCACAGACTATGAGCCTTGGCGGACCAACGTCACCATCCAGGATAACAAGCAAGTTTCGCTCACGGTGTCCTTGACCCGCAGCACCGGCAGTCTGCAAATCGAGAGCCAACCACCGGGAGCCAGTTATGTACTGACCTCGGTCACCGATGCGAATCTGAAGATGAACGGCACCACCCCGCAGATCCGGACAGGTTTGCCGGTGGGCACCTATCGCGTGGAACTCGCGAAAGGCACCTGGAAACTGCCGCCGAGCCCCCTGGTCGTGGAACGGCAGAAGACGAACTCGTTCAAGTCCGCCCTGCCCTTCGGCTACCTCAGCATCGCCACGGAACCGGCCACGCCGTCATTGCTGGAGATAAACGGCACCGATCTGGGCCCGTTGCAGCAAGGCAGTCTCGAAGTCGCCATGGGCACGGTCTCCGTGCGGTTGAAGGCGACCGGCTACAAACCCTTTGCCACGAACTTCACCCTGAGCGCCCAGCAGAATCTCCGGCTCACCGCGAAGCTGGATCCGGCCTATGGTCCGCAGCCGGGCCAGCGCTGGACGAACAGCCTCGGCCTCATCTTCGTGCCCCTGGGCCGGCATCACATCTGCATCACCGAAACCCGCCGGATGGATTTCATGGCGTATGAGAAAGCCGTGGGCTCACGCGGCGGCGACACCTGGAAGACCACCTCGTTTGAGCAGACCCCGGCGGACCCGGTGGTGAACGTGAACTACGACGATGCCAAGGCGTTTGCGGAATGGCTCACCCGCGCGGAACAGCGGATGGTGAACCGTTTCCGGCTGGAGGAGCAGACGTACCGCCTGCCGACGGATGAAGAGTGGAGCCAGGCCATCGCGCCGCCGGACGGGCTGTTCATCTGGGGTTCCGACTGGCCGCCGCCGTCGAATGCCGGGAATTTCGGTGAACTGCTCAGCTTTGATGGCTATAAACACACAGCTCCGGTGGCCAGCTTCCGCCCCAACCGGCTGGGCATCTATGATCTGGCGGGAAATGTCTGGGAATGGTGCGCGATCCCGAACCTGCAACCCGTACAGCGCGGTGGCTCATATGACGAATCCAAACCCGCCTCGTTGAACGCCGTTTATCGTCTGCCTGTCCCAGCCAGCCAACGGCGGGAGGACGCCGGATTCCGCCTCATGCTGGACAGCGGCAAAGCGGCCGAATAGCCCGGGCCAGAGGATTTTGGTTGTTTTTACCGGGGCGCTCAGGGCGCTTTTTCCCGCTCACGATGAAGCTCGAGATAAGCTTCTGCCCGTCGCAGACCTTCGGCAGTGGTCTTTTCATCAAAATACAACCTTGATGACCCTTTCGCACTTTCGAGCTTCTTCAGGGCGTCCGCATGGCCCATGCGGGCGGCCAGCAGATACCATTTGTAAGCTTCCGCCAGATCTTTGCTCACGCCCTGGCCCAAGTTATACAGGTTTCCGATCCACAATTGGGCTTCAATATGTCCTTGGTCGGCCGCTTTGCGGTACCATTCCGCAGCGGTGCCATAGTCCTGCGCCTCATAGGCCAGCCGGGCGTAATTATGTTGCGCGCGGGGATGCCCCTGCTTGGCGGCCGCAAGATACCATTTCATGGCGTTGCCCGCATCCTGCTTAAGGCCGAGCAGCTTGTTCTCATACGCGGCACCCAATTTGAACTGGGCTTCCGCGAGCCCGCCCATCGCCGCCTTCTCCAAATACTTAAAGGCCTCTTTATCGTTCTTTTTGGTGCCGGATTCCGTCGTGTAGCACACGGCCACCATGTGCATGGCTTCGTAGTTATTGAGGGCCTTGTCCGCCGCTTCCTTGAGCAGTTTGAAGCCTTCCTTCTCGTCCGCAGTGGTGCCGAGTCCGAGCAGGTAACGACGGCCGAGTTGATACTGCGCTGCCGGGTCACGTTTCTTGGCCGCGGCCTGCAATTCCGCCAAAGTCTGCCCCTGCACAATGCCGGGCAGCATCACCGCCAGCCCGGTCACCACTCCGGCCAGACATCTCACAGAACGAATCGGCATGGAGGTCATTCCGCGCATGATCGGGCTCTTATTATCTCAAGACAGCCAGATTCAAAAGAAAATTCACGCACGACGCCGTCAACTGGGGTGTGGCCAAAAGACCGGTCGCTCCAGGCCCTTGAGGTTGTCACTTCCTGTGGTTCACTGAGCTTTCGACCCTGCCATTTCTCTTGAGCGGTTCAAAAAGCTCCCCCTATGCTGCCCCCGGTCGCAACAACAACAGGTGCTGATGCTTATCTCTTGCCTCATCCTGGTGGTCGGGCTCCTGCTGCTGGTCGGAGGAGCCAATGTCATGATCCGCGGATCGACCGCCCTGGCAACTGCCTTTCAGGTTCCCCCCGTCGTGATCGGCCTGACAATCGTGGCATTCGGCACCAGTGCTCCCGAACTGGTGGTGAATTGCACGGCCGCATTCGCCGGGCAACCGCAACTGGCCTTCGGCAGTATCATTGGTTCCTGCACCATCAATCTGGGGTGGGTCCTTGCGATCACGGCCCTGGTGAAAGCGATCAAAGTCGAGCCATCCATCATTTCCCGTGAAATTCCGATGATGCTGCTCGCCACCGCCGTTTTTTTTGTCCTGGCCTCCGACCGCTTCTTCGATCATGCCCCGGAAAATCTCCTCACGCGCGGAAACGGAGCAGTTCTCCTCCTGCTCTTCGGGGTGTTTCTCTATTATACAATATCGAGCATTTTGCGCACGCCGAAGAAAGTTCAGGATGCCGATCCCTTTCTGGAGGAAATCTCGGAGAGTCTCGAACGGCAGAAACCGCTTTCCAAGACCTTGAGCCTTTGCCTGACCATCGGAGGACTCGCCGCTTTGGTCAGCGGCGGGCGGGTCACCGTCTATGCCGCGGTAAAGATCGCCACCGCCATCGGCATCCCCGAAGTCATCATCGGCCTCACGGTCATCTCCTTCGGCACCACCCTGCCCGAACTCATCACGGGCATTCTCGCGACGCGGCGCGGCGAAGGCGATATTGCCATCGGAAATGTGGTCGGCAGCAACATCTTCAATCTGCTGTTTGTCGGAGGAACCGTGGCCGCCATCCAGCCCATCCCCGTGCCGCGCGGTGGCATCACTGACCTGCTCTTCCTGACGGTCCTGAGCGCGCTGGTTTTGCCGATCTGCATCCGTGGACAACGCACGGTGACACGCTACGAGGGGGCCTTCCTCCTGTCACTTTACCTCTCCTATCTGGCTTGGCGCATCCTCACCAGCACATAGCAGGGATGATGCTTTGCCGGGCCGTTCATGGGGCAGATTACGAACCTGCTGCTGAAACGCTGTCACAGGGAGACGTCCGGCCAGCCAAATCCCCCGGTCAGCCACGCATGTCCGCTGCGCACAGGCAGCGATCTCCGAAAATCATTCCGTAAAGAGAACGCGGTAGAACCGGCGCGCCTGCACGGACGAGGTGTCCTGAAAGTATAGCAGATGGGCGGACAAGGTATTGGTATAGAGATCGTGCCAGGTGATGAGGTCGCTGGACCATTGGATCTTGTAAGGCTGGCCGATGCCGCCGGAGAATTGGAACTGGACGCTGCCCGGGCTCGCGGAAAAACCGCTCAGGGCCGGTCGCGTATCCGCCGCCGGGCCGCTGATGTTCAGGGTGATGGCACCCGTCGCCCCGTCGTAACCGTCCACGAGGATGTGATACGTAGCGCCGCGCACGGCATCGAAAGTCACCCGGCTGGTTGTGTTGCCGCCGGAATCATCGTCGCTGGCGATGTAGAGCAGGTTCGCCAGGGTGGTGTTCGTATAGATGCCCAGCACTGTATCGAAATCACTGCCGATGGTGCTGATGGTCACCTGGCCATAACCGGGCGCAGTCCACTGCCACCAGACGGATTTGCCGCCGCCTGAGGGTGGCGAGAACTCCGCTGCCTCTTTGGTGGCGCGGAAATTGGTGCCGGTGACGGTGTTCGTGGCCCCGGTCACCGTGATGCGGTTGGCGAAGTCGTCATTCGGCGGCGGCTGGCTTTGATCCACCACGAAGGAGAAATCACCCACCTCGCCGCCCAATCCATCGATGGCGATCTGGTACGTGGTGCCGGCGGTGGCCAGGAAGGTGACCTTGCTTTCGCTGAAGACGCCGCCGCTGCCGATGAGCGTGAGGGCATTCACCGCCGAACCGGTGTAAACGCCGAGCAACGGCTGGAACAAGCCCACGCCGGTGGCCTGGATGGTCGTGTTCGTGGTCAAGGGCGAGGTCCACGTCCACCACACCGAGGCACTGCCCGCATACGCATGGTTCGGCTCGCCCGCTTCCTCCGTCGCCCCAAGATTGTGAGCCGTGATGGTGCCACCCGCCGGAGGGATGGTGATCCGGTTGGCGAAGTGATCGTTGGTGGCGGGCGAGCGCAGCTCCCACTGAAGCGTGATGTCGCCCCCAGTCGAGGTGACATATAGTTCATCCACCGAGATCTGGTAGGTCACGCCTTGCACCACCGTGAACGTGGCGCTGGAGAAGGAGGAGCTGGCGAAGCTCAGACAGGTCAGCGCCGTCAGGGAAGTGCCGGTGTAAGCGCTGAGGGGTTTGCCGAAGCTGTTGAACGTGACCTGCCCGCTGGCCGGAGCCGTCCACGAGTACCAGACGGAGATGCCGTTGCCGTAATCCGGATGACGCGGCTCGTTCACCTCGCGCGTGGCATTGACCGTCGTGCCCGAAACCTGGCCGCTCGCCCCGGTGATGACCTGGCGGCTGGCGAAATTGTCATTCGCCGGAGCGGCCGCACCCACGATGACATAGACCGGCACGGAATCGCTGGCGACCCCCTGATTGTCCGTGGCCCGCGCGAGGATCTCATAGCTGCCCGCCAACACACTGTTCCAGTTCAGGCCGAAGGGCGCGACGGCATCGGACCCGAGCAACGTGCCGTTCACAAAAAAATCCACGCGTGCCACGGTGCCGTCCGGGTCGGTGGCCGAGACCTCGATGGTCACCGTGCCGCCGGCGGTCGGGAAGTATTGCTGCTGGGCCGGGCTGGTGATGCTGACCACCGGGGAGAAGGTGCTGACGGCGGTGCCACGAAAGGCGGAGACGATGGGTGCCGTGTTGTTCAGCACGCGGGCATTGTCCGCCGAGTTGGGACTGCCTTCCGCGATGCCGGTCGGCACCCCGCGATAGAGCACTTCCGGATTCGAGAAATGCGGGATGCCCGAGCCGACGTAGGACATCACCGTGCCGTAAGTGAACCCGCCGACGCTGAGCGCATGGCCGTAGGCGTAGCTGTACGCACCGCCGAGGGTCGTGTTCGCGCGATCATGGGCGCAACCCATGTTATGGCCCAGCTCATGGGCGAAGGTGTAGAAACCGACCAGGTCCGAGCGCGAGACCACGCTGAAGCCATTGGGGGCAAAAC
This sequence comes from Verrucomicrobiota bacterium, assembly GCA_023431185.1. Classification (GTDB taxonomy): domain Bacteria; phylum Verrucomicrobiota; class Verrucomicrobiia; order Limisphaerales; family JAEYXS01; genus JAEYXS01. Next base: position 14,216 of record JAEYXS010000042.1, read on the forward strand.
TGGCGGAAGGTGTCAGCATCACGCCGGCCAGACCGGCGATACCGCTGGAGGTGTCCGTGATCAAACAGACCAGATCCGCCCCATAGGTGTCGCGGAGCGTGTGGACGTTATCCATGAAGCCGTCCCCATTGTCGCGCACGCGGTTCAGGTCCGTCTGCATGGAGCCGGACTCGGTGTAGGTGACTTCGGCGCGATGGACGAGCCGGAGCTGCAGGTTCACCAGGCTGCGGGCATAGACGAGGTTGGCTTCCATGACGGCAGCATCGATGGCGGCATGCATGGCATCCGTGCTGCCCGCCGCCGCGCGCGACTGCGCGGTGTAGACCACCATGACATCCACCAGCGTGATCGCGCTGGCAGAACCCAGCAAAGGCGGCGGGGCCGGAACCGCTTGCAGGCCCAAGCCGGAGCTCTCCCGCCAGGTGTTCTCATCCGTCACCCCGCAAGGTGCCCGCTTGGATGGGTCCAGCTCCATGATCCGATGCAGGCCGGGACCGGCATAGCCGATGCGCCACATATCACGCCCGGGGATGGACACACTGCCGATCACAACCTCACCCTGGCTCGCCAGCACCAACGCGCTGCCGGGAATGCCCGCGAGCTGGCCGGAAAGCACCACCCGCCCGGGACCGGGCATCTCGCGCCGGTGCAAGACGGCGGTGAAGGAGAGGTTGGAGAAAAGGTTGAGCGTGAACCGTGCGGGCAAAGGCTGGGCGTTGAGGGTCGCCAGCACGGCGGAATCGATCACCACCTCGCGCTGGCGCTTCACCCCGGCCGGCAGAACCGCAGGCGAAGCGGGCCCGGAAACAACCGCATCCAAGAACAGTTTGGTTTCCGCGCGCGCAGTCTCCGCACTGATGGCAAAGCAACCAAGGAAGAGCAGCACGCCCAGTGAAAACCAGCGCACCAAGGAATGGCGATCATTCATAAGAGCCGATGTCATCTGCCCAAAGTTTCCCGGTTGCAGGCAGATCGACGGGAGAGAGTTTGCGACCTTGCGTTCCAAACTCAAGCGCCCAGATTAGCATTTTGCCAGCAGTGGTGGCGTAACAGACTGACAGCTGATAGCCGGGCAATCTGGCTGGGCGCGAGTTTTGCTTGGGCCGGATGGGTGGGGGGGAATTGGTAGAAAACCTCGGCACTTGTGTACAAGTGCCGAGGTGGATTCAAAGGGGAAAAGAAGGGGGTGTTGGTTAAGGGCAGAGGTCGCTTACTCGGAAAGTTTTCGAAGCACGGGTCATGTGCCTCCTCACAGCCCCCCGAGCCTCACCCGTTTACAATCACACTCCCGGAGGTGGGGAACTGGATTCCATCGCTGCGCGTGAAATATTTTTTGAGATTTTGGGCACCTTGCGGGGATTTTAGCATAACCGTCTTGGTTTCAATCGGTTAGAAACGAAAGAATATTTCAGCCCAGGGGGGGGGGGGGGGTGTGAGG
>JAEYXS010000066.1 GCA_023431185.1 Verrucomicrobiota bacterium
CTGCCGGTCGGTAACGTACACGCGGCCCTTGGCGACGACTGGACCGGAGTAACCGCCGCCCACCGGCTTGCGCCAGCGATACTTCGGCCCGTCTTTGGGAAAGGAATCCACGATGCCTTTCTCACGCCAGACCGCATCGCGTTGCGGCCCTAGCCAGTGCGGCCAGTCGTCGGCGTGTACGTTCACCACCGTCAGCAAGGCGAGCGACAAGGTCAGCGAGAGTCTTTGCATCATGCGCCGAGTGTAAGGCATTTTTGCCGAAAGCAAATGCGGAAGCGCTGGTGTCAGGACGCGCCTACGCTTATAGTTGCAGCATGAGCAAGACGCTTTTCGAGAAGATCGCCGCCCGCGAGATCCCGGCGAACATCGTCTATGAGGATGACAAGGTCGTCGCCTTCCGCGACATCAGCCCGCAAGCCCCCACGCATATCCTCATCGTGCCGCGCAAAGCGATCCAACGCATCGCCCAGGCGCAAGCAGAGGATCAGCAACTGCTCGGACACCTGTTGCTGAAGGCAGCGGAAGTCGCGAAGCAGGTCGGCTTGGAAGAGAATGGGTATCGCCTTGTCATCAATAACGGCCGGGATGGTGGCGAAACCGTGCCGCACCTGCACTGTCACATCTTGGGCGGGCGGCATCTGGGCTGGCCGCCGGGTTGAGGTTACTGCTCAGGCAGGGGCGAACACTCCCTTTCGCTCCCGCACTTCGAACATTGTGTATTCATCTGCTCTCTCTTCAGGGCCAACGGCCCGCGATGTTACAGCCTAGGGAGGAGCCCGCCCCCAGCGGGCGAAGCCCTAGGTAACCGGCCCGCAAACCACAAGCCCTGAAAGGGCGGGATGCTCTCCTTGCCCGTTGCCAAGCACCTCCAAACCCGCCTAACCTGCGCTAGGTTGAGTATCTGTTAACCGCCATTGAAATCTCTATGACACCTAAGCCTGAACAGATATCAAACGCGCTGCCGCATATTCGCTACGAGATCGAGAGCTTTCTCCAAACGCCTGACTACGATCGATCAAATAAGGCATTAGAGGAATCCGTTTATTTCCGGAAAATGGCGCATTGCCGAGCGCTGCACCATTTCTTCAAGACAGAGAAAAATAAACGTAAAGATGATGATGTTTTATCAGTAGATTTTGGGTTCCCAGCATTTGATGTGTACGAGGCCAATTCCAAAGAATGGTCGAAACGCTTCAATAAAGATTTGATGCATTTGACCTATGAACGGCTGAACCGAACACCAAACACAAAGCCATGGCCCATGGATGAATTATTTCCTCCAGTGGCTAAAAGATCAAAAGAGTTCATCAATCATATTCTCACACAGTACAACGGCAGCATGCCAGATTCCGAGCGTAAGCTCTGGGAGCGATTGAAAGCAGAAGTCGATGAGAAGTCGCCGTTACAGCAAAACACATCAAATGTGGCTGCACCAACCGTATCAAATCTTGAATTTGGTCGGCACAGCTAAAATTAAATCCCTTTTGACTAACATTGACTCCCCAAACGTCTGATAGAGGATTGCTCAAACCCATGAAAACCTTCCCGCTCCACTCATGGCTCCTCGCCCTATCCCTCCTCCTCACGCAAGGCGCACTCGCCGCTGACACTGCCTTCGTCAAATCTGCGCTGGAGAAACCCATTCTGGACATTGATAAAGCGTGGCAGGAAGTCGCTGATTACACGGAGGCCCGTGTGCCGCTGGTGCCCAAGGTGCGCACCGCCGCGCAATGGGAGAAGGAAGCGGCCCGCTTGCGTCAGGAAGTCTTCGACCGCGTCATCTTCCGTGATGCCATCTCGCAAGGCTGGCGCGATGCCAAGGTCGGCGTTGAGTGGCAGGAGACCATCGAGGGCGGTCCCGGCTACAAGATCCGCAAGGCGCGTTACGAAGCCCTGCCCGGCCTTTGGATTCCCGCGCTCCTCTATGAACCAGAAAAGCTCACCGGCAAAGTCCCCGTGATGCTCGCCGTGAACGGTCACGATGGTGTGGGCAAGGCTGCGGACTACAAACAGATCCGCTGCATCAATCTCGCCAAGCGCGGCATGCTGGTGCTGAACGTGGAGTGGATCGGCATGGGCCAGCTCCGCACCGATGGTTTCATGCACTATCGCATGAACCAGCTCGACCTCTGCGGTGTGAGCGGCATCGCGGTGCATTTCCTCGCGCAGAAACGCGGACTTGATCTGCTCCTCTCGCATCCGAACGCGGATACTGCGCGCGTCGCTGTCTCCGGTCTCTCCGGCGGCGGCTGGCAGACCATCTTCTTCAGCTCACTGGATACGCGCGTCACGCTGTGCAATCCCGTGGCCGGTTACTCCAGCTTCCGCACTCGCGCCCGGCACATCAGTGACCTGGGCGATTCCGAACAAACCCCGAACGACCTCGCCACCGTGGTGGATTACACGCACCTCACCGCCATGCTCGCGCCGCGTGCTGCCCTTCTTACGCACAACGCCACGGATCAATGCTGCTTCGCCGCACCCCACGCGCTGCCGCCTTTGCTCGAGGCCGCCGCGCCCATCTATCGCCTCTTCGGTGCGGACCTGAAACTACGGCATCATGTGAACTTCGTCCCCGGCACGCATAATTATCTGCAGGAAAATCGCGAGGCCTTTTATCGTGCCATCGGCGATTACTTCTATCCGCACGATCCGAACTTCACCTGGCAGGAGATCAACGTGACGAACGAGGTGAAGACCGCTGCGCAACTGAACGTGGCGTTGCCCACTGATAACGTAGATTTCCAAAAGCTCGCGCAGGCAGCCATGAAAGACTTGCCGCGCTTTGGCGAGATCCCGACGGACGCGGGCAAATTGAAGTCGTGGCAGAAGAACAAGCGCGAACAGCTCGCCGCCATCGTGCGGGCGCAGCCCGGCAAGGTCGTGGCCACGCAGCTCGGCATGGAGACGCGGGATCAGTTGAGTGCCATTTGGTGGGCCTTGCGGGTGGATGACGCGTGGACAGTTCCCGCCGTGGAACTCGTAAACGGCACGCCCCAGGAAACGGTCATCATCGTGGCGGACAATGGCCGCAAGACCACGCTGGCCCAGGTGGAAGCATTGCTGGCCGCAAAGAAGCGGGTCATCGTCATCGACCCGTTCTATTTCGGTGAATCGAAGATCTCGAAGCGCGATTTTCTCTATGCCTTGCTCGTCGCCGCGGTGGGTGATCGTCCGCTCGGCTTGCAAGCGAGCCAGGTGGCGGGCATCGCCCGCTGGGCGCACCGAAAGAATTCCCAGCCAGCGACGATCCTCGCGCTTGGCCCGCGTTCCAGCCTCTTCACGGTCGTGGCAGCAGCGCTGGAGGAGAAAGCCATCACGGGTGTGGAACTCACCAGCCCGCTGAAATCGCTGCACGACATGATCAACAACAACTGGTCCGTGGACAAGTATCCGGAGCTGTTCTGTTTCGGCCTGCTGGAGGCGTTCGACTTGCCGCAACTGGAAGCGCTGGTGAAACCGCGCCCGGTGGTGAAGAATAAGTAAATGCCCGCACTTTGGTGTGCGGAAGCATGCTCTGCCGTCGCGCAAGTCACAGACCCGTATCCCGCCAAGCTCTAATTCTTGCCGACCACGTAGGGGGTGAACTCGCCCATGTGATGGGGCGGGATGCGTGCTTTGAACTTCGCGGCCGGACCATCGTAATCGCGCTCGATGACCTGGGCGATGGCGTGCAGGCGGGCGATGGTCGGCGCGGCATCATGCGGGATGGCGAGATCCACGAACTCGCGGATGGGCCGGAGCATCGCGCCCAATTCTTCGAGCAGATCCGGAAAACCAGCCCCTGTCCGTGCGGAGACAAAGACGCTCTGCGGAAAGAGCTCACTGTAACGGTTGATGATGACAGTGTCATCGAACCGGTCGATCTTGTTGAAGACCATCAGCGTGGGCTTGCCCTTCGCCCCGATCTCTTCCAGCACCGTATCCACGGCCACGATCTGCTCGTCGAGCTTGGGATGGCTGATGTCCACCACGTGGATGAGCAGATCGGCTTCCACCACTTCTTCGAGCGTCGCTTTGAAAGCTTCCACCAGATTATGCGGGAGCTTGCGGATGAAACCTACCGTGTCGGAGACCAGCACGTTCTGGTTCGTCTTCTCCAGATGCAAGCGGCGCGTGGTCGGGTCCAGCGTGGCGAAGAGCTTGTCTTCCGAGAGTACGCCCGCGCCGGTCAATGCGTTGAAGAGCGTGGACTTCCCGGCGTTCGTGTAACCGACGATGGAGGCGAGCGGCCACTGGCTGCGCTGGCGGCCCTGCCTTTGCGTGGAGCGATGGCGGCGCACTTCCACGAGCTCGCGGGTGATGCGCGCGATCTTGTCCTGCACGCGGCGACGGTCGGTCTCCAACTGCGTTTCACCATCACCGCGCATGCCGATACCGCCTTTCTGACGCGACAAGTGGGACCAGAAACGCGTCAGGCGCGGCAGCAGATGCTGAAGCTGCGCGAGCTCGATCTGCATCTTACCCTCACGGGTCCGGGCACGTTGCGCGAAGATGTCGAGAATGAGCGAAGTCCGATCAAGGATCTTGCACTCGAAGAGTTTCTCGAGGTTGCGGCCTTGGGCCGGAGAAAGCTCATCGTCGAAGATGACGGTGTCCACCTCCGCCTCCCGGCACTTCTTGGCGAGTTCATCCGCCTTGCCGCTGCCGATGTAGGTGGCGGCGGCGGGAGATTCGAGCTTTTGGGTGGCGTCACCGACGATCTGCGCTCCGGCGGTCTGCGCGAGCTGGCGCAACTCCTCCATCGAGTCCTGCAACTCCCAGGCGGTGGAATTTTTCAATTCCGCCCCCACCAAGAACGCCCGCTCTGTTTTCCGTTGTCCTATCTCTACCAGTGCTTTCACAAATAATCTACCGACCAGTCATACGTCTGCGACGTGGGGAGAACATAGCATATCGTGGACGGCTGGAAAGCCCCTCCTTTTGGGTCATCCCACAAGGCTTCGTTTGGCCATGACCGCCTCGCCCCAGGCGGCGACGGAGGAAGACTCATCCGCAGGCAACCAATTCACCTGGAGCTGGTTGCGGAACCAGGTGCGCTGTCGGCGGGCGAATTGCCAGGTCTTCAGTTTCACCAGCGCGATGGTGTCGGCCAGATTACGTTCGCCACGCAGGTGCTCCACGACTTGTCGATAGCCGATGGCTTGCAGGGCGGTGCGGTTCTGCTCCAAACCCTGGGCGAGCAACGCCTGTGTCTCCGCCACCAATCCCTGCGCGAACATCCAATCTACCCGTTGATCCATGCGAGCGCGCAAGGCAGCGGCATCCCATTCCAGACCCACTATGAGGGTTTGTCGGCTGGCATCCACCGGTGGCGCAGCAGGGGCTACGGGCTGGCCGGTCAGACGGATGATCTCCAACGCGCGGATGACGCGTCGCGGATTGCTGCGGTCGAGACGTGCGTAGGTGGCCGGGTCTTTGGCCTGCAACTCGACGAGGAGCGTTTCCAAGGGAGTGGCTTCCAGTTCAGCACGCAGTTCAGCGGGTGCCTTGGGTGTGGCGCTGAGTCCTCCTTGCCAGGCTTGGAAATAGAAACCAGTACCGCCGCAAAAGATGGGCACCTTGCCATGCTGACGGATAGCAGCGACTGCGGCATCTGCCAAGGTGACAAAGCGCGCGGCATCGAAAGGTTCAGTGAGGTCCACCACATCGATGAGATGATGCGGCACGAGCGCTTGCTCGGCACGGGTGGCCTTGGCGGTGCCAAGATCGAGGCCGCGATAGACCTGCATGGAATCGACCGAGATGATCTCACCGCCGAGCCGTTGCGCCAGCTCCAGTGCGAGCGCGGATTTGCCGCTCGCAGTGCAGCCGCAGATATAGAGCGGCAAGATGTTGGAACTGGCCGGCATGATTGTGTGAACCGTTGCGCGGCACCATGAATGACGAAAAGCCGGTCAGGAGCCAAGCGGGGAATGCGCGGCCAGCAAATGAGTTGATACTTAAGGTGCGATGCTTAAGCCAAACTGAAGTCTTGCCACCACCGGTTGAAATGGCCGATGACCAAGGTCAGGATCTCCTGATTCAGGGACAAGTTTTCCATGTTTTGACCGAAACTTTTGCCTGCGGCTGACGTCTAATCAAGTGACATGAAAGGAGATTGTCAGCGGGGCCTTATGCGGCCATCTCGGGAGCGGTCACCCGCCCGGGCACGCCTTGGTATTATTCAGTGGCGACGGATGGGCGGGCGATGGAGGATGGCCGTAGAGAATGAGGTTGCCCCGGCCGGAGTTTGGGTTCATGCTTGGGCTTGTCCCGCCGTACCAGATTTAGCTGTAGAAGTCGTAAGTGCAGTACTTGCCGTAAACACAAGCGAGAAAGGGTCTGTTTATGTACTTCGGAGCTGACTATTACCCGGAGCATTGGGTCTATCCTTATGACGGCACGGAAGATGCCCCGGAATCCGCCTGGGCACGCGACGTGGAACTGATGGTGGCCGCCGGCATCAACGTGGTGCGCCTCGGCGAGTTCAGTTGGGGTCTCTGCGAACGTGAGGAGGGCAAGTATGATTTCGGCTGGCTCCTGCGTTTCATGGATCTGCTGCACAAGAACGGCATCCAGGTGGTGCTCGGCACTCCGACCGCTGCTCCACCCATCTGGCTCTTGCAGAAACACCCCGAGATCCTCCCCATTGATGAAAACGGCCTGGTGCGCCATGAAGGCACGCGGCGGGCATATTGCCTGAACAGTGATGTCTATTGGGATTACAGCCAGAAGATTGTCCGGGCGATGGCGGGGGCCCTGGGGCGGCATCCGGCGCTTATCGCCTGGCAGATCGATAACGGCATCGGCCGGCATAACACGGAGTATTCTTTCAACCACGAGACGCGCCGTGACTGGCATCAGTGGTTGAAGGCGAAGTACGAGACCATTGAACGGCTGAATGACGCACTGGGACTGCGTTTCTGGGGGCAGATCGTGAGCGAATGGGGGCAGGTGCCCATGCCCATGCGCGCGCCCGCCGTGCATAATCCCGCGCTGGTCACGGACTGGCGGCGCTTCTCCAGCGATACGCTGGTGGCCTTTGTGCGCATGCAAGCGGAGCTGCTCAAGGAGCTGACGCCGGGTGTGCCGGTGACGACACCGCTCCGTGCTTTTGCGGCGGAGTTCGATTACTTCGACGTGGCGGATGCGGTGGACTTCATCGCGGTGGACAGCGATGCAGCGATCAAATCGAAATCCTCGGAGATTGCGGCGAGCATCGACCTGATGCGCTCGCTCAAGGGGCCGAAGGGCCACACGCCGGATGGTGATCTGGGCTTCTGGGTCATGGAACAGAAAGCGGGGGCGGTGGCGTGGGGAGATGTGAATTCCCTCGTGCGCCCTGGGGTGGTCCGGCTCTTCACATACCAGCTCATTTCCCGTGGGGCGAGCGGGGTGCTGTATTTCTACTGGCGCCAGCCGCGTTTCGGTCCGGAGAAATTCTACGGCGGTGTGCTCACCCATGACGGTACGGGCAACAACCGGATGTACCGCGAGATCAGCCAGATCGGCGAGGAACTGAAGCGCATGGGTGGGCTGCTGAAGGGGACGCAAGTGGTGGCAGATGCGGCCATCCTCATCAGTCACGAGAACCAGTGGGCCATTGACCAGCCGCTGAAGCCGAACAAACACTTTCAGCAGCGCGAGCACATCCAGCTCTATTACAACGCGCTGCATGATAAAAACATCCTCGTGGATTTCGTGCGGCCTACGGACGATCTCTCGCGTTACAAGCTGGTCATCGCGCCCTCCCTGCACATGCTATCGGGCGGCCAGGCAGACCGTTTGAAGCTGTATGTGCATAATGGCGGCGTGCTCATCGGCACGTGCAACACAGGGCTGGTGGACGAGCATCACCTCACGCCCATGAGCGGGTATCCGTATGAGCTCACGGACCTGTTCGGCCTGGAGGTGCAGGAGTTCGACACGCTGCCGCCGAGCGAGGAGAATCACATGCACTTCAAGGGCAGCTTCACGACGAGCAACCTGCACCCGGCGCGCATCTGGTGCGATCTCATCGAGCCGCAGCCGGGATGTCAGGTGCTGGCGCATTACGCGCGCGATTTCTATGCAGGCAAGGCCGCCATCACGTTGAATGAATTCGGCGCGGGCAAGGCCATCTACGTGGGCACGATGAGCCATCAGAACTTTTACTTCGACCTCATCACCTGGGTGCGGCAGCTCTGCGGCCTGTTCCCGCTCATCAAGGTGCCGGACTCCGTGGAAGTGTGCATGCGGCAGAAGGAGGACATGCGCCTCTACTTCCTGCTGAACCACAATCCCACGCATGTGCGCATCCAGTTCTTCAAGCCCATGCACGATTTCCTGACCGGCCAGAAGATCAGCGGCAACTACGACCTGGAATCCCACGGCGTGCTGGTGCTGGATGAGAAGGTGCGGTGAAAATCCCGCACGGGATGCGTGAGGAAAACGCGCATCCCAGCAAAATAACCCTACAAACCGGCCATTTGCGCCTTGGCACCGGTTATGCTTAAATTCTCTTGGCGATAGAAAGGAGAGTTTATGCAGCAACGCATTCCCATACTCATGGCGCGCTCCCGCACTGGAAACATTTCCGGTCTGGTACTATTGGAGCTTCTGGTGATCATCGCAATCTTTGTATTGCTGGCGGGCATGATTCCGGCGTCCTTCAGTAATAGTAAGGTAAAAGCCAGGCGCATAATGTGCACTAGTAACCTCAAGCAGATCGCCCTGTCTTTTCAAATGTATGCGGGCGACAACCAAGGGAGGATGCCTTGGCAGGAATTCTCTCCTAACTCAACCAATGTGCAGACAGTCGCAACGCACTCTGAGGTTTGGACCTATTTCATGGCTGCCTCCAATCAACTGGGCAGCACCAAGCTGCTGACCTGCCCGGCGGACCAAAGTCGCATGACTCACCGGGCGGATGGTTTCTCTGGCGGGACCAACAGTCTGGATGCGGCTCATAACCGCGATCAGTCCGTGAGCTACTTCCTCGGCCCGCATGGAAGCAGCACTGAACCCAACGCCTTTATGGCAGGCGATCGCAATCTTACGCCCAATGGCAGCACCTTCTTGTATCGAAATGTTCACAATCAACCCGCCATAGTGAACACGAACCAGACCGCATGGGCGCTTGTGAAAAAAGACTTCCACGAAACGGGTGGCAATTACGCGCTCTACGATGGCAGCGTGCAGCAGGCCAGCACGGACCGGTTGCGTGGAGCGCTTAAATTGGCGCGGGATTCCTACGGCACGAATGCGAACCGGCTTTTGTTTCCATAATGAGAGCCAGACACACACCGCGAAGGATAAATGCTTTCACCGCCATAGAGCTGGTGGTGGTGCTGGCGGTGATGCTGGTCTTGGGGGCAATGGTGACCATCGGCTCCTATCGCCTGCGTTCACAATATCTGTTCTCACGCATCCGTTGCGAATCGAACCTCAAGCAGATCGCGCTCTCGTTCAAGATGTTCGCAAACGACAATGAGCAAAGCTTCCCTTTCTTTGCGACAAACAGTCCGGCTTTTCAAAATACTTCCAATGCCTGGCTTCATTTTCTCTCCCTATCCAATGAGCTGGGGAGTGCGAAGATATTGGTGTGTCCGGAGGACTATCGCCGCAAGAGCATCTTGGCGGAAACATTCCATCCCGTTCCCAACAGCGGCTTGAGAAGCCTCACCTATGTGCAGAACAAGGGGGTGAGCTATTTCGTGAATGTGGACGGTAACGAGATGAAGCCATCCATGGTGCTGCTGGGCGATCGCAACGTTTTCTCACCCGGCCAAGATCTCAATGGCAGTTTGCTCGCTCTGGCGGGCACCAATGAACTGCATTGGACTGGCAGCCTGCATACGAATCGCGGCATGGTTGCCATCAGCGATGGCAGCGTGAGTCTCAATGTGAAAACCTTTCCAGCATGGCGTGATCACCCGGATAAGGTTCGGCTTTTGCTGCCTTAATAGAAAAAGCCCCGGAAACCTTACGGCTTCCGGGGCTCGTGACCTTAAACTTGAGACCTTGGACCTGGGGCCCGCTTACTCCCGCGCCACTTCGATCTTCTGGGCGATGATGGCGATGGCGCGGCGGGTCTTCTTCTCCTGCGGCGTCAGGTCGTTCGCGTTGGCCAGACGGTCCATCTGCTTGTCCATGTGGGTGAGTTTTTCCAGGGCTCCATCCAGCTTTTCCTTGATGGATTCCTTGCCGTCCAGCCGTTCGTTCATGAAGGCCAGGACGTCCTGCTCGATGGCGGTCATGACGACCTTGAGCTTGTCCTTGTCATTGGCGGCGTTCAGCAGTTCGCCGATCTGTTGCTGGTTGTCCGCCAGGAAGAGATCCAGCCGTTTGCCGAACTGCACAGATTGCTCGCTCAGGTGGTTGCGCAGGGTGTCTTCCACCTTGTCCTCGATCTGTGTGCGCCACTCGGGCAGCTTCTCGATGACCACATCCGGGATGCGGGCAACCATCTCGGGGACACGCTGCTTGAGGTCATCCGCGATCATCGGGGCGCGCTCGGATACCTGGGCGTAGATGAGGTCATTCGCCGTGTTCGCCGCGCCGGTGGGTGTGAGGTAGGGCTTGAGCTTGGAGGTCAGGATGGTCATGTATCCGCCCACGAAGAGCAGGAGGATGATGCCGACGATCTGGGCCTTCTTCAGGCTGCTGCGGGCCTGGGCCAGTTCGGTCGCCACGAAGTTGACGGCCAGTTGTTCGCCAGCGGGTGTCTTGGCCGATTCGTTGGATTTGTTTTCCGGGGTGCTCATTTGGCCTCCGTTTTAGAAGAAGATGATGAAGTCTTGGTGGCTGCGGGCTTGGTGGAATCCTCCACCGCTTTCATGTCTTCACGCAGGATGTCGAGGACACCCAGTGCTGTTTCCCAACTGGCGAGGTCGTCCGCCGGGTTGAGCTTCTCGGTGCGTTTGATGATGTCCAAGTTGGCCGTGATACCGGTCAGGGCGGCGAGATGCCGGCCGAAGACGGTCTTGCTGAGGTGTTCCATGGAGGCGTGGGATTCATTCACGAGGTTGTTCACCATGGTGGCCACCTGTTCTTCCTTCACGTTGGGGAACATGCCTTTGATCTTGGCCTCACGGGCCTTGAGTTCGCGGCCGAGCGTGGCTTCGAGGACTTTCTCGCCGCGTTGCGGCAGGCCATGCTGCAAGGTTTGCAGCTCCTTGTTGAAGGCGGCCATCAGCTCAGGGGAGCGCTCGTTGACTTTCTTCAGCTCGACTTCCACATCGCGCTTCACGTCGCTCAACGTGCTTTTGACGATCCGGTCGAGTTCCGGCACGACCTGCTTCTTCAAACCGCCCTGCAGTTCGGTCATGAACTGCGTCTGCACCGGGCCGGGCTGGGCGAGATTGCGGATGGCGCTCAGGATGGAGCCAATGCCCACGCACAGGATGACGACGATGAGCAAGGTGGTGCCGAGCTGCCATCGTCGCGTGCTGGCGCGCAACTGATTCAGTTCGTTGATCTGGCGCTGTATCTCGTCTGGCGTTGGAGCAGACATAATCAATAAGACTGTGGTTTGTGCCGTTGGCGACAAAGGGAAGCCCTCTGCCGGTCGTTTTCACCCTCGGAGACGACGTTGAGGATGCCTGAAGTTATTGGGAACAGTTAGCCGTATAAGGCGGGTGGGCGGGTCGTGTCAACTTACAAAGTGTCGACACGCGAAAAGCAAAACGGCCCGGGGCAGCCGAAAAGCAAAAAAGAGCGGGGCGTTTGGTGAACGCACCGCTCTTTTTGGGGGAATCAGGGTGTGGTTAGCGTTTCTTCAAGATCGCGCGGGCAGGGGCGCCATCGGCACCGAGGATTTTCAGCGGCAGACAGACGAGGTCGTATTTGCCGGGCTGGATCTTGGCGAGGTTCAGTCCCTCGATGATCCACACCTCTGCGCCGAGCAGAATCTGATGACATTCCACTCCGTCCTTCATGTAGCCACCCACGCTGAGGTAATCCACGCCCACAGTCATGATGCCGCAGTCCACGAGGTATTGCGCGGTGTCCGCCGGGATGTAGATGAACTTCTCATCGAACACGGAGGTCTTCGCCATCTTCCAGCTCTTGGTGGAGTTGCGCGTCTTGAAAAGGACGCGCTCGCCTTTCTTGAGCTTGTACGGCTTGAGCTCTTCCACCGTGATGGCGGTCTTGTGCTTGAGCTCGATCACGCGGCAGGGGCCGACGACGGCTTCCAGTGGCATGGCTTCCATGGTGCGGCCGTCCTTGATGAAATGGCGCGGGGCATCCATGTGTGTGCCGGTGTGCGCGCTCAGGGACATCTGGGTGAGATTGCACGGGATGGTCTTGCCGGGCTGGCCGGGGATGGGGTCACCCAGCTTCACGAAGAGGGAGATTTTGCACTCCGGGTCACCCGGCCAGTGCACCATGCCGTCCCGCATTTCCACCGAGATGTCGATCCATTCTTTAGCCATAGATAATCTTGCGTTTCCGTGCATCCTGTCTCGTCGTTGAAAAGTTTACTCGAGGACGAGAACGACGACGAGGACGATTACGAGTTGTCAGTTTGCGAACCGGATCACGTTCTTGATGCCCTTGTTCTTGCCTTGCAGCAGTTCCTTGTAGTCATCGGGCGTGAAGCGGCCGGTGATGATGGATTCGAGCTGTTTCGGCCAGCGGCGCTTGAACTCCACGAGGTCCGCGATGGCGTTCTCGAAGGATTCCTTGTCCGCATTCACCGTGCCCACAACCGCCTGGTTCTTCAGCACCAGGTTGCGCATCAGGTTGCTGCCGAGCAGCTCCACCTTCTCGCCTTCGGGCGGGATGCCCGTGAAGACGAAGATGCCGTTCAAGCCAAGCACCGGCAGCACTTCAAACGCGACGTCCGCGGCACCCACGGCCTCATAAACAAGATCGATGTTGCCGATCTGCTTGGCGAGATCTTCGGCGGAGACATCGAGCGAGGAGATGTATTTCGCGCCGAGTGACTCCACGAGCTCGGACTTCGGATTGGGGGCTTTGCTGCGGGAATACACGTAAGTCTCGAAACCACGCACGAGCAGCGCCATGGTGCCGAGGATGCCGATGGGTCCGGCACCCAGCACCACGGCCTTCAGGCCATGGCCCGGAGGTTTGCCCGGAATCGTGCATTTCCAAGGCAGTCGGCTCTGCACGTGCCAGACTTGTTGCAGGCCCTTCTCGGCGATGGTCAATGGCTCGGTCATCACGGCCACGTCACGGAGTTCAGCCGGAACAAGGTTCAGGAACTTCTCGTCTTCCACGTAATACTCGGCCATGTAGCCGTCGAGCGACTTGATGCCGCGCTCCACATAGTTCGCGGTGGAGCAGTAGTCTTGGCGATCCGCTTTGCAAGGTTCGCACGAATGATCCGTGCAGGGACGGCGGACTGAAGGGACGACGAGGTCGCCGACCTTGAGCGTCTTCACTCCGGCACCCACTTCGATGACCTGGCCGAGGGATTCGTGGCCGAGCACGAGGTAATCGCTGCCCTTGGGCGGTTCACCATAGGCGAAGGTGCAGATCTCCCGGTCGGTGCCGCAGATGCCGACATCCAGCGTGCGGATGCGGACGTGGGTGTCCTGGGAGATGGAAGGTGCCGGGTACTCGAAGGATTGGAGGTCTCTCTTGGCCTTCGATACCGCGATGACGCGCATGGTCTTGCTCATGGCAAAAGTAATGATTCTATCCCGCCCCGCTGCAGCCGGTAACACCCCGGCCACAGGAGTAAGGAGCGCGTATGCTAGCGCGGGATTGCGGCTTGTGAATCAAAATCTGAGGGGCAGAGCGGCTTTGCCAAAGGGCCCTGCACCGGATAATCTGCGCCAGCGATGAAACTCTTCTATACCGGCCCGGTCATCAACACCGAGATGCTTGTCCTGATGCTGGAGAAGCATGGCATCGCGGCCAAAGAGGAGTTGATCGATGTGGATGGCGATCCAGACGACCTGAACCGGCAGGCGAAGGTGTTTGTACCGGAGGAGGAGTATCGGCGGGCGTATGACCTTTTTTATGGGGAAAAGGAAGGGGAGTTGTGACCACCTCGGAGGCACTGGGGGCACGGAGGTTATGGCGGATGATGTAGCGCGCTTCCGATGGACCGCGACTGGTTCCGCGATGCGGAACACAGTCGCGGTCCAAAGATTTCGCCTTCAGGCCAGAATCCCTTTCACCACGTGACTCTCTTCCACCCCCGTTAGCTTTTGATCGAGGCCTTGGAAGCGGTAGGTGAATTTGGTGTGGTCGATGCCGAGGCAGTGGAGGATGGTCGCGTTCAGGTCGTTCAGGTGCACGGGGTTTTCCACGACGTTGTAGCTATAGTCGTCAGTTTCGCCATAGACCACGCCGCCCTTGATGCCGCCACCGGCCAGGAACATGCAGAAGTTCTTCGGATGATGGTCGCGACCGTAGTTCTCTTTTGTGAGCGTGCCTTGGGAATAGACGGTGCGACCGAATTCACCGCCCCAGACGACGAGCGTGTCTTTCAAGAGGCCGCGGTCCTTCAAGTCCTTTAACAAAGCGTAGGTGGGCTGATCCACGTCATTGCACTGGGAGGTGATATCCTTCGGCAGGTTGTTGTGCTGATCCCAACCCCGATGGAGGATCTGGACGACGCGGACATCGCGCTCGGCGAGTTTGCGCGCGAGCAAGGCGGAGTGGGCAAAGGTGCCGGGCTTGGTGACATCCGGGCCGTACATCTCGAGCGTGGCCTTCGATTCCTTCGAGAAATCGATCAAGTCCGGCACCGAAGTCTGCATGCGGAAGGCCATCTCGTATTGCGCGATGCGGGTGAGCGTTTCCGGATCGTTGAAGCGCTTGTGCGTGGCGGCGTTGAGCTTGCCCAAGCCATCCAGCATGTCGCGTCGCGCGTCGGCATCCACACCAGGAGGATTTTTCACGAACAGCACCGGATCGCCTTGTGAACGCAAGGCCACGCCCGTATGGCTCGTGGCGAGGAAGCCTGAACTCCACATGCGCGTGAAGAGCGCCTGCGCGGCCGCACCAGAGGACCACGTGGGCGTAAGCACCACGAAGGCGGGCAGGTCGTTATTCTCGCTGCCGAGTCCATAGGAGAGCCAGGAGCCGAGGCTTGCCTTGCCGGGGAGTTCGCTGCCGGTCATCACGAAGGTGCAGGCGGGATCGTGATTGATGGCGTTCGTGTGCACGGTTTTCACGAGCGCGATGTCGTCCACCATCTTGGCGGTGTGCGGGAGCAATTCGCTCACCCACATGCCGCACTTGCCGTGCTGCGCGAACTTGAACTTCGACGGTGCCACTGGCAACCGCGCCTGACCACTGGTCATCGTCGTGATGCGCTGGCCTTTGCGGATTGAGTCGGGCAAGTCCTTGTCGAACTGCTCCACGAGCTTCGGCTTGTAATCGAACGTATCGAGCTGCGACGGCCCGCCGTTCATGTGCAGGTAGATGAGGCGTTTCGCCTTGGGCGCAAAGTGCGGAAACCCGGGCAGCGCCGGATGCACACGATTCCCTTTCTTCGTGGCCGCGTTCAACATCCCCGGCATGCCGCCCATCAAGGCCAGCGCGATGGAACCGACCCCGAGGCCCGCGCCGGCGAAGAACTGGCGGCGGTTAATCTGTTGCAGAAAATCAGGATTCATACGCGTCACTTAATTCTTGGTTACGACTTCGTCCAGGTTCAGCACCATGTTCGCCACCATCGTATAGGCGGCCAGTTCGCTGGCGTTCAGCGCGGCGTCCGGTTTCGATTCGCCGTAGCTGATGGCCTTCTTCGCAGCCTCGACATCTTTCTCATAACGGACCAGTTGCTTGAAGTAGCTGTCTTGCAAGACCGCCGCTTCCTGCTTGCTCGGCGCCCGGCCTGTGGCCGCGCGAAAACCGAACTCCAATCGTTCAGCCACGCCGGAGCCGCCTTCCTTCATCATGCGTTGTGCGAACGCACGCGCGGCTTCGAAGTGCTGGATGTCATTCATCAACTGCAACGCCTGCAATGGCGTGTTGCTGCGCTCGCGACGGACGCACGAGGCCTCGCGGCTCGGCGCGTCGAAGGTCGTCATCGCGGGTGCTGGCGCGGTGCGCTTGATGAAGGTGTAAAGGCTGCGGCGATAGAGCGCGTCACCCGTGTCCTGCTTGTAGTAGCGCGTGTTGCTGCCACTGTAGGCCACCGGTTCCCAGATGTTCTCCGGCTGATACGGCTTCACCCCTTTGCCGCCGATGTTGTGATTCATCAGGCCGCTGACGAAGAGCACGTTGTCGCGCAGCACCTCGGCATCGAAGCGGAAGCGCGGTCCGCGGGCGAGCAACCGGTTCTCCGGGTCCATGTCCCAGAGTTTGCTGCTCACCTTGGAGTCCTGCCGGTAAGTGCTGGAGGTCACGATGAGCTTCACCAGCTTCTTCATGTCCCAACCCTGCTCCCGGAACGTGACGGCCAGCCAGTCGAGCAACTCCGGATGCGTCGGCGGTTCACCTTGCGAACCGAAATCACCCGACGTCTTCACGAGACCCGTGCCGAAGAATTGCTGCCAGAACCGGTTCACCGTCACGCGCGCTGTCAAAGGATTCTCCGCTGAGGTCAGCCAGTCCGCGAGATCCAGCCGGTCGGGGATCTCGCTGCGTGATTTGATCTTCGGAAACGCTGCCGGCGTGCCGGGTGTCACCTTGTCACCGGGCTTGTTGTATTGGCCACGGATCATCACGAAGGCGTCGCGCTTCTGCGGCAAGTCCGCCATGATGAAGGTCGCATCGATGCTCTTGTCCAATTCATCGCGCTTGTCCTGGAAGGGCTTCCGCTCCGCGCGCAAGGGATCGAAGATCTCCGCCGTCATCTGGCAGACGTTCTCGAAGTAGTAATCGCGCAGCCGTTGATGTTGCTCCGGCTTGCGGTCCTCCGGCTTCACCGAGCGCAGGAGGTTCTTCACATCATCCGGCACCCCGGCCACCACTTTGCCCTGGTTGTTCTTCAACCACAGCGCCAGGGAATACGTCGCGTCATTCGCTGGGTCCACCGTGTAGCTCACGCCCACCTTGTCCCAATACATCGTGCCGTCCTTCTGCGTGAAGGCCAGCCCCGCGAACTTCGTCCCCGCCTTCAGCTTCAGTTTCGCGATGTCGAATTCCAGCTTCACCCACTCGCCCGTCTTCGGCAGCGGCCCCATCACCAGGCGTTCCACCGTGCCTTCCTTGCCCCACTCGATCGAGTTCGTCTCGCCCCACAACGCCCGGTGCGACCACGAACCCGTGTTGAATTGCAGCATCACACCCTTCGGCGGATCCTTCGGGTCCAAATAAACATGCGCGAAGATCTTTCCCTTCGCCGGCACGAATAACTGCTTCGGCAATCCGTCGAAGAAATCCTGCACGATGCCTGTGCCCTTGCGGGTCAATGCCTTCTTGCCGCTATGCACCGGGCCTTCGCCGGAGCTCACCCACTTCAGCGCATGATTCTTCTCCGTGTGTTGCGGCTTCGCGCCTTCCGGCAGATCGTCATCCACCCACACCGTCTCGATCGTCTTCTTCTCCGGCTTGGGGTTCTGCTCCGCCGGATCTTTGTAATCCAGCTTGGCGAGCGCGTCCTTGATCTTCGCGTTCACCTTCGCGATGTCCGCGTCATACTGCTTCAACTGCTTCTCCTGCTCCGGCGTCGTGAGCTTCAAGATCGGCGGCGTCAGCAGGATGTTGCCATCCATCGCCGGATCCGCCGCGCTGTTGAAGAACGCATACATCTGGTAGAATTCCTTCTGCGAGATGGGATCGAACTTGTGGTCGTGGCACACCGCGCAACCCGCCGTCATGCCCATCCACACTGCCGCCGTCGTCTCCGTGCGATCCACCGCGTAGCGGAAGATGAACTCCTCATTGATCGAACCGCCCTCGCTCGTCGTCACGTTGCACCGGTTGAAGCCCGACGCGATCTGCTGGTCGCGTGTGGGATTCTTCAAGAGATCCCCCGCGATCTGCCATTTCGTGAACTGGTCGAACGGCAGGTTCTCGTTGTAAGCCCGCACCACCCAGTCCCGATATGGCCACATCGAGCGCTCGTTATCCAGGTGCAAGCCGTGCGTGTCGCCATAACGCGCCGCATCCAGCCAGTACCTCGCCATATGCTCCCCGTAACGTGGCGACTTCAACAGCCGGTCCACCACCTTTTCGTATGCATCCGGCGATTTATCCGCCACGAACTCCGCGATCTCCTGCGGCGTGGGCGGCAACCCGATCAGGTCGAACGTCACCCGCCGGATGAGCGTCACCCGGTCTGTCTCGGGTGCCGGCTTCAGCTTGTGCTCCGCCAGCTTCGCCACGATGAAGCTATCGATCCCATTCCGCGCCCAGGCCGCATCCTTGACCTTGGGCAGCACCGGCAGCTTCGGCTGCTCATACGCCCAATGCCCCTCGAACGGCGCGCCCGCCTCGATCCATTTCTTGATCAAAGCGATCTGGTCCGACTTCAACGTCTTGTGCGACTTCGGCGGTGGCATCAGATCATCCTCATCCTTAGTGATGATCCGCCGCCACACCTCGCTCGCCTTCACATCCCCCGGCTTCACCGCTTGATACCCGCCCAGATCTTTCAAGATGCCGTCCTTCGTATCCAGGCGCAGCTTGGCTTCGCGCGTCTTTTCATCCGGCCCGTGGCAATGGAAGCAATTATCCGAGAGAATCGGCCGGATATCGCGGTTGAAATCGATGCCCGACGATTTGCTCGCCGCCTCGCTCGTGACCGCCGAAAGACCCAGCCACACGCAGACAGCCGATAAAATCAGGCTCCGGCTCCGCGACAAATGACAAAGTGTGCTCATGACAGGCTTATTCGCCATAACCTTAGACGTTTCCGTCGCGCCTAACCATGCAGTTTTTTCTTCACCCCATGTAATATCGTCGCCCCTGATTTCACCCATCCCGATCCGATGTCGGACGATTGATGTTCGATGTTTCCCATATGTCCCATTCGTCCTATCAGTCCCATCGGTCCTATTCCCTTTCATACCTCATACTTCATAATTCACCCATTCCCCCGAAGCAGCCTTCCCGTCTCGTCCGTTCCGTGTGACCCTCCGCGATAGCGTCCTGTTCTGCGGCACTCTAGCCACCAGTCCACACCTCCCGCACCAAACCCCCGCCAGCCACTTCCCTTAACCATCAATCGACTCCCATAACCATAGACAGAGGACTTTTTCTTTGTTCCCCATCTGCGTTTATCTGCGTCCATTTCACCCCGGCATCCGATGTCGGGGCTGTGGTTAAACAGAGAAC
>JAEYXS010000112.1 GCA_023431185.1 Verrucomicrobiota bacterium
GACTCCGGTCGGGCTCCGCCCTCCCTCCGTCACGAACCTTCAGCCACAAAAACAACAACCAACAAACCGTGGGACTCTACTTTTGAAGTCTCCACCTTTTGGGGTCAGGTCAAGGTGATGACACTATTCTGTTTTCGTTTGACCACTCATTTCCCCGACCTGCGGGAAGATCTGATTGCCATCTGCCGGGAACCCCATTTGATTGAACGCTTGTGGCCTCAACTCATTGAACATGAGGCGAATGAAATCGAGCAGGCGAAATGTGTCTGGGATGAATGGGTTCAGGTCATAGACGGAGACGATTCCCTAAAGCTTTCATTATGGCGCGCCATGTTCGCAATCTATGCCAATCAAGCAGCCAAAGACATCCACAAGCAATACTACCCTAAACGACTGTGATTTCTTTCCGTCATCCGATGCCAAGGCTGCTCTACCTTTAAGCTACGGCGGCCCATCTCTCAAACTGCGCCCACGCCCGCTCCGGTTTCTTCCACCGCTTGAACGTCCCACCTCCCCTTGCCCGCGTCACAAAGAAAAGAGACCGGCTGAAAAATTCCCTGCTTGTCGGCTGCGCCGGTTGGGAGCCGACCTTTGGCCAAACGGGCAGGGGCTAGGCGCGGCGAAGGAACATACTGGGGACAAATCTGTGACTGAGCCGTAGGAAGCCGAACTTCGACCAACGCTCCTGCCCGTTTGAACAAGCAGCGGCGGCAAGGAAATTTTCAGGAGGTCTCGAAAGGAAAAAATGGTGCCAGAGGCGGGAATTGAACCTGCGACCAACCCCGACATCGGATGTCGGGGCTGCTCTACCTCTGAGCTACAGCTCCCCAGCGTTCAAATTGCACCATCGCCCTTTCCGGTTTCTTCCACCGTTTGAACGTCCGCTCCCATTCTCTGGCCTCTGCCATATCAGCAAATCCATGACTAGCCACCAGTTCCCAAGGTCCATCCTTGGCCGTCGTCGCGGTATGACCGCGCGCATGCTGCTCCAGCCTTCGCGGTAAATCGTTCGTGGAACCATAGTAATGGCGACCAGTTCTCGAACGGAGCATGTAAACCCAACCTCGCATGATAAACAAAAAAAGAGGGAAGTGGTGCCAGAGGCGGGAATTGAACCTGCGACCAAGGGCTTATGAGTCCCCTGCTCTACCTCTGAGCTACTCTGGCACAACCACTTGCCCGACCCCGAGGGGTCAAGCGGGCCGATACTATGCAAACCGTCTTTTTTCCCCGCAAGCAGTTTTCTAACTTTTTTCAACCCCCTCTAACCCGCCTTTTCACTGTTCCTCACCATGCCAGAGGCGGGAATTGAACCAGCGACCAACCCCGACATCGGATGTCGGGGCTGCTCTACCTCTGAGCTACTCTGGCACAACCACTTGCCCGACCCCAAGGGGTCAAGCGGGCCGATCCATGCAAACCGTCTTTTTTCCCCGCAAGCAGTTTTCTAACTTTTTTCACACCCCTCAAACCCGCCTTTTCGCCTGCTTCCACCAATGCCACCATGCCAGAGGTGGGAATTGCACCAGCAACCATCTCCGACATCCGCTGTCGGGGCTCTTACCTCCACGCCCAAGCAACAGCCACAAATTCCAGCGCTGGTTAAAGAGCTATCAAACTAAAATGAGCGCTGGAAATGTTAACCCCTTCTCCCCCAAGGGAAAGGCCGGGATGAGGGGGAAGAGCACATCCATCGGCAAATCTGGCCACCTCTCGCAATTGAGCACGCTCACTCACCTTATCGAACAAGTTTGCCCTGCATCCGTTCCTAAGTTACTATCAAAACAACATGAAAGCCATTTTGCTTGCTCTTCGCCTCCTCGTCGCCCCCCTCGCCCTCGGTCTGGCCTTCACCACCGCCCACGCCGCCGAGACCGCCGCTCCCAAAGCCAAACACGTGGACGTCGCCGGAGCCGCCAAACTCCTCGAAACCAACAAAAACGTCGTGGTGCTGGACATCCGTACGGAAGACGAATTCAAAGACGGCCACCTCCCCAAAGCCGTGAACATCGATTACCTCGACAAATCTTTCGGTGAAAAAATCGCCAAACTCGACAAGGAAAAAACCTACCTCGTTCACTGCGCCGCCGGTGGCCGCAGCACCAAATCCTTGGAGCAGTTCAAAGCCAAAGGTTTCAAAAACATCTACCACCTGGACGGCGGCTACGGCGCTTGGGAAGCCGCCGGCAAACCCGTGACCAAATAATCGGAGCGCCGAACTCCCGCTCGGCACTTGCCTCCGTCGCCACGGTCATCACCCCGCCCCGGGCTGACCCTAACTGATCTCGAATCAGTGTGATCCGTGTTCCTTCTGTGGCTAAAATCCTCTCCTCCGAGTTCTCTTTGTCTCCGTGGTGAAATTATCGACTGACGCCCCACCGTCACTTCCTCTGCCTCCCCAAGATCTCCAGATTCTTCCGCGCCGCCTCATTGCCCGGATCATACCTCAGCACCGCCTCCCAATGCTCCCGCGCCTTGTCCAGATGCCCCGTTGTCGCCGCCAGGAACCCCGCCGATAACCGCGCCTCCACATAAGCCGGCCGCACCACCGCGATCCGTTCATAAAGCTCCATTGCCTCTCCGGTCCGCTTCTGCCGCTCCAGCAAATCGGCCAGCAGATACAGCCATCGCGCCTCCTCCGGCACACTCCCGATCGCTTTCCGATACCACGCCTCAGCCTCGGCCGTTTTCCCCAGCAGCGAGAGACTGTATGCCTTGATCACCCATCCCTCCGGATACTCCTCCTTCAGCGTCAGCGCCTGTTCGATGAGCGGCAATCCATTCTGCGGCCGCCCCGCATTATTCTCCGCCGCCGCCAGATTTGCGAACCCGCGATACGACCGCTCATTCACCGCGATCACCTGCTCCCATAACACCCGGTCATTCAAGAACGTCTTCGAGTAATCCCAAGACCGCCACCCGAACCAACCCAACGTCATCACCATGAATGCCAGAGCCACCATCCGCAACTTCTGCCGCTTCACCGCCCAATCCCATCCCCATGCGATGCACAAAGCCGCTGCCACACTCGGCAGATACAAAAAGCGATCAGCCCGCGGCTGGTTGATCGGGATGATTCCCATCACCGGCACCAGCGTGATAAAGAAAAACCCGATCGCGAACTGCCACCGCGCCCACTTCTCCCGCCTCACCCCCATCACGCCCACCAATATCACCAGCACCGCCACCGAGAGCCAGAACACCAAACCAAAGCCCGCCGCATAATCCACCGGCTGATCAATGCACATCGGGTCCGGCCACACCAATTGCCGCAGATACGTCGTCAAGATCACCGGCAACGTCGAGAGCCACCCGGAAAAACCTGCCTCCCACCCGCCTTGCTTCAGGCCAGTAAGGATCGACTGCCGCAACCCCAAATAAACCACCGCCACCATCCCCAATGAAGTCACCGGCACCAACAACGCCTTACTCTTCGACAACTTCAAAATTTCATTGAGGTATCCACCACCCTCGCCCCTGGTGGCAGGCCGAGCTTCGGCGGAAAGAGACGGGGTGAGAGGTGCCCCCGTCTTTATGAAGACCTCATACAACAAGATAACCGGAAACACCATCAACGCATCCTCCTTGCTAAAAAACCCGATGAAACCCGCCATCAACAATCCCACCAAATCCCCCTTCTTCTCTCCCTGCCGCCACCGGTCATAGAAAAACAGAATGAGCAGCACCCCCGTCGTCGATTGCAACGACGCCCGCGAACTGATCCACACCACCGCCTCCGCATGCACCGGATGGACCGCAAACCACAACCCGCCCAAAACCGCCGCGACCAGCGAAGCCCCCCAACGCTTCGCCAGCAAAAACACCAACACCCCGTTCAAAGCATGCCAGATGAAACTCTGCCAATGCCACCCCTCCGGTTTCCACCCGAACAACGCGTTATCCAAATAATACGAAAGGTACTTCATCGGCCGATACAACTGCGCCGACGCCGTCTGGAACAACTCCGTCCACGCTCCGGGGATGAACACATTATCCACATTCCGGATATCCACATGATCATCATAGATGAACTCCCCCTTCGCCCCCGGCCAAAAGATCAGCAACCCCGCCAGAAACACCATGGCGCACAGCAACCACTGTTTCTGGTTGCTCTTCTCCGCTGAATTTTCAGGCGCGTTTTCCATCTACTTCATCGGCTTTCTCGCCACCGCAAACACGGACACTCCGCAGGGGAACGCGAACTTCTCCAACCACCCCGCCTCCGCTTTGAAGAGGTGATACAGCACCTCATTCAAACCGCCCGTGCTGTACTCAAAATCCGACTTCGCCAGTTTATCCTTCGAGGCGAACAACCGCGCCAGCAATCGCACCATCGCGATCGGCGGGAACAAAAGCGAATTGAAATACGTCGCCCGCTGGATCTCAAACCCCGCCTCCCGCAAACGCACCACCAACTGCCCCTCCGTGTAGCGCCGGAAATGCAGGTTCACCACATCTTGCTGCCCCCACATCCACTGATACGCCGGCACCGTCATCACCAGATACCCGCCCGGCACCAACCGCTCTTTCACGATCTTCAACGCCGTGGCATCATCCTGGATATGCTCCAAGACATCGAACATCGTGATCACATCAAAAGTCTTTGAACTCAGCTCCGCAGGCATCGCCTCCACTGTCCCTACCGATACCGGCACCTTGCCGCGCTTCCCCGCGATACCCGCATTCGCCGCATCCGGCTCCATGCCGTGCAAGTCACAATCCTGCGGATACAGCGAATAAAGATTCAGCCCCGGCCCGCACCCGATCTCGAAGACCTTCATGCCCGGCCGCCATGTCACCTCCTTCGCCAGCAATCGCCGCAAGATGTCCCGGCGCCCACGAAACCACCAATGGTGCTCCTCGTAATTCGAATACTGCTCGGCGTAGGCGCGTTCCATGATACTCAGAGCTTCGCGTCCGGTTTCACCACCCAACCTACGCTCGAGTCGATGATGAAATGCGGCCGGTTCTTCACCTCGTCAAAGATACGCCCCACATACTCTCCGATGATGCCCATCACGATGAGTTGCACCCCGCCGAAAAATAGCACCATCACTGCGAGCGAAGCCCAGCCCGGCGGCACCTTGTCCAGCACCAGTGCACTCACCAGCGCCCAGAACATCAGGCAAAACCCCACCGCCGAGGCGAATAACCCGAACCACGTCGCCAATCGCAACGGCACCGAGGAAAACGAAACCAGCCCCTGCACTGCCAGATTCAGCAACTTGGAAAAATCATACTTCGATTCCCCGCCCACCCTCGCCGCGCGATCATACGGGAAACCCGTCTGCTTGAAGCCCACCCACCCGCGCAATCCCCGGATGAACGGCGCATGCTCCGGCATCCGCTTCAGGCAATCCACCACCCGCCGGTCCATCACGCAAAAATCGCCCGCATCCAGCGGCAACTCCACATTCGCCACCCGTTTTAGCAACCGGTAAAACAGCGCATACGCCCCGCGCAAAAGCACACCTTCCTTGCGATTCTGCCGCACGCCATACACCACATCATAGCCCGCGCGCCATTGCTCCACCATTTTCAGCATCACCGCTGGCGGATCCTGCAGATCCGCATCCAGCACACCGATGACATCACCCTCTACATAACGAAGCCCTGCTGCCACTGCCGTCTGATGTCCAAAATTCCGTGAGAACCGCAGGCACGCGATGCCCGGGTCTTTCACGGAAGCCTGTGTGATGAGTTCGAATGTACGGTCCCGGCTCCCGTCATCGATAAACAGGACATGGATCGCACAGCTCGCCTCTTGCCTCATCTGCTCCAACCCCGCCAGCAACTGCGGCAGCACCACCTCCTCGTTGTAGCAAGGAATTATCAGGCCCAGCTTTGGCTGTTGAGGTCGCTCGCTCTGCATTTCGCAAAGCATCATTAGCGAACTGGCCGCGCAAGACAATAGCCCAACTCAGTCCCACAAAGCACCTTGTCCTGTCAGTCCGCAAACGGTCAGCCGGAATTCGACCGCCCCAAGCTGCCTCCACCCAAGCCTGGACCGAGTCCGTCAAAAACCCTTCCAAACATTTTTTGCCAATCGCTTCACGCGGATGGTTGTAACCTTGCCAATCTTGCTCTCACAGCGTTAGATAACTGCATGAGTCAACGCATCCTGGTGGTGGACGACGAAGCCCCCATTCGTGAATTGCTTTCCAGTTACTTTCAGAAGCGCGGCTACGCGGTCACAGCCGCCGCCACGGGTTCCGAAGCCATCAGATCCTTGGATGAGATCTCGGTGGATGTCATGATCCTCGACATCGCCCTCGCCGACGCCGACGGCTTGGAACTGCTTGAGAGCATCAAGAAAGACCACCCCAAACTCCCGGTCATAATCCTCACCGGCATGGGCTTTGATGACGACCTCCTGAAAGAAGCGCTCGCCAAGAAAGCCTCCGGATACGTCAGCAAGACGCTGCCATTGGACCAATTGCTCATGGAAGTCCGCCGGGTCAGCAACCAAGCGGGCTGAACCACAACGTCTTCATGCTCCCAACTGCCATCCCTCGCCCAAAACCTCACCGCCGTGATCTGTGTACCCGTGATGACAGTCTGGCCTCCTTGGGGCTGTTGGCCGGTCACTTGGCGCATGATTTCAACAACCTGCTCGCTCCCATCCTCGGCTATGCGACCTTGATCAAGGAAGAGTTCCCCAGCGAGTCCACTGGCCAGCAATTCGCCACCTCACTTGAAACCGCCGCGCGCAGGGCCGAAAAAATTCTCGAACAGACTCTGTTGGCCACCCGTCCTCAAAGACGCTTCTCCCCGCAGGAACTGTCCTTCGATCAGCTCATCGCCGCCGAAGCCGCCAATTGGCGGGCCGAACTTCCCGCGACCGTCGGCATCGACCTGCAGGTACAGACCGTTCCTTGCACCTTGGTCGCGGATGAGTATCACTGGCGGGTGGCGCTCCGGCACCTCTTGAACAATGCCCGCTACGGTTGTGCCATCGGCGGACACATTTCCATCCGCGTCGAAATCGTGGGCCTTTCCGCCGCAGAACGGGCTGACTTGGGTCTCCCCGAGGGCCCGGCCATTCGCCTAAGCGTGTCCGATGACGGTTTTGGCATGCCACCCGAGGTCAGTGCGAGGGCTTTCGAACCCTTCTACACCAACCGGCCTAAGGGTGCCGCTCAAGGTTTGGGTCTGACCGCCTGCCACAGCATCACCTATCTGCATGGTGGCCAAATCGACTTAACCTCAACCTTGGACAAAGGGACGCTGGTGACCATCTGGTTGCCGCAGCAGTTCCTTGTCCCAAAGCTAACTGCCACAGCACCACCCGACACTGCCAGCCGCCAGCAGGCAACCGCCCCGGGCCTGCGCAAACGCGTCCTCATGGTGGATGACGATCCGCTCGTGCGTGAAGTGATCAAGGCCGCCCTCATCAAAGCTGGCTATGAAGTGCTGACGGCTGATGACGGTCAGGCCGCTTGGAAGATGTTCTCCCGCTTTCACCGTGAACTCAGCGCCGTCCTCAGTGATTTCCGCATGCCCATCATGGATGGGGTGCAGTTGCTGAAGCAGATGCGTGAGTTGAATCCCGGCGTGCCCGTCCTGCTGCTGTCCGGAGATGTCTCCGGCGATCTGGAAAACAAGCTCAAAGAACATCATCTCTGGGTGGATGTCATCCCCAAGCCCTGCCCTTTGAACAAACTGATCGCGCAGATTGACCAGTTGCCCGCCTGATCAGATCTGCAGTCCCTGCGCCTCGATGAAGCCCTGCAACTGGCGGATGCGCGTGGGATGCCGCATTTTCCTCAATGCCTTTGCCTCGATCTGCCGGATGCGTTCGCGCGTCACCTTGAACTGCTTGCCCACCTCCTCCAGCGTCCGCGCATAGCCATCCCCCAGTCCGAAACGCAGTTCCAGCACCTTGCGCTCGCGCTCGTTCAGGCTGTCCAGCACGTTGCCCATGCGGTCTTTCAAGAGACTGTAGCTCGTCACATCCGAAGGATTCTGCGCCGCCTTGTCCTCGATGAAATCACCGAAACTGGTGTCATCACTGTCGCCTACGGGTGATTGCAACGAGATGGGCTGCTGCGCCATTTTCAAGATGGCCCGCACCCGTTCCACCGGCAGATTCATATCATCGGCCACTTCCTCCGGCGTGGGCTCGCGACCAAAATCCTGCACCAGTTGCTTCTGCACGCGCATCAGCTTGTTGATCGTCTCGATCATGTGTACCGGAATGCGGATGGTGCGCGCCTGATCCGCGATGGACCGGGTGATCGCCTGCCGGATCCACCAAGTCGCATACGTGGAGAACTTGTAACCGCGCCGATACTCAAATTTCTCCACCGCCTTCATGAGCCCCATGTTGCCTTCCTGGATCAGATCAAGGAAGGACAGCCCGCGGTTCGTGTATTTCTTGGCGATGGAGATGACGAGGCGGAGGTTGGCTTCCACCATTTCCGTCTTGGCCTGCAACGCTTTGGCCGACCACTCCAGCAATCCTTGATAAAGCTTCAGGTAAGCACCCGCCGGCATCCGAACAAAATCTTCCAAGGCTTGGATCTTCTTTACCTCCCCCTGCATGATCATTTGCACCTGCGCCGATTTTCGCTGCTTCTGCAAATCGGCGATCACTTTGCGGCTGGCCTGGATCTTGTCGCGGATGTTTTCCGCCACCACCGTCATCTCCTCGATGACCTTCTGCTTGTAGAAAAACTTGCCAAACGTCCGCTGCAGTTTTGCATCCAGCCGCTGGAATTCCAGCTCCAGCCGGGTGATTTTGGCGGCCTTGCCGGTCGCCTCGTTCCATTTGGCATACGCGTGGTCCACCTGCTGATCCAGCGCCCGCACATCCTTCACCAGCTTGCGCAAAGCCTTGGTATGCTTCTCCCGGCCTTCGATCTTCCTGTCCTGGATGACCCGATCGAAACGCTCCTTCGGCGGCTCACAGATCAGTTTCTCCGCCAGCGCGATGTGCTCTTTCCCCGCAAAACCGAAACTGTGGATGATCCGTGTGACCTCATTTTCCGCATCCTCAATCCGCTTGGATATCGCCACCTCCTGCTCTCGTGTCAGGAGCGCCACCTGTCCCATCTGTTTGAGATACATCCGGACAGGATCATCCAGGATGTCCATCTTTCCCTTCTCAAATTCCTCCTCCGGCTCCGCCTGCTTCACCTGGTCCACCTCCGCCTGATCCACGATATCCACCTCCAGCCCGCGCAACCGGCTGCACACCTCTTCAAGGTCTTCCCGGGTGACGAGATTATCGGGCAGGGCGTCGCTGATGTCCCCGTGTGTCAGGTAGCCCTGCTCTTGCGCCAATCGCAGCAACTCCTTCAGCTTTTCCGTCAGATCCACTCCGGCCTGACTGCGGAACGGCTCGGCGACATGCAGTGCGCCATCACCATTGACTGGCGGGATGGGAGCCGCCACCAAGGCCGCCACCAGTCCGGCTGGCGACATGTCCTCCGGTGCGGCTCTGCGGGCCGTCGGCACCGCGACCTTGGGCTTGGCCGACACCTTTGCCTTGACGGCCTTGCCCCCTTTCGCCTTGGCCTTCAACGGTTTCTTGGCTGCTACAGGTTTGGCCTTGCGCACCGCTTTCGGGCGCTTGGGTTTGGCAGCTTTTCTGTGAACGACCTTTTTTGCTTTGGCTTTGGACTTGGCCATAGTTACCTCAGTTCAACGGGTCTGCTCCATCTGCCCAATCACTGGGCAATATCTTGGGTCCGCCCCTGCAGGTCAAGTGACGCACCCAAATTTTCCTGGCCGCCGGTTGCGTCCTTCAGCTCAGCGGCTTGCCTCCACGCACACCAGGTCACCCCTGGCGTTGCGGGCAAAAATCTTTCCATTCGCCAGCACCGGGGCAGTCCAGCATTTGCCCCCCAGCACCTGAGCCCGGGCGAGCGGTTTGAAGGCTTCCGGCGTCGCTTCCACCACCAGCAATTCGCCCTTTTCGCTCAACACAATCAATTTGTTGTTGGCCGCCGCACTCAACGCCCCCACTCCCAGCCCACCCTGTTTCCACTTCACTTCGCCGCTGCGCAAGTCCAGACACCGCAAATCACCTGGTTTGCCCGCCGAGCCATGGAACACATACATGTGATCCTGAAACAACACTCCGGCGTTCATGTGCACCCGCGTGTCTTCCGAGCGCCACAACACTTCCGGGCGGCCATCCAGTATCTTCAACAGCAACCCCGGCTGGCTGTGTGAGGACAGGAAAATACGCCCGCCATAGATCAGCGGGTCCGTCGCATTCGTGTCATACTCCGTCTGGAAGGGAAACCGCCAGAGTTCCTTCCCATTCTTCATATCCACCGCCACCAGTTCGCGATGCGACAAAATCAATGCTGGCCGCTGCTGGCTGGCACTGAACGGCATCGGTGAGGCATAAGCCGCCGGCCCATTCGTGGAGGCCCAGAGAACTTTGCCATTCATTTTATTGATGGCCACCCCCGCGCTGCCCATGTTCAAGATCAGCGACCGTCCTTCCACCAAGGGTGCGCCCGCAAAACCCCATTCCGGCACTTTGGCTCCCACTTCCTGCGCCAAATTCTTCTGCCACAAAATCTTTCCCGTGCCCGCATTGAAGGCAAACATCTCCCCCTGCCGCCCCAGCACGTAAGCGACCTCGCCGTCAATCGTCGGGGTCGTGCTCGTGCCTCCTTCGTAATAATGCGCGTTCAGCGGTTCCGGATAACTGTGTTTCCAGATTTCCTTTCCGCTGCTCGCATCCAGGCAATAGACCGTGGCCGTGTCCCCTTCACTGCCCAGCGTGAAGACCCGTCCATTCGCCACCGCCACGCTCGAAAACCCCTGCCCCACAGAGGCTTTCCACAACCGCTTGGGTCCATTGGCCGGCCAGTTCCAGCTCCAGCTGGTTTCCGCCGAGATGCCATTCTGATGGGGACCGCGAAACCGGGGCCAGTCGTCTGCCCGCACCATGCCTGCGAGCAGCAGGCAGAGCACGGCTGCGATGAGGCAGCGGTGGTGAGACATGCCGCTGAGGTAGCCAGCCCGCGCTTGCTTGTCAATGGCAACCCGTTGCCCGACCCTATGTTTCGCTTGCCTCATGGCGACGACTTCGGCTTCTCTGCCGCCTCCTCAGGTTTCGCCTTGATGGCCACCGTGATCCAACCGTCCAAGGTCGTCGCCATCGTGGAGGACGTACCCCATTGATTGGTCAAACTGCTATAAGTCTGCACCCGGCCACCCACCGGCTTGATGCTCTCCACCCGGACTTGGTAAATGCTCCCCGGTAACAGGCTGGCGTCCGCTTTGAATTGCAACGTCGCCTCCTTCTTCTTCGCTTCGATGACCGCCTTGGACAAAGTCAACCCTTCCACCTTCGGCTCGATGGCAAACTCAATCGCCTCGTCATACCCTGCTCGCACCACGCCCACCTTGAGATCCGCCGTGCCGCCTTGGGCCACGATCACTTTGCCCGTTTCATTCGTCACCACAAAGGCAGTCTTGGACGGCTGGATGCTCAACCGGTATCCTTGCTCCGGTCCGCTGAGCCGCGCGATATGGCTCACCCGCAGGAACAGTTTTCCCTCCTCACTGGCCGTCGCTTCCAAGCCGCCTTCATCTTCAGCCGCCACTTTGCTCGTCGCCAATTCCTTGCCGTCGGCACTGTGCGCGCTCAATTTCACATCGGAGGGCAGCCCCAAGCGCCTTGTCTGCGCCTGCACCCGGAACTTCTCGCCCTTCTTCGCCTCCCACGCGAACCAGTCCTCATCACCCGTCCGCTCAAATCGCCCAAACACGTCGGCGGTTCCTGGCAAAGCATTCGCCTTGGCTGGCTGATCATTCGGCTCCGCCTCACTCTGCACATCCGTGGCTTCCAACGGTATCGTTACCAACGCCGCCGGCTTGCCCGCTGCCAGACGCGGCGCGTGCCATTGCGCGATGCCCGGCGGCGAGGGTTGACTGGCCAATCCCTTGCTCATCGCATCCGGCCCGTACCAGACCGGTTCTCCCTTCGCATTGTGATAAACAAAATTCAACTGTGGGATATCCCCCAAACGCAACGCATACACATGCTGGTCACCGCCCTGGTAAAAGCTGTCCCGCACCTCGATGATGATGGTCTGCTCCCCCTTCGCAGTATAACGAAGGCGGCTGTCCTTCCCCAAGCCCGGCTCATCTTCATTGAAGGCCAGTTGCCGTCCCTGCTCATCCAGCACCCGGATCAACGGATCCAGCTTCGAGAGCAGGCGCTGCGCCAGCACCTCCATCGTGACCGCTTCGCCCGCCGCCAGCCTCACTTTGTAGAACTCGCTTTTGTTCGCCTGGATGGTGCCCGTCAGGATCGCTGCCCCTTTCAGCTCAAACGCCTTGGCGCGCGAATCATTGCTGCGATCCTTCCGTGCCAACAAAGGCAAATCATCCACAATGATGGTTTGCCAGGGTGTGATGGTGTCTCCCGTGAAGGCGCGCAAAAAATGGATTCCCGGCGGTGTTTCCTTCACCGGACGCATCCACGTTTCCTGCTCCTTGCTCTCCATCTCAATCGGGAAACTCGTCCAGAACTTCACCTCTGTCAGCAGCTTGTTCGCCGCACCTTTGGATATCGTCCACTCGCCCGGCTTCAGCACCATCGGTTCATTCGGCAATCGCTCCTGGGCACACAATACCACGTTGATTCCCATGCTGAAAACAACCGCCCAGACCCCTTTTGTCATCCGCCCGCAACTGTCGCTCAATCCCCACATCACATCACATCCCCTAAAATTTATTACGCCATGATGTCCATGATTGGCTTGCCCGTTGTGATCGCCAAGGGCCGCCCCGACGCGTCATGCACTTCCGTATGTGGATCGATCCCCAGCAGGTAATACATCGTCGCCGCGATGTCATCCGGCCGCACCGGATTCTCCGCCGGATATGCGCCGTTCTTGTCCGAAGCGCCGTAGATATGCCCGCGCTTGATGCCACCACCCGCCAGCAACACCGAGTAACACTGCGGCCAATGGTCGCGGCTCACATCCTTGTTGATGAACGGCGTCCGCCCGAACTCGCCCATCCAGACCACCAAAGTGGAATCCAGCATCCCCCGCTCTTCCAGATCGATGAGCAACGTCGGCAACGTCTGGTCCGTCATCGGCAGATGATACTTCTGGATGATCGGGAACATCCGGGTGTTATCGAACCCATGCGTGTCCCAGCCGCCTGACGTATCACTGCGCCCGCCGATGCTCGAAGAAAAATAGACCGTCGTGAATTTCGCCCCCGCTTCCGTCAACCGCCGCGCCAGCAGGCAGCTTTGCCCGTAGGTCGAGCGCCCATACGAATCACGCACTTTCTGAGGCTCCGCCGCGATGTTGAACGCATCCCGCAGTTGCGTGGAGTCCAGCATCCCGAACGCCTTCTCATAATACGCATCCAGCCCCTTCGCCGTCGCCGAGATCTCGTTCAATCGCGACTGCTTGTCGATGATCTGCTGCAACTGCCGCCGGTCCCGCAAACGCTCCATCGAGAGATTGGACGGCAGGCTCAGTTCCGGCAGCGCAAAGTTCGCGGAGTTCGGATCCTGCGTGAAGAGATACGGGTCATGCTCCTTGCCGAGAAAGCTCGCATGTTGTCCCGGCGTCACCGAACCGTCCGAGATCACATACGGATACGCAATCGAAGTGGGCATCTCCCCGCGATTCGGCGCCAAGGCATCCACCACCGACCCATAGGCAGGGAAAAGCTCGATCGAATCCCGCAACCGCTGGTCATCCACCACCGGCGAACGCCCCGTCAGCGCGTAATACCCGGCCGAGTTGTGGTTCTTCATGTTGTGATAGACCGACCGCACGACCGTTACCTTGTCCATCACCTTCGCCAGCCGCTCCAGCCCCTCGCACAGATGCAGACCAGGCACCGATGTCTTGATTGCTGAAAGCGGTCCCCGCACCCCCTCCGGCGCATTAGGCTTCCGGTCAAACATATCCACATGACTCGGGCCACCCCATTGAAAAAGAAAAATGACCGACTTCGCCTTCGACTTAAGCGTCTTTTTGATCGCCTCCGCCCGCAAAAGCCCCGGCAACGTCATCCCCAACATACCCAGCCCGCCCACCTTAAGTATCTGGCGGCGTGACATTTGCGTTTGCAAGTAGCTATTGCAAGCCGATGTACGTGGTCGATTCTGGCTCATGACTCTCTTAATTCGACGTTTTCACACCCTGATTCCTTCAACGAACTTCTTCTGCGTATCCGGGCGCAAAAAAGCATTGGTGACTCATCACCACTACCATTATCAGACGCCCTCATGCAAGGCACGGTTACCCTCATTTTCACCCCCGTAATCGTTCTCGTCGTCGTCCTGAACCCCGCACCTTTTGGTCGGAGCGTCCTCGAATCCCTCTTCTCGTTCTTCATACCTCGCACCTTACCAGTTCCAGTATGACATCCGCTGTCATACTGGAAAAATATTTGAAAATAATTTTTCCGCTCAGAATTGAAAACCAATAGGCAACCACC
Organism: Verrucomicrobiota bacterium; assembly: GCA_023431185.1. Lineage (GTDB taxonomy): Bacteria > Verrucomicrobiota > Verrucomicrobiia > Limisphaerales > JAEYXS01 > JAEYXS01. The sequence continues at coordinate 14,440 of JAEYXS010000112.1, forward strand.
CCCTTCCCTCCCTCTCACTTTCTTGCAATCTTCTATCCCCTTGTTTCGCCAGTTTGTCTGGCGCATACTTGATACATGGTCAAGCTGGTTGATAATAACCGCGAAGAAATGCGCTCCTTCTGGGATTTGATTGCCGGAAAGATCCGCACCTCTCCCGCTGCCATCGACGTCGCCCGGCAAAACATCGTGCGCTGGCTCGCCCAAGGACAAAGCGCTCCCCACCGTCTCATCGAATGGGATGCCCTCCTTGCTGCGGCGCAGACCGACGAAGCCGGTCTCACCCGGCTGCTGCACACTCTGACTAGCGACGACGAGCAAAGCCGTCGTCTCCGCGACTTCCACCCTTTCGCTGGCATACTCACCCGGGAAGAACGCCGTCGCACCAAAGAACTATGCGGCTACCGGCATTGATCCACCTTCTCACGGCCGCTCGTTCTATCAGCCAATGCGACCGCATTCGGGTCTTGGGCTCCAGTGCCTTGCTTCCCTCCTTCCCTGAATTGGGCGAGCCGGGCCAGCCTCTGGAAGTATCCTACGATGCCGATCTGCTGATTGAACCTTCGGATGAAAATCTTGCCGCGCTGCTTCACGAAGCTCTCGGTGAAGGCAGCCTTTTCTCCGGACGCTCCGGCTACCATGCCGACATTCTTCGCCCTTCTATCACCGAAACTCTCTCCCCCGGCTGGCAAGATAGGCTGGTGAAGCTTGACCTCCCTGGCGATATTGCCGCCCTTTCCCCGGAAGATGTAGCCGTAGTCAAATTGCAGGTAGGCAGGCCCAAGGATCTCACTCTTTGCCGTCACCTGATCGTCCGTGAGATGTTGACCGTTCAACAGATACGCAGCCGCCTGGATGCCACACCGATGCCGGAAGCTGACGTCATCCACACCTACCGCCGTCTGCAATCAATCTCTTAAGAACCTCGCCACCGCCTGCTTGATCGTTTGCCCTTGAGGTTTCATTGTAGCTTGGGATTTGGAGCTTTCTTTGAACTTTGAGCTTTGAACTTCCTCCCGTTTCGCTTCCCATATTCCCCATGAACCGCCGCCAATTCCTCCGCGACAGCTCTGCCGCCGTCGCCTTGACCGCTGCCGCCACTTACATCCCCACCACCTTCGCCGCCGACAAGTCCAAGCGCGTCGGCCTCATCGGCTGTGGCTGGTACGGCAAGTGCGACCTCCTCCGCCTCATCCAGGTCGCTCCCGTGGAAGTCGTCTCCCTCTGCGATGTCGATTCCAAGATGCTTTCTGATGCTGCCGATCTCGTCTCCACGCGCCAGGTCTCGAAGAAAAAACCGCGCACCTTTGGCGACTACCGCAAAATGCTCGCCGAAAAAGATCTCGATATCGTCCTCGTCGCCACGCCCGATCACTGGCATGCCCTCGCTATGATCGATGCCGTGAAAGCTGGGGCCGATGTCTATGTGCAGAAGCCCACCAGCGTGGACGTCGTCGAAAGCCAGGCCATGCTCGCCGCCGCTCGCAAATATAAACGCGTTGTGCAGGTCGGCACCCAACGCCGCAGCACGCCCCATCTCATCGAGGCGCGCGACCAGATCATCAAGACTGGCAAGCTCGGCAAGATCGCCCATGTGGAGATCTGCTGCTACTACCACATGCGCGCGCGGAATAATCCGCCGGACATCGCTCCACCAGAAAATCTCGACTACGAGATGTGGACCGGTCCCGCCCCGATGCGTCCTTATAACGACCTCATCCATCCCCGTCGTTGGCGCGCCTTCATGGAATACGGCAACGGCATCGTCGGCGACATGTGCATCCACATGCTCGACATGGTGCGCTGGATGCTTGATCTCGGCTCGCCGCATCGCGTCAGCTCCAGTGGCGGCATCCTCATGGACAAGCAGAGCAAGGCGAACATCTCGGACACCCAGACCGCCACCTTCGAATTCCCCGGCCTCAACGTCGTCTGGACCCATCGTACCTGGGGCGCGCCGCCTGACCCCGAGTATCCTTGGGCCGCCATCATCTACGGCGAGAACGGCACCCTCAAAGCCAGCGTGAACAAATACGATTTCATCCCGCGCGGCAAAGGCCAGGCCATCAAGAAAGACGTCGTGATGGAGCTGGAGCAATACCCCGAGGACAAAGACGAAAAGGACTTGGAGAAACACGTCGCCCCGGCGATCCGCGGCCACATGAAAGACTTCCTCGCCGCCATTGAGAGCCGCGGCAAACCCGTCGCGGATATCGAGCAAGGCGTCATCTCCAGCATCGCCAGCATCCTCGCGAACGTCTCGCTGGAAGCTGGCCGCACCTTGCAATGGGACGCCGCCAAAGGCCAGATCGTCAACGACCCGGAAGCCAATAAACTCCTCCTGCGCCCCTACCGCGCCCCTTGGACACACCCAACACCAGACAAAGTATAAACGGAACGCTTTCTCCTCCTGAACGCTTTCAAATGCTCTCCCTCTCCTCTCAACGAAGGCCGGGGTGAGGGGTGAGAGAGCCAAGCCGCATCAAATATTGCTCGCAGTTTTGGCATTCTCTAAAAGTTTTCCCCACATGTTCGGATTTGCCCAACCCCTTAAATTGCATTACATCTGGCCCATCGGATGAGACAATTCGACTACCTTGTGCTCGGCAGCGGCATCGCCGGGCTCACGTTTGCGCTGAAGGTCGCCCCGCACGGGCGCGTGGCCATCATCACCAAAAAGAACCGCGCCGACTCCAATACCAACTGGGCCCAAGGCGGCATCGCCGCCGTCACCAGCAAGGAAGATTCCGTGGAGATGCACGTGGCCGACACCCTGGATGCCGGCGCTGGCCTGTGCAAGGAAGCCGCCGTCCGCTCCATCATCGAGGAAGGTCCCGCACGCATCCAGGAACTCATCGCCCTCGGCACCAAATTTTCCGAAAGGGAAATTCCCCACTCAGCCGGAGCCAAAGAACTGGACCTCACCAAAGAAGGCGGCCATTCCAAACGTCGCGTCCTGCATTCCAAGGACGCCACCGGCCGTGAAGTCGAACGCGCCTTGCTCGAGGCCGTCGCTGGTCAACCGAACATTACGGTATTGGAAAACCATTTCGCCATCGACCTCATCACCACCAGCAAGCTCGGCTACGAAGGCCAAAACCGCTGCGTGGGCGTCTATGTCCTTACCGAGCCGGGTGTGGTGGAAACTTTTGTCGCACCGGTCGTCTTGCTGGCCACCGGCGGTTGTGGCAAAGTCTATCTCTACACTACCAATCCCGACATCGCGACCGGTGATGGCGTGGCGATGGCGTATCGTGCGGGGGCTTCCGTGGCGAACATGGAGTTCATCCAGTTCCACCCCACGTGCCTCTATCATCCGAAGGCAAAGTCCTTCCTCATCACCGAAGCCGTGCGTGGAGAAGGCGGCGTGCTACGTCGCATGGACGGGCAGGAGTTCATGGAAAAATACGACCCGCGCAAATCACTCGCTCCGCGCGATATCGTCGCCCGCGCCATCGACAACGAGATGAAGCGCACCGGCTCGGATTACGTGCTGCTGGACATCACGCACAAGCCCGCCCGCTTCATCATCGATCACTTTCCGACCATCTATCAGAACTGCCTGACTTACGGCATCGACATCACGAAAGAGCCCATCCCCGTCGTTCCCGCCGCACATTATCAATGCGGCGGTGTGCTGACCGATCTGGATGGCCACACGGACATCGCTGGTCTTTACGCCGTGGGCGAAGTGGCCTGCACCGGCCTGCACGGCGCCAACCGGCTGGCGAGCAATTCACTGCTGGAGGGTTTGGTCTGCGCGCATCGTGCTGCGGAGCATCTGCTGAAGAACCCCGAACCCACCATCAATCTCACTATCCCTGAATGGCGTCGGGGCGACGCTCAAGACCCGGATGAACTCGTTGTCGTAAGCCATAACTGGGATGAGATCCGCCGTCTGATGTGGGATTACGTCGGCATCGTGCGCACCACCAAGCGCCTTAAGCGTGCCCAAAAACGTATCAACAACATCCTTGATGAGATCCAGGAATTTTACTGGGATTACATCGTGACCAGCGATCTTTTGGAATTGCGCAACATCGCCACCGTGGCCGACCTCATCGTGCGTTGCGCCCTGCAACGCCCCGAAAGCCGCGGCCTCCACTACACTCTGGACTATCCGAATCCTGATCCCGCATGGGCGCAGAAGGACACGATCATCCGCCGGGAATCGTAGCGTATGCTGTTGAACTATCTTCGCCAGTTGAACACGGGGCGGCTGATCCTGTGGTGCTACCTCATCTGGTATCTGATGGTGCTCATCCGTTACTTCGATCCCCGTCCCGGTCTTTGGCTAACCTCACTGGGACTCAGCGTCATCATCGGTTACGCGCTCTATCTCAGCACGGCGGCCTCGGGAAAGCAGAAGCTGACGCTGGATCGTTGGCAGCTTTTCCGCTTATTCCTGATGCCCTTCTGCGTTTCAAGCTTTGCGGCCTTGGTGAAAAATGAAGGGTTTATCCTGATCTTCTCCCCCAAGGCCGGCGAAAACATGGCCGCCGTCATCTTGTGTTTTCTGCTGGTAGCAACAGTAAAACTGCTGCAACGCGGCAAGTGACTTCGGTCATGGAGCTGGGATTTGCCGGTGTTTCGACTCCATCCAGATCTGGTAGATGACGGCCACTCCGCCCCGCAAGAGCACCGGCAGCACCTTGTTTTGAAAATCTTCCTGCGTCTTGATGTCCGTCATCACGTGGTCGCGGATGTCCAAGTCCGTCTCCACCGGCTTGTCCGGATAGTTCAGGTTGATCTTGCGCACTTTGCTCAACGTCAGCTTGAGCGTTTCAATCCCCCCAAACTCCATGGGCAGTTCCGGCTTGTCATCACTGGGCTTGCCCGGTTTGGCTTCTTTTTGCTTCCGGTCGATCTGTTCCTTGATGGCCTGCAGGTTTAGCTGGCCTCCCTTGTCTTCCACGATGTTCAGCTCGGCCAGATTTATGAGCAGCAGGCGAAACTGTAACCGTCTTTGCTTGAAGGCCGCCCGATCTGCCTCCACCTGCAGCTCTTCGAAATGGATGAACGCCGAGGTGCCGAACTCCGTCGGGTTATACAATTTCAAACCTTCAAACCGCACCCTGCCGGAAAAGACATCCACTTCGGCTCGCTTCAGACTCACCTGCAGCCCGGTACCATCCTCCAGACGGCCCACCACCCACGACTGGAAAATGCGGTCTTTCAACAGGACCAGTGCCGCCACCAAAACCACCAGTACAATCACGGCACGAAACGCCCAGCGACCGGTGAATTTGAGGATGCGTATGATCACAAGATTGCATTCACAGCCGGATGTCATCCGGCCTTACTTCCAGGCACTCGTCCTGGTCCTCCCACACAATGGCGGGATAGTGGTCCAAGAAGGGCGGCAACAGCTGCTTGGCCGCTTCCACCATCAGTTTTTCCACCCCCGTAGCAGCAGCCTCAAACGCCTGGTCATAATTCGGCACCGCCTTGCGCTGCCGGTCATCCCAGTGCGCCACCGCATGGATGGGCGCATACTTGTCCGCCCATTTCTTCAAGGGTGCCTGTAATTCTGGTACTATATCATCAAACGGCACCCCCGGCTCGCCGCAAGAGTGACAGATCAATCCCGTCTCCAGCACATCACGGGTCACCATCGGCAGGAGCGGTGCTCCACAGCAGGAGGCAACCGTCCACGCGCGAGGAATGGAAACCAGCCGCTTCTGCCATATAGCACGGTCTCCTCCCGCTTGGCAGGCCAACCGCAAGGACCCCACCAGCGGATGCGACATGCGCCACACCTTGCCCTCCAGTTGCCCAAACGTCTGGGCCAGCCAGCGGGCCAGCGTCAAATCGTCCAAACTCAGAAAATACCCCTCGTATTCACGCCAGAGACGGTCCATCGGGGATTCGTTGATTTCAGCCATTGCTGCTTCAAAGTGTGAGAGTGTGTCCCCTGGCGCAAGCGGCAATCGCAAGAAATCCTGATTTTAGGCTGATTTCTGTACGAACCATCTCTTTTACACCCACGACCGGTGGTATATATGGCCTTTAGAAAAGGTTCAGCGGCCAAAATGCCAGCGAGGATTCCAACTATTCACAGAGCCTTGTTCACAGCCGTGAATAACCTTCATAAAAGCCCCCTTTTACGGACTTTCTTAGGGCTTTTTCCGAAGTGACCCCAGCTAATAACTTGTTAAGCAAAATTTGTGAAAAAATTCTTTACACCACTACAGGTAGTGTTATGTTGCGGATTGTTCCCCTACTAAAAGGGGTCCATAACCATGAAAGTGACTATGAGACCCCTCAAAAAAGGTGAATTTGTTGTTCTTTTTTGCACCCTAGTTCAGTCAAAAACAAATTTAGCCCGAAAGGATTCCCATGATCGACGCCCGTGAAGGAGTTGTGTCGTCGTCTCCGGCCAAAAGCCGGCAGCGCAGCACCCGCGTGACCGCCAGCCGCACGGCCAAGCCGTCCAAGCCCGCCAAAAAGGGCCGGACACTGTCCATCGAGCGCGTTTTTAGCGCGCCCGGGGTTCATCCTTTCGACCAGATCGAATGGGACCGTCGCACGGCCGAGATCACGGACGACAGCGGCAAGGTGATTTTCAAGCAGGAGAACGTCGAAGTTCCCAAGTCTTGGTCCCAGCTCGCCACGAAAGTCGTCGTCTCGAAGTATTTCTACGGCGAAATGAACACCCCCGAGCGCGAAACCTCGGTGCGGCAACTCATCCACCGTGTGGCACGTACCATCGCTGATTGGGGCATCAAGGATGGTTACTTCACGAAGACCGAGGGCGAGGTCTTCTATCAGGAATTGGCTTGGCTGGGCATCAACCAATACGGCGCATTCAACTCCCCCGTCTGGTTCAATGTGGGTCTCTACCACCAATACGGCATCGGCAAGAACTCCGCGCGTGGCAACTGGTACTACAACCGCTCCAAGGGCGAAGCGGAACGCGCCGCCACGCAGTATGAATATCCGCAGGGCAGCGCCTGCTTCATCCAGGCCGTGGAAGACAACATGGAAAGCATCATGCACCTCGCCTACAGCGAAGCGATGCTCTTCAAGTATGGCTCCGGCACCGGCTCCGACCTATCCCCCATCCGTTCCAGTAAGGAAAAGCTGAGCGGTGGTGGCCGCCCCAGCGGTCCGATGTCTTTCCTGAAGGTCTATGACCAGGTGGCGAACGTGGTGAAGTCTGGCGGCAAGACCCGTCGCGCCGCCAAGATGAACACCCTGCGCGATTGGCACGGTGACATCGAAGAATTCATCGACGCCAAGCAGAAGGAAGAAAAGAAGGCTTGGGCGCTCATCGAGCAAGGTTATGACGGCTCCTACAATGGCGAAGCCTACGGCTCCGTCATGTATCAGAACGAGAACCTGTCCGTCCGTGTCTCGGATGAGTTCATGCAAGCCGCGCAAGACGGCAAGGAATGGCACACCAAGACGGTGACTGGCAAGCCGCTGCAGAAGAAAGACGCTTCCACGCTCTTGAACAAGATCGCGGAAGGCACCCACATCTGCGGCGATCCCGGCCTGCAATATGATGGTGCCATCCAGAAGTGGCACACCTGCAAAGGTACGGAACCGATCCATTCCACGAACCCCTGCTCCGAATACGTGTTCCTGAACAACACGGCTTGCAACCTCGCCTCGTTGAACTTGATGAAGTTCAAGCGCGAAGACGGCACGTTCGATGTGGATCGCTTCAAGGCCGCCGTGCGTATCTATATCACAGCCCAGGAAATCCTGGTGGATAACGCCAGCTATCCCACGAAAGAGATCGCTGAGAACTCCCACATCTTCCGCACGTTGGGCCTTGGCTATGCGAACCTCGGCTCCATCATCATGAGCTACGGCCTCGCCTATGATTCCGATGAAGGCCGCGCCCTCGCCGGAGCCATCACCAGCATCATGACGGGACACGCTTACGAGCAGTCCGCGAAGATCGCCGGCATCATGAGTCCGTTCAAGGGTTACAAGGATGCGCGCTGCTCCGGCGTCAGCAAACCGGTGAAGAAGGATAACATCGAGTCCATGCTCGGCGTCATCAAGCTGCACCGCGAAGCCGTCGAAAACATCCAGGCAAGCGAAGATTTCGCCTATCTGAAGACCGAAGCCCGTCATACGTGGGATCGCGCCCTCGCCATCGGCGAGAAGCAAGGTTACCGCAATGCCCAGGTCACCGTGCTCGCGCCGACCGGCACCATTGCCTTCCTCATGGATTGCGATACCACCGGCGTGGAACCCGACATCGCGCTGGTGAAGTACAAGCTTCTCGCAGGCGGTGGCATGCTCAAGATCGTGAACCGCACGGTCACCCAGGCGCTTACCCGCCTCGGCTACAATGGCAAGCAAGCTGAAGCGATCGTGGCACACATCGACAAATTCGACACCATCGAAGACGTCGAGGAGAACGGCCAGACGATTCAGAGCGGCCTGAAGCCCGAACATCTCGAAGTGTTCGACTGCGCGTTCAAGGCTTATCGCGGCAAACGCAGCATCGGCTACATGGCGCATCTCAAGATGATGGCGGCTGCCCAGCCGTTCATTTCAGGTGCCATCTCCAAGACGGTGAATCTGCCCCAAGAGGCAACGGTCGCCGATATCCGTGATGCTTACGTCCAAGCTTGGAAGATGGGCCTGAAGTGCGTGGCCATCTATCGCGACGGCTCGAAGCGTTCTCAGCCGTTGAATACGAAGAAAACGAGTGAAGGTGCCGCCGCCGCTGCGGAATCGACCACGACCGCGAGCGAGCAAGTCACCATTCTCGAGAACCGCATCCAGGAACTCGAAGGTCTGCTGGCCGATCTACGCCGCGCCTCGAACCAGCCGTTGCGCCGTCGCCTGCCGGAAACGCGCATGGCCATGAACCACAAGTTCGACATTGCCGGCCATGAAGGTTACCTCACCGTCGGCCTCTTCGACGACGGTCGCCCGGGCGAGCTCTTCATCACCATGGCGAAGGAAGGTTCGACCATCGGCGGTCTCATGGACTCCGTGGCCACGCTCACCAGCATGTCCCTGCAATACGGCGTGCCGCTGGAAGCACTGGTCAAGAAGTTCAGCCACCAACGCTTTGAACCGTCCGGCTTCACCAAGAATCCGGAGATCCGCAATACGTCATCCATCATCGACTACGTGTTCCGCTGGATGGCACTGCAATTCATCCCGGGTTACCGCGAGGCGACGAACCCGAAGCAAGCTGAGTTGCCGATGCCGGACCTGATCGATGCTCTCAAAAAAAAAGTGAACAAGCCCGTGGCTGACCTGCCGCTAGCCGAGGAGGACACTGTGACGGTGGATGCCTCGATCACGACGGCAAAGGGCGCCAAAGTATTCGTCTCCTTGAGCGAGACCGTTTCGCACATGATGAAGGACGCGCCGACCTGCCCGAGCTGTGGTCACTTGGCCGTGCGCAACGGTGCCTGCTTCAAATGTATCAACTGCGGTGAGAGTTTAGGTTGCTCGTAAGAGGAACCTCCTGTAAAAGGTGCATGAACCGGGCAGTGGCAACACTGCCCGGTTTTAATTTTTGATAACGAGAACCCGTTCCGTTCAGAAGTAGCCCCTGCTAAAGCCACTTATGCTTTGATGCGTTCGGCCAATTGCTCCCACACCGTTTCAAATGCCACTGAATCCAAGCTGGTCCCTGCGTAAATCACTTTCACCCTCTCACTGCGTGGCCCCCAAACCTGCTGATTTGACGCCCCCCACAATAACACACCGGGAAGGCCCAATGCTGCCGCCAGATGGCTGATGCCTGAATCATGACCCAGATAAAAATCGCAACACTGCAATGCTTGGGCAACCGAAGTCAGAGGAGTATTGCGCAATATCATCCCCCGCTCGACCGGCAATAATTTCTGGATGGCTTCGAGCTTTTGTCCATCCGCTTCACCGCCGACCACAAGTAGTTTCAAAGCAGTCTCCGCAAGCAACTTCTGGATAAGTGCCAGCCAGGAGGTCAAAGGCCAGTTCTTTCGCTCACTGCCGCTGCCGGGATGCAAGGCGAGCCATTTTTCAACGGTTGCCTTGGGCAGGATTTCGGACTGCTTCAGTTTAAGTTTTGGAACAGCATCCGGGTTGAAAATAGCCAGCCTTTCCAATGGCTTGAGCAGGGCTTCCGTAGCATGGACCGGCTGGGTCTCATCCGGGCGATGCGGGCCTTGGATATATTGCGCTTCGCAGACGCGCTTGATGTTGCTCTGGAGATGTTCGTCCGGATCGTAGAGATAACTGATGACGACCGCGCACTGGTTGAAGTACGTGGACCAGTCCTTGTCCAGATCACCCTTCCCTGCGAAGAAACCGGCAAACTGACGGCTCTCGATAGAACGGTAGCCATGCACCAAGCCACCCTCCAAAGCAAGCTGCGCCACACCGGAGTAAGCCACTGTTTCCAATCGCGCCTCGGGAAACATTTCCCGCAAGGAGGCGAATACCGGCAAGGTGACGATGAAATCGCCGATCGCACCACCACGAATGACGAGTATCTGATTGCGCGGCATGGGTCAGCACCTACTTGAACACCACCACACCAAGCACCACGAGCAGGAGGGCGAAAGCCAGCCGGATACCGCTCAGCATCTTCAGCCGTGATTCCGTCGCGGTGCCCCATTGGATCAAATCACGCGCGCGCCAAGGGGAGATGGTGAGCCACATGCCACCCAGCACCATCAAGTATGCCCAAGAAATCAGGACCAGACGCCAGTCGGACTCGTGCCAGCGGGCGGTATCCACGATCGTCTTGGCCAGCAGCATCATGAGAATGGCCAAACCACGGATGGCGAGAAAATCTGAGACATAGAGGCAAGTGCCGATGCCAATGGCTCCGAAGGCAAACATCAGACCGCGTTTGATGGTCGCGAAGTCCGCGATCTCCTCCGCGTTCACATTGTAGAGGAACCAGCCCGTGGCCAACGCCATAAGCAGATAACCCCACATGATGGAGCGCGGGAAAGCGCGGGCACTAGCCGTGAAGCCTTTGGGGTTCGCCAAGGCATAGATCTGCGGCAAGGCCATTCCAACGCCCAACAGAATCGACAGTGTGGAAAGTTTCATCCCTTATTCGTCCAGATTGATGATGGCAGGGTTGCCGTAAAGCGTGAACAGGCCGCTGCGCTCGATCTTAACATCCATAAGCTGGCCGATATGGCGCTGGTCCCCCTCGAAAATCACAATGCGGTTGTTCCGCGTGCGTCCTTCCAAAGTGGCGGCATTGCGACGGCTCGGCCCAAGCACCAGGATCTGCTCCGTGCGCCCGACATACTCCGCGTAGCGCGCCGCACCGATCTCATTCACCAAGTTCAGCAACCGCGCGTGACGACCCTCGATGACATCCTCAGATAACTGATCCGGCATCGCCGCTGCGGGCGTGTCCTTGCGCTGGGAATACTTGAAGCAATAGGCGTTATCGAACTGCGCCTCGCGGACGGCTGACATCGTCTCCTGGAAATCCTCTTCCGTCTCACCCGGAAAACCCACGATGATGTCCGTGGTGATACCCATCTCAGGATTAACTTTGCGCAACTTCTTCAAGATGGTCAGGAAGCGCTCGCGGGTATAGCCCCGATGCATCAGCTTCAGCACGCGGTCACTGCCGCTCTGCAAAGGAATATGCGCACTCTCCACCAGCTTGGGCAGACGGCCATAAGCTTCGACCAAGTCATCACCATACCCTTTTGGATGCGGTGAGGTGAAGCGGATGCGATCCAGTCCTTCGATCTCATGTACCGCCTCGATGAGCTGCACGAAAGCGCTCTTGCCGTCCTTCACCGGATAATCGCGCTTGCCATAGCTCGTCACGATCTGCCCGAGCAATGTGATTTCCTTCGCACCACGAGCCACGAGTTCACGGCACTCGGCGACGATGTCCGGGATCGTCCGGCTGCGCTCCATGCCGCGTGTGTAAGGCACGATGCAGAAGGTGCAGTATTGGTTGCAGCCCTGCATGATGCTCACGAAAGACATCACCTGCTTGTCATCCGTATTCCCCGCCAGGATATGCTCGCGGATGGTCGCCTCACTGCCCTTCTCTGCTTCCCTATCCACGACCTTCTCCCGGCGACCCGCCAACAGATCATCGATATATTCAGCGGCACGATGAAACTTTTGGGTGCCCAGCACGAGGTCCACATCAGGCAGGCGGTCGATGAGTTCCTTGCCGCGGCTTTGCGCCATACACCCCATGAAGCCGAGCACCACATTCGCATTCCGACGGCGCGTCTCGGCCACGACGTTGTGCATCTTGCCGATGGCCTTTTGCTCTGCTTGATCGCGCACGCTGCAGGTGTTCAGCAAAATGACATCCGCCACGGATTCGGAGGGGGCCAAGGTATAGCCCTTCGCCACGAGCTGGGCTGCGACTGCTTCGCTGTCCCGCTCGTTCATCTGGCAACCGTAAGTCTTGATGAACACACTCGGCATAAATACAACCGTAAAACTAGAGCGCGGTAAGGTAAGCGAGCCGGAGGCGGCTGAAAAGGGGTTATTTGTTGGGAATGATTGAAACCGTTGAATCGCTAAAACCGTTGAAACGGAGCATGATGCAATCATTTAACTATTTAACCCTTTTAACGGTTTTCTCGAATCTCACCAACTCCACCGTTGCCCTCCCTAGGGCAAATTGGGTAAAACGCTGGCCATGTCATCCCCGTCTGGCGAAAAGCCTAGTGAAAAATTTGATATGCACAGCGAGTCGTTCCTGCACGAGCTGATGCGTAAACAGTTGAAATTGTCCATCGCCTGCGCGGCGACGTTCATGATCGCGCTGCTCGGTTTGCCGCTCCTGAACTATTTCGCGCCCGAGTTCATGGCCAAGCGTATCTTCGGCTTCACGCTGAGCTGGTTCATTCTCGGCATCGCCTTCTTCCCTTACGTGTGGGTCATCTCCTTTTACTTCATCAAGCGGTCGATGGCGCTTGAAGAAGAGGAAGTGAAAAGTGTGAAAGGAGACGAGAAATAATGTTCCCCTTCTTTCTTGCCGCCGTCGATCCGTGGATTCTCGCGTTCAGCGCCATCACGGTCGCCGTAACCATCTGGATGGGTTTCCGCTCAGCCAAGACTTCCAAGACAGCTTCTGACTTCTTCGTCGCTGGTCGTTCTGTCAGCGTGGGCTGGAATGCCTCCGCCATCTCAGGTGAATACCTCAGCGCGGCCAGCTTCATGGGTATCGCGGGCATGGTGATGTCCTCGGGCTATGATGCGTTGTGGTATCCGGTGTGTTATGCGTGCGGCTATCTGTTCTTGCTGCTGTTCATAGCCGGACCATTGCGTCGCTTCGGCGCCTACACGATTCCCGACTTTGCGGAAGGCAGGTTTGATTCTCCGCTGTTCCGTAAGATCGCCGTGGTGTTCGTGCTCTTCATCGGCTTCTTCTACACGATGCCGCAGATGAAGGGCGCTGGCGTAACGCTCTCTTACATCTTCCCCGGCCTGCCCTACTGGGTTGGCGTGGCCGTCGTCGGTGCAGTAATCACCCTGAACGTGGCCTTGGGTGGCATGAAGGGCATCACACTCGTGCAAGCCTTCCAATATTGGGCCAAGATGTTCGCCATCTCCGTGCCAATCTTTGTGCTCATGGCGGTTTACGGACACTACGGCCGACACATCGGCAGCAATGATATTGCTCAAATGCCGCCCGGCGCGCTGTATCAGAATAAGGGAGCAACGACCAACGCCATCGTACCTTTCATCACCGAGGCTGAACGCAAAACACTTCCAGCCAAAGCACCAGCGGACAGCGAATGGATTTCCCCCTTTGGTCCGCTGACGTCCAAGGCGGTCAAAGCTACTGCCGCCAAGATGCCCGAAGAAGAGAAGAAAGCTTATCTGGAGAAGAACCAGAAACCCTTCTCCCTCCTCTACACATATTCTCTCATCATCGCCATCGTTTGCGGCACCGCCGGGTTGCCGCACATTCTGGTCCGTTTCTACACCAATCCAGACGGGGTTGCGGCGAAGAAGACGACCATGTGGGTGATGATCCTTATCGGCGTCTTCTACGTGTTCCCGCCAGTGTTCGGGGCCATGGGCCGAAATCTTTTACCTGAACTCTATGAAGGCATCGGCTCCAAGGGCACTGACAAGATCGTCTTGGAATTGCCCATGATCATCTCGGCCAAGTATGGCGTGATGGGCTCCATCCTCAGCGGCATCACTTGCGCCGGTGCATTTGCAGCCTTCATGTCCACCTTCTCCGGTCTTTTGGTTTCCATGACCGGCGCTCTGGCCCACGATGTCTATGGCCGAATTCTGCGACCAAAATCCTCGGCTGATGAGCGCATGAAGATGTTCAAGTACTGCGCCGTGCTGATTGGTGGCGTCGCGGTCATCCTCGGTTGTTTCGTGGAACCGTTGGAGATCAACTTTATGGTCGGCCAAGCCTTTGCCATCGCCGCCGCCAGCTACTTCCCGCTCCTGTTCATGAGCGTTTGGTGGCGCGGCCTGACGATGAAAGGCGCTGCCGCTGGCATGTTGATCGGTGGTTGCACTGCCATGATCGCCATCTCCCTCACTAGCTTCAGCGCCTTGGCAGTGGCTCCGGGTAAAACGGGTGAGATGTTTGCCATGTTCAAGGGACTCAATGAATTCTGGCTGGCTAATCCTCTGCTTCGCATTCTCTGCGAGCAACCGGCCATCTGGGCGGTGCCGCTGGCGATCATCCTGATGATTGTCATCTCCAAGGCTACGTCCAAGGACATCCCGGCAGACATCCGCATGAAGATGCTGGTGCTGCACGCCCCGGAGAAACTCGGCTTGAAACAGGAATACATCCAAGAACATCAAGGCCCGGCGCACTAACCAGGTGCGAGGGCTGAGGGACTAAAAATCGGACAACTGCTTTGATTTATGGAACAGCAACAGGATGGCGAACCCCAAGAACCGACCTTGCGGGAAGAGTTCCGGATCTGGTTCCGGAACACTCCTCGAGTCTGGCTGATTGTGATCGCCTTACTGCTGCTCTCCGGGCCGCTCAGCGGCCTGGTAGGCATGGCGTTCTCCCTGACACTTCTGCTGGCCTTGGCAGTCCTGTTTCTGCTGGTGCTTCCAGCCCCGATCGGCGCAGCAGCGGGAAGCCTGACTGGCAAAACCTGCCGTTGGTGCCGCCAACAGGCTGCGTCCCGACGGCGCTAAAGACGGTCAAAGGCTGTTGACTCACTCCATCTCATCTTTATTCTGCCCGCCTCAACGTGCTTGCTAGGGCAGTGGATGCCCAGCCTAAGCCAATAGCCGATATTTTTTGCTTATGCGTATTGTTGAAATGAAGGTCCATTCGATCGCGATCGCCGACCCGCCGATCCGCAGTTCCTATGGACTCCACGCCCCCTATGCTCTCCGCAACATCCTGGAACTGAAGAGTGATGACGGCATCACCGGTGTTGCCGAAACTTACGGTGGCGAAGCTCCAGCCAAGGCGCTGGAAGAAATCCGCTCACAGATCATCGGCGCGAACCCCTATCGTTTGCTGGGCTTCCTCAACCCCATGATCGAAGGTCAGCCAAAGAGTGATAGCAGCTTGGAGCGTTCGCAGACTTATTTAGTTCCCGGTGAGAATCCGTTGGACGCTACCGCTCGTACCTTTGCCGCAGTAGAGACAGCTTGCTTGGACCTTATCGGCAAGACCGTAGGCCAGCCCGTGTGCGACCTCATCGGCGGCCGCGTGCGCGATGAAGTCCCCTTCTCTGCCTATCCTTTCTATAAGCACAAAGGCGGCGGTGGCGAAGGCGACGACGCTCGCGAAGACGAGTATGGCGAAGCCCTCTCGCCGGAAGGCATCGTGAAGCAAGTGCGTCAGATGCGCGCTCAATACGGCTTTGGCTCCATCAAGTTCAAGGCGGGCGTGCTGCCGCCTGAAGTGGAAATCGAGACCATCAAAGCGCTCTATCGCGACTTGGGCCCGACAGTGCCGTTGCGCATCGATCCGAATTGCGCCTGGTCGGTGGACACCTCAGTGAAAGTCGGCTTGGCTCTGGCTGAAGAGCTGGGGCGTGGTGGCTATCTTGAAGATCCGACGGCTTCCATTGCCGGCATGGGTGAGGTGCGTAAGCGCCTCCTCGCTGCCGGCGTGGATACTCCGCTGGCTAGCAATGTCGCCGTGACCAGCTTCGCAGACATCCCTGAATCCGTGAAGCATGATGCCGTGCAGATCATTCTCTGCGACCATCATTATTGGGGTGGCATGCGTCAGGTACAGCACCTGGCGAAGATATCCAAGACCTTCGGCATCGGCCTCTCGATGCACTCGAACAGTCATCTCGGCATCTCCATGCTGGCGATGACCCATGTGGCCGCCGCTACACCACATCTCACCTACGCATGCGATACCCACTATCCGTGGTCGCAATTGAAGGACGAGATCGTCGTGGGTGGCCGCGTGCCGATCGTGAACGGCTGCGTGAAGATCCCGGACAAGCCCGGCCTTGGCATAGAACTCGATTACGACGCCCTTGCCCGAGGCGTGGAACGCTACAAAAAGTGCCCGTATCGCAAGCGCGATGATGAAGCCGAAATGCGCAAACATGTGGACCCTACGTGGACCCGTCAACTGCCCCGCTGGTAATCAATTTTAACCCTTTAAGAAATCGTATGCCTCTTAAGCCTGCTGAACTTCGTGAGAAACTCTCGAGCGGCGTGATCTCCTTTCCGGTGACTCCGTTCAAAAAGAACCTGGGATTGGACATCGCCGGTCACCGCAAGAATGTCCGCTTCATCATGAAGCACAAAGTCGCGGCGGTTGTCGCGCCTGCTGGCACGGGTGAAATGTATTCCCTCTCGCCTGAAGAACATCTGGAAGTGGTGAAAGCGACTTTGGAAGAAGTGAACGGTCGCGTGCCTGTGTTGACCGGCGTGGGCTTCAACTATCCCATCGCCCTCCAACTCACCAAGCAATCGGCTGCCGCTGGCGTGGATGGCATCCTCGCGCTGCCGCCTTACTTCCCGCATGCGGATGAAGCTTCCCTCGCGGACTATTACAAAGCCATCGGCAAGGCCACTAAGCTCGGCTTCCTCGTTTACAGCCGTGACTGGGTGAACCCGGGTCCGAAGTTCGTCGAACAGCTCGCGGAGGACATTCCGAACTTGATCGCCTGGAAAGATGGCACGGGTGACATCCGCAAGTATCAGATGATCCAACAACGCGTTGGCGATCGTCTGCTCTGGATCGGTGGCGCCGGTGATGACGCTGTGCCAGGCTATTACTCCATCGGCATCCGCACCTACACCTCCAGCATCGCGACCATTTCGCCGAAGCTCTCCATCATGCTCCATGAGGCTGCTGCCGCAGGACGTCGTGAAGAACTGGCGGAGTTGATGAGCAAGTATGTCATCCCGCTCTACGCCTTCCGCGCCCGGCGCAAGGGTTACGAAGTCTCCGCCATGAAATCCGCCATGGACCTCATCGGCCTGAACGGTGGCCCCTGCCGCCCGCCTTTGCCTGACCTGAAGCCGGAGGAAGTGACCGAGCTAGCCGGCCTGCTTAAGGCATGGAAATCGGTGCTGTGACTGTGCTAGCATGCCGCCATGGCAGACGAATATCAGCGCGGCACCGACAATCAGTGGCTGGAACATTCGAATCAGGAACTGGCCGGGCTCGTCAAAAAGCGGGAACGGACCATCGGTTTGCTGAAGTTTTGCCTTATCGCTTTGGTGGTGGTGTTAGGCTGGGTGATTTTCAAATTCACCCGGCATGCCAGCATCCAGGAGCTATGGTCGTTCAAATGAAATGATACGATGAGCGATCAAGCTTTTCATAAAATCCTCTGCAGCCATTGTGCAGGCAAGATCGAGTTCCCGGCGGAATATGCCGGTCAAACGATTCCCTGTCCGCATTGCCAGACACTGGTCCTCCTGAAAGCGCCACCAGCAGATCCTGCTGCCGCCTACGAGTATCCTGCCCCGTCCACCTTGACGCCTGAAGATGTGGCCAAAGGACAAAAAGCTAAATGGAACATCATCTATGCCGCAGCCGTCTTGATCGGCATCAATCTGCTGTTGGGCGTGATGTTTCTGTTCCGCACCAAATCCGGTGGCCCGCTGGAAGGAGTGCAGGTAACCACATGGAAGCTCGAACCCGGTGAATATCGGACTTTTTACCTGACTGGCACCATCTCAAATAGCACCTCCAAGGCCATCGCGAAGGCTCGGGTGGAATTTGATACCATCGACAATACCGGAGCCACTTCAGGGAAAGTATCAGCCGTGGTCAGCAATCTGGAACCCAATGGCGCTTTGGAGTTCTCCGTTCAAACTTCGGCCACTCAGGCTGTTTGGGATGCCAAAGTGTTGGGAGTTTTCAGCGAGAAAAACTGAACACCATCACGGAGCCAGCGCAGCCGCATTTGTCCGCCAACTGGCCATCACCGCCCATTGATTCACCGGTGAAAGTGCCGCTCCATACTTCATGTATTGGACACTCCCGTCCACCATTGCATAATTGGAACCACCCTGCTTGTTCTTCACCGTACCACCAGTCATGTGCCGGCTCTGTTCGGATTCCTCAATGTCATTGCCATTCCCTTCGTAGAAATCCATGTAGAAGTGCGGTGAATCCGTCTCTTTCTCGCCGAACGCAATCGTCTCCTGCGGTTGGCGGATGGCAGCCTCACGAATGCCATGTTTATAGGCGGCTGTCATATAAAGCTGCCAGTCGTTCGTGCTCAGGGTGCTCTGGAAAAAATCATTCCACCCGTTGATCAGGTAACTCCGCGCCGCAAAATCAGCCGGCAACTGGTTGGTGGTATATCCGGGTGTGCCAGCGGATAGCGGATTGGGCCCATCCGAAGGGCATCGGAGCAACCGGGTATCCACATACCCGTTCAGCAACAACGAGGTCCATCGGTTCGTCGCATGACGGGGAGTGAACTGTCCCTTGTTGTCATCCGCATACATCTTCAAGGCCATGTTCACCTGACGCAGATTGCTGACGCATTTGATCCGCAGTGCTGCCTGCTTCGCCGAAGCCAGTGAGGGTAAAAGCATTCCAGCCAGAATGGCGATGATGGCGATGACAACCAGCAACTCGATCAAGGTGAACGCACCAGCCCGGCGTTGCGAACTGGTAAAAGTGACGGGCAGCATCCAAGGCTTGAGCAGCTGTGCCGGTGGCGGCACCGGGTGGCTGCTCTTGAATTTCAACGCCGGAGAGAACCGGGCGACCGGAGCGAATTGCACCTGAATTCTCTTCTCGTCATTACTTGTTGTCGAATTTTCTCCAGTCATGGTTCGTCAGGTATTAGGAACATGAACCTCAAGGCCATCATCCTCAGCACAGTGACCATTGCCTTGGCCGTGGTTTATGCCGTCTATTTCACCGACTGGTTTCGCCCTAAGAATATTCAAATCATTACGCAGATTCGTCCCATGCTACAGCCCGGGGCTACGAAAGGCACCTATCCGGTAGCCTTCGGTCTGAACGCCAAATACCAACTGACAAGCATCCAAGTATATCTTTCAAAGTCATTGGCTACCAATGAGTTAGCTCCACCAGTGTGGTCCATGGAAGGAACCCCGAAATCTGCACCGGTAAAGGCATTCAGCTATGCGGGGAATATACCCGGAATGAAGCCTGCCATGGCAGGTGTGCCCGCCACTCCCTTGCAAATCGGTGAGGAATATACCCTGATGGTTGAAGCTGATGGCAAAGTGGGCAAAACCAATTTCGTCGCCAATGGCAAGGCCGACACAGCCACTCAAGCACCCGCTGGACCGCCCGGCTTGGCTCCCTTACCGCCACCGCCTCCAGCCAAGTGACACGCCGCCCAATGCCCCGGTTGGATTTCACGCAACTCAGGCACCTCCACCTTGCACCGGGCTTCCGCTATCGGACAACGCGGATGAAAAGGACACCCCGAAGGCGGGTTGATCGGTGAGGGCACATCCCCCGGCAAAATGATGCGCTTACGCTTGGAATCCGGGTCCACCTCCGGCACTGCGGATATCAAAGCCTGCGTGTAAGGATGCTGCGGATTACGGCACAGCGTCTTGGATGGCGCACTCTCCACCACGTGCCCCAGGTACATCACCATCACCCGATGACTGATGTGCTCCACCACCGCGAGATCGTGCGCGATGAAAAGATACGAGAGCTTGTGCTCGCGTTGGATGTCCATCAGCAGGTTGATGATCTGCGCCTGCACAGAGACGTCCAAAGCACTCACCGGTTCATCACAGACGATCAGCTTGGGCTCCACCGCCAAGGCCCGGGCGATGCCGATACGCTGGCGCTGACCACCGCTGAATTCATGCGGATACCGGTCCGCATAGCGCGCATCCAGGCCTACATCTTTCAGCAAGCTGGAGATGCGCTCACGCCGGGCTTCGGGCGTGGCTGCCAGCTTATGGATATCGATGGCCTCGCCGATGATCTGGCCGATGGTCATGCGCGGATTCAGCGAACCATACGGATCTTGAAAGATCATCTGGAACTGCCGCCGCCGGCTGCGCAATTCGCTCTGGGACAAAGTCGTGATGTCTTCCCCGTTAAAAACCACGCAGCCCGCTGTGGGATCAATCAACCGGATGATGGCCCGGCCCAAGGTCGTCTTGCCGCAACCGCTCTCCCCGACCAATCCCACCGTCTCTCCCGGACCGACCGTCAAGCTCACGTCATCCACCGCTTTCACGTGCGCCTTCACACGGCTGAACATTCCGTGTTTGACCGGAAAATGAACCTTCAGATTTTTGACTTCGAGCAAGCTCACGATTGACTCCAGTACGGGCACCTCACCCAATGCCCAGGCTCCACTTCCACCAGTTCCGGCACTTTTTGAGAACAGTCACTTTTCGCCATCGGACAACGCGGATGAAACCGGCAGCCCGTAGGCATGAAACCGATGCTCGGCACATTGCCGGGGATGGCATTCAAACGCTCCAGCTCATGCCCCAGCTTGGGCACCGAATGCATCAGTGAACGCGTATAAGGATGCAGCGGACGCTTAAGCATCTGATTCGCCGGGGCCATCTCCACCACCTGCCCCGCATACATCACCGCCAGCCGGTCGGCGATATCACCGACAATGCCCAAATTATGAGTGATGAGCAGGATGCTCATGCCCAATCGCTTTTTCAGGTCCAACAGCAGCTCCATGATCTGGGCCTGGATGGTCACATCCAGCGCCGTGGTCGGCTCATCTGCCACCAGCAATTTCGGCTCCGAAGCCAGCGCCATCGCGATCATCACCCTTTGCTGCATGCCGCCGGACATCTGGTGTGGATAATCTTTGATGCGCGATTCCGGTGCAGGGATACCCACCAGCTTGAGCAACCGGATCACTTCCGCATCCGTCGCCGCCTGTGGACGGTGCAGTTTCAACGATTCCTTGATCTGGTTGCCTACTCGGAAGACCGGATTCAGGGAAGCACTGGGGTCCTGAAAAATATAGCTGACTACTCCGCCCCGGATGGAACGCAACTCGCTTTTACCCATCTTCAGCACATCACGTCCGTTGAGCAGTATCTCGCCCTCGGGATATGTGGCTGGTGGCGTAGGCACCAGTTTGGCGATGGAGAGAGCCGTCACGCTCTTGCCGCAACCGCTCTCGCCTACCAGGCACACTGTCTCACCCGCTTCCATGCTGAACGACACGCCGTCCACCGCCCGCAGCAGCTTGTCGCCTTGCTTGAAGTCCAGCTTCAGATTTTTGATTTCGAGCAGTGGCATGGTCTATGCACTCTTGGTGTCAACGGCGTCTCTTAAGCCATCACCGAGGAAGTTGAAAGCCAGAACCGTGATAAAAATCGCCGCGCCGGGCGCCAGCAGCCAGGGGTAGTTCCGCAGATACTCGGTATTCTGGGCGGCATTGAGCATGTTTCCCCAGCTCGCTTCTGGTTCCTGGATACCCACCGTCAGATAGCTGAGCACCACTTCTCCGAGGATATAATAGGGGATGCTCAAGGTCGCCCCCACGATCAGATAGGAGAATGTTCCGGGGATGATGTGCTTGATGATGATCTGCATATCTGATTGTCCCAAGGCCCGCGCTGCCAGCACATACTGCCGTTCCCGCAATGAGAGCGCCATGCCCCGGATCACTCGTGCGGTGCTCGCCCAGCCGACAAAACTGAAGATCACCACGATGAGCAGATACATCTGCACCGAACTAAGATCTGAGGGGAAAGTCGCCCGTAGCGCCAAGATCAGATACAGCCCGGGGATCGACATGATCAACTCACACATCCGCATGATGAGCGTATCCACTTTGCCCCCATAATAGCCTGAAGCCGCTCCGATAAATACCCCGATGCTGTAAGAGAGCAGGATGCCGATTAAACCGATGGAGAGCGATATCTGCGCCCCGTAAAGCATCCGGGAAAAGATATCACGCCCGAACTGGTCTGTACCCAGCAGATAGACCGGATACGCATCATCTCCCGTACCGAACAGATGGGTTCGGGATGGGATCAATCCCAGGAAATTATATTTCTCCCCTGTCACAAAGAAACGGATCGGCTTTCGCTCATCTGGTGATGGTTGATACTTGAAGCTGCCCGGCTCGGTCATCTGGTACTTGGCCATGACCGGGCGGATGCCATCAAAACTGATCACCGTCGGCGGATGGAAAAAACGATCCCGGTCCTGACGTTCATAACCATACGGAGCGATGAACCCCGCCAAAGCCGCGACCACATAGAGGAAGATCAAGATGATCCCACCTGTCATGGCCAGCTTCCGCTGTTTCAACCGCCGCCACATGATCTGCCATGGCGACAGATTCACGATATCATCAGTGACAGCAACGGGATTGGCGGTGGAGGTGGCCATGCTTATTTCAATCGGATGCGCGGATCACTCCAAGCCAGCAACAGATCGGCTATGAAATTGCCGATCACCAGCAACCCAGTGGCCATGACAACGGTCGCCACCACCAGTTGATAATCCTTCGAGGTGATGGCTTCGATCGTCAACCTCCCCAATCCCGGCCAGGCCATCACATTTTCCACGATGAACGCTCCGCTCAGCAGACCCGCCAGCGAATAACCAAAGATGGTCAGCAACGGATTGATCGCATTGCGCAACGCATGCTTATAGACCACCCACCCTTCAGACATGCCCTTGGCGCGGGCGGTGGTCACAAACTCGGCGCGCAATGTGTCCAACAGATTGGACCGCATATAACGCATGATGCCGGCGAGTGAACTGGCCGCGAGCACAAGTGTCGGGAGAATCAAGTGGTGGACCCGGTTGCGGAACTTTTCACCGGGTTCCATCAGGTCATACATCGGGCTTTGCGAGCCACCCACCGGGAAGTCCTGGCTGCTCGCCGCATACATCAACGCGAGCAGAGCCAAGAGCACTTCCGGGATGGACAATCCGACGAAAGCGATGAAAGAACATGATTTGTCCGCTATTGAATCCTTCTTAACTGCTGCCCAGATACCCATAGGGATAGCCACCATCCAGGCCAGCGCCATGGCGAAAAAAGAAAGCAGGAAGGTATTCCACAGCCGTGAGGCGATCAGCTCACTCGCATCCATCTTGTAGGCCATGGAATAACCCAAATCCCCTTCCAAAATGACATTTTTCAGCCAGTAGAAGTAAGCCACGTAAAAAGGCTTGTCCAATTGCCATTTGGCTTCCAACTCAGCGATTTTCTCCGGAGAAACCTGCGGATTCTGCTTCAGATGATCGAAGAAATTGCCCGGCGTCATCCACATGAGCATGAACGTCAGCAGCGAAACCCCGAAGAGGATGGGGATAAGATGCAAGATGCGTTTCGCTATGTACTGCCACATGGTGTTAATCGCTTTCGCCAGACTGACAAATTTCACCCCTCAGTGGCGAGCGAAAACCACTGATTCCAAGCTGTTTGTACCATCTGATCATGACCATTTGATGACTTTTGATTCGACAATGGCCCAACCTGTTCAAGAATCTATCCACTTTATGGAAAAACGCAGTTTGACACTCGGCCATTCGCCAGACCCGGATGACGCCTTCATGTTCTACGCCCTGGCGAAGGACTTGATCGACAGCCACGGCTTTCAGTTTGAGCATATCTTGCAGGATATCCAGACCCTGAACGAACGCGCCACCCGGGGCGAACTGGATATCTCGGCCATCAGCATTCATGCCTACGCCTACGTCTGTGACCAATACGCCCTGCTCCCCAGCGGCGCCAGCATGGGTGATGGTTACGGCCCGATGCTCGTGGCCAAGAAACATTACAGCCGCGATGAGATCGCCAGACTGAAGATCGCTGTCCCTGGAACCATGACCAGCGCTTTTCTGGCGCTGCAGCTCTGGCTCGGCAAGCCAGGCAAAGATTTCAACTACATCGTTGTCCCGTTCGACCAGATTTTCCAGGCCGTGCGCTCAGGGCAAGCGGATGTCGGTCTCATCATCCATGAAGGCCAATTGACCTATGCCAATGAAGGCTTGGTTGTCTGCGAAGATCTCGGCGTCTGGTGGGGCAAGGAAAACGACGGCCTGCCTCTGCCCCTTGGTGGTAACGTGATCCACAAACGCTTCGCCCCGGAAATCCGCTCGACTATCTCGAACATTCTCACCCAAAGCATCCAATATAGTCTCGATCACCGCTCGGAAGCCGTGCAGCACGCTCTCCAGTATGCTCGCGACATGGGCAAAGACCTCGCGGACAAATTCGTGGGCATGTACGTGAACCACTGGACGCTCGACTACGGTGATAAAGGCCGCGAATCCATCCGCCGCTTCCTCACCCGCGCGCATAAGATGGGTTTGATCCCGAAAGCGCCGGAACTGGAGTTTGTGCGCTGAGCAAACTTTCAGCCGAGCTTAAGCCGGATGACGGGAAAGTCACCCGGTTTTCCTACTCTGCGCCAGACAGAGCCCCGATAAACCAGCTTTCTTTGACCGTGAACTCTCTCATCTGCTGATGCGGAGCATACTGCCTGGTGAATTCATGCGATCCTTTGGGCCAAGGCACTCCGCCTTTGGCGACGGGCGATTCCGCCTTCAATCGGAAATCCTGCCGCGTCAGGTTTATAAATCCCGGTTCATTACCGCTCAGGCATGATTCACGGCCGGTGATCTCGCCTTTGAGCAATCCGCGCGCGTTGGCCCAGCCCGTCTTGAACCAGCAATTCTGCAAAGCCACGCGCCCCTGGCCATCGAGTATCGACAGGCTTTTGCCGCTGCCGGTCACATATACAATATTGTTCCGGGCATCCACCCGTTCTTCGCCGGAGGAGAGCCGGAAGAGCAGCGTTTGATCGGTCCGCGAGGAGACGACGGTATTGTTGTAGAAGTAAAGTGTGCCTTGGCGATACCAGGAGGTCTTTCCCATATCTCCGCCATAATGAACGATCTGGCTGTTGCCATCCCCTTCCCGCTCCAGCAACACGTTACCATACACCCAAGTCGTGTGATAGCGCGGATCATTCCGCAAAATCTCGCTGTCCATGGCTTCCACGAGGTCCAATTGACGGTTTCCTCCCTCTAACCAATTATGACGTACCACAGTGCCAGCAGAGCGGTCTTTCAGGTTGTTGCCCAGACAACCGGTGCGCAATGGTCCGTAGCGATTGAACTGAAAAGTGATGCCTTGTGATGCCGTGTAACTGTTATGCTCCAGGATGCTTCCCTCAATGCCGTTGTCATAGATGTAGCATTTCTCCACCAGAATCTCTTTCGACTGGAAACTCGTGAAGAAACCGTTGCCACTGTCCCGGGTCACGCAATTACGGACAGTGATGTGTTCGCCCTTTTCGATGAAAATTGAGGAAGCGTTCTTGGCATAGGTCATCTTGCCGTTGCGACCGGTGAACTGATAAGGCGGACGGGCGCTCCGCACTTCCAGATGCTCCACGATGATATGCTTTGGCATTGTGTCCAAAGGTCGGTTCGCGCCACCGATCTTGATCACCGCGCGCGCCTCACCCCAGAAGTTCAGCTCCTTCCGCGTAACCGCATCACGGCCATCGATCACGGGCAATTGGCCTTGAGCACCCGGCACACCTTGCACCGTGATGGGTTTGTCCTTTTCCCCTTGGCTGCAGATCACCCATTTGCTGCGATAAGGTTCAGGCCGCCAATGGATCTTCACAATGTCACCCGGCATCAAGGATTCCCACGGCACCTGCTCAACTTCAGTCAACACTTTACCCGGCCCCACCTCATGAACCGTCGCAATGATTGGCTCCGCTACCGTCAGAAATGCTGCAAAAAAGATAAGGCAGCGCATGGAAGCTCCTAAAATTTGCAGGAATGGAATCACAGACAGAAGGCTACATCGCGCTGCGGAGCGCTGCCAAGCGGAACCTATGCGACACGAACCGCATATTCCTCAGCCGGCTTCTCCCCTTTGCTCGCTTAGCCGCCGATAAGATACGAAGGAGTCACGTCATCGCTGCCCAAACCAAAACGTGGAAACGCCTTAAGTGAGAAGGTGATTGCGATGGTGTAATCATCCTCCTGGCCAAACCGGCCTTGCCGCACACGGAAGGTGATGGCAGAAGTCCAGCTGCGCATATCGCGATACAATGTATAGTATTGCTCCTCGAGCTGGCCATCACGCGCTTCAAAGTGATGCGAGATACGGGCCGCCCAATTTTCATTCACGCGATAGTAGAAGACACTGCTCAACAGATTGTGGCCACTGTTCGGCCCGAGCAAAGCCGGATCATCCCGCAGGTAACGATGGCCTAGGCTCAGGCTCCAGCGGCTGCCGGGCTTGAAAGTGGCCGTATGATACGCCTGCCGGAACCAGCCGTTATCGAGCGAGTAGCGCAGTTCGGAATTCAGCACCAGCCAGTTGCGCGGCTTCAGGTCCATGTCTGAGAACAGATCCGCATACGTTCCCTGTCCGGCCCGCGGATTCAGCCGCCAGTCTGTGAAAACCGCCCAGTTCACCAAGTTCTCGAGCTGACCATCGCGTTTGGTCTGCAATTTGTTCCGCATACCAAAACGGAAGACATTCTGCGCGTCGATGGCATCGATGGAGTTGAAGTCCGGGAACTCGATTGGCGTCAGCTCAAAGCTCGGCGACAGATAGTCAAACTGCGGCAGGTCACGCGGCTCAACATTCGGTGTCGGCACATAGACGTAATTGATGGAAGGCTCCAGGATGTGCCGCAAGCCATCCACCTGAAAGAACTTGTTCTGCGTTTCCTTCCACAACCGCGACACCTTGAAGGAGACTTCCGCACCGGTGTTGAACACCGTCCGGTTCTCCTCCGTCAGGGTTGTCCCCAATCCCTCGGTCTCGCTGTAGTGCGTGAACCGGCCACCGACACGGGGTGTGAAATTCAACCAGCCGAAAAACGTCTGAGGAAGTGTAAGTTGATGATAAGTGTCTGCCCGTGAAGCGGCGAATTCTGGGAAGAGATTGTGACCGAACTGGCGTCGGTAATAGCCCGCTGAACTTTCGCTCTCGTAATAGATCGGTGAGACACCCAGTTGCTGGCGCAAACCTGTAAGTTTGATGTCCGGCAGACGCTCCACCGTATCAAAGAAATCATTAACCTGCGGCTGCGCGTAAGCATTCAGGCTGAAGTTCCGCCAGAAGTAAGCGCTCTCCAGGAAGGTTATCGGCTGGATGTTCCGCTCATACTCCGTCTCGAAGAAATCGCGGATGATGAATTCGTCGCTCTGGTAACGCACGGACGCCTGCGCAAAGAAGTTCGAGCGGATGTTCACCCGATGGCTGAAAGAGATCCGGTCGCGAAAATCGCTCAACGGCTGGTTGACCGCATTAAGGCGGGGATCTTCATCCCGGGTCGCGTAATATTTGAACTCACCCATGCCGAACTTGCCCAAGTTGAACTTGAAGTCCGGACCACCACCCACGCCGCGCTTCTGCCGGTAATCTACATGCACCGAGCCGTCTAGGTTGGTGTTCCCATACCAGTTATACGTGGTCAGCAGATAGGGACCATCCAGACTGCGAAAGCCGGGCGTAAGCACGATGTTGTTCGGATGCCGGTCCAGGTGCCGCTTGTAGTATGGCCAGTAGAAGACCGGCACATCGCCCAAATAAACCGTCGCACTCTTGGCTTCGATATACTTGCCCGGCACGATGGTTAAGGACTTGGCTTTGATCTTGTAGCCGGGGTCCGCGACATCGTCCGTGGTCAATGTCCCATAGTAAGCAGTGTAAACCTCATTGGTGCCATCCCCGGCCAAGGCAAAGCCACTCGCGAAAAAAGGGTTGTAGCCGGTGCGGAACTCTTCCGCCTTCATCTGCTTGGTCTGGAAGTTGTACTCGATCTTTTCCCCCTTCCACATGGCCCCTTCATGCTCCAGAGCCACCGTGCCTTCCGCCGTTGCCCAGCCTGTCTTCTGGTTGATGGTCAAGCGGTTTGCCGTCAACACTGTGGGTCCGCGACGCACGCGTCCGCCCTTGTCCGTGGACGCGATACCATTGGCAAAATCATAGATGAATTCACCTTTATCCGTCAGCGATTCAAATTCCCAATTGGGCTCGGCGGATTCAGCCGCGCGACCTTGTTGGATCACGCCCAATGCCAAAACCGTCAAAACCAGCCACAGGAGCTTTCTCATTCAGGCCGGGAGCTAACCAAAACCCCAGCCCCCTGCCAAGGCCATTTACCGGACAATAAACGGACGGCCGCCCGTGTATCCGTTTGCAGAACATCCCATTACATCACTCTCCCTACACCATCCGCTTTCTCACGCACCGTTTCTCTCTTGGTCTCCTTCTTCAGACCCGCTAAACCTCTCCTCATGCCGGAAGCGCCGCTCAATCTGAAATCCTTGGTCAAAACCCTGTATGGGGTTGGCCAGGAGCGCGCCGGGCAATTGCATCGCCTCGGCCTCTACAGCGTGGAGGACCTGCTCTTCCATCGCCCCCGCCGCTACGAGGACCGGCGCCATTTTCTGTCCATCTTCGATCTTACGCTCGACGCCCCCGCCACAGTTCGCGGCAAAGTCGTCGCGATGGGCCTGAACACCTTCGCCAAAGGCCGCAAGTCCGTCTTCGAACTTGTCATCGATGACGGCTCCGCCCGGCTCCATTGCCGCTGGTGGAATCTCCCCTTCATGGAGAATTACTTTCGCAATGGTGACGACGTCATGGTCTATGGCAAACCGAACTCACTCAAGCCGCGCACCATGGATCATCCGGAGACGGAAGTCATCGACCCCGGCGAAGAAGTCTCCATCCACCTGAACCGCATTGTCCCCATCTATCCGCTCACCGAAGGCTTGCCGCAACGCTGGCTTCGCTCCCTGATCTGGCGGACGCTGGAACAATACGAATCGCTCCTCACCGAACCTTTCCCGGAAGCGGCCAAGGCCGGCTACCCCGAGTTCAGCAACGCCCTGCACATGCTCCACTTCCCGGAAGAGCGGGAAGACACCGAGATCGCCCGCAAGCGGCTTGCCCTGAATGAACTCATCGCCTTGCAGCAGGAGATCCAGAGCCGCCGTCGCCGTTTGGAACTGAACGCCGTCGCCCTGCCCTGCGCCGGCGACAACCGCCTCATCAAACCTTTCCTCGCCAAGCTCGGCTTCAAGCTCACTGAGGGCCAGACCAAAGTCCTGCGTGAGATCCGCCACGACCTCGGTGGCGAACATCCCATGCGTCGCCTCCTGCAAGGTGACGTCGGCGCCGGCAAAACCGCTGTCGCCGCCTGCGCCACGTTGATGACCATCGAGAGCGGCTACACCGTCCTCCTGATGGCACCTACCGAGATTTTGGCCGAACAACACTGCCGGAATTTCAAGCGTTGGTTTGAGCCGCTCCAGATCCCCGTCGAGTTCCAATCCGGCAGTCGCAAGACCTTTTTTTCCCACGACCGCCCCTGCCTCGTCATCGGCACACACGCACTCGTGCAGGATGCCTTTCGCCTGAAGATGATCGGTCTCGTCGTCATCGATGAGCAACACAAGTTCGGCGTCTCCCAGCGCGAATCCCTCGTGCGCAAGGGCGCGTATCCGCACCTGCTCGTCATGACCGCCACCCCCATCCCGCGCACCTTGGGCCTCACGCTCTACGGTGACCTGGATGTCTCCGTCATTGATCAAATGCCCGGCAATCGTGGTCGCATCCGCACTTACGTCCGCACACCGGACAAACTCAAGCAAGTGCTCGCTTTCATTATCGAGAAACTCACCGAAGGCCGCCAAGCCTATATCGTCTATCCCCGCGTGGAGGAAGATGACACCGACAAGGATGTGAAAGCAGTGAAAGGTGAATTCCACAAACTGGCTTTGTCCCTCGCCCCTTTCAAAACCGGCCTCCTGCACGGCCGACTCTCCGTCGAGGAAAAAGACCGCGTGATGACCGATTTCCGCGACAACAAGTTGCAATGTCTCGTCGCCACCAGCGTCATCGAAGTCGGCGTGGACGTTCCCAATGCCACCGTTATGGTCATTGAAAACGCCGAACAGTTCGGCCTCGCTCAATTGCACCAATTGCGCGGTCGCATCGGTCGCGGCCAGCACGATTCCCACTGCATCCTCCTCGCCAACATCAAGACCGACGAAGCCAAGCAGCGCATGAAAGTGATGGAAGAAACCATCGACGGCTTCCGCATCGCCGAAGCCGACCTGGAACTCCGTGGCCCTGGTGATCTCCTTGGCCGCGCCCAAAGCGGCCTGCCCCCCTTCCGCTTCGCTCACCTCGGCCACGACCTCCCCCTCGTCGAACAAGCCCGCCATCTCGCCATCCAACGCCTGAACCTCACCTGAGCCACCAGTACGAAAACTTACCCTGTCATCCTGGCCGACAACTTTGCCACGCGGAAGTTTGCCTCCGCTTCTCGCCCCGTACCGACAGATCCGGGTCCACGCGATGTGGCCTGCTACATGCCGGGGATCGGGGCTTGAAGCGTCGATTCCTCATCGCAATTTTCCAACCCATTTGGTTGAAAACCTCTCCCAATTCGGCTTTTGAAAACTGACCGTGGGACGTTCGCCGTGTTCCACCACTCCTGAAGCGCATCAGCCCGCCGCTGTTTTTCAACCCGCACCAATTCATTCGGCGGCCGTCTTGGGCTCATCCAAGCCCTGCCTCAAATTGTCAACGGACAAGGAAATCACAGTGACGCTCCACACCCGCCCCCCTTGTAAGAAGCCGAACTTCGGCAGGAGAGGGACGGGGTGAGACGCTGGAAACAACTAAACGAAAAGCCTACTTCACGCACACTTCTTCGTGCTCGCGCGTGTGCTCATGATCGTCGCATCCGCCTTCTTTGGCTCCTTTGCACCCGAGCGGATGCTTGTCGCCCTTGAACGGCGGGCGCATGGCCAGACCCAGCAATTCCAGCATCGCCTTGTCTTCGTCGTAATCCGGCGAAGGCACTGCGGAAGTCAGCATGCTCTTGGTCTCCGAAGAGAAGATAGAATTCGCGCCCGCCAGGAAACAGAATGCCTGTTCAGACACCGAAAGTTTTGCGCGTCCGGCGGAGAGCCGCACCATGCTGCGCGGCATCAAAATGCGCGCCGTGGCGATCATCCGCAGCGTTTCCGTGAACGGCACATCCGGTGCCTCCGCCATCGGCGTGCCCGGCACTTTGGAAAGAATATTCACCGGCACCGACTCCGGATGCGGCTCCATGTGACTCAACGTGTGGAGCAGGTCCACACGATCCGCGATCGTCTCACCCAGGCCAAGGATGCCGCCCGTGCACAGCGTTACGCTCGTCTTGCGCACGTTTTCCAACGTGTTCAAGCGATCTTCATAAGTGCGCGTCGTGATGACGGATTTGTAATGCGAGGCCGAGGTATCGAGATTGTGATTGTAGGCGTAGAGTCCGGCTTCTTCGAGGCGTTTGGCCTGCGATTCATTGAGCATGCCCAAGGTGCAGCACACTTCCACGCCCATGTCCGTCACTTCGCGGACCATCTCCAAAACTTTATCGAACTGCTCGTTATCCTTAGCCGAACGCCAGGCCGCGCCCATACACACGCGGCTCACACCGCTTTCCTTCGCGCGCTTGGCGATGTCCAGCACGGCGCATTTGTCCATCAACTCCTGCCGTTCGATGCCCGTCTGGTAACGCGATGACTGGGAGCAATACGAGCAATCCTCCGGGCACGCACCTGTCTTGATGGAGATAAGCTTGCACACCTGCACTTCGCTCGGGTCAGGCTGTTCGCGATGCACTGCGGCCGCACGGAACACGAGGTCGAGCAAGGGCATATCGTGAATCGCGCGGATCTCTTCCCGCGTCCAGTCGTGGCGTAAGGCAGTGGTCATGCTTCTTAGTTCCAAGCGGCTGTTATGGTTGAATTTTGCGTCAACCAATCGCCACCCGATGATTGACACCATACGCTGATGTCGCTGTGAGGCAAGCAGAACTGACTTGAAAAATGGCCTGATCCGCCCCCTCCGGAAAGACTCGCTTCAACCCTCCACCTTCAGCACCGGCTTCTCCCACGTATGCAAGGGGTTCCGTGTGTAATCATTGGCTTCCAACTCCCCCAACCAGCGGCTGATCAGGTCCTGCGCCACCGCCACGTTGAAATGTTCATGGCGCACTGGGTACTGCTTTAGGTTATTGCGGGCCAACCGGAAAAGGGCGGCTGATGGCTTGAGCCGCTCCTTCTGCAGATGCACAAACGCCCCGGCTAACTGGATGAGTCCCTTGTAATAAGCGTAATTGGGGCTCTTACGATCCTTAAGCCACAGATCTTCCAAGACATCATGGGCCTCGTAAAAGAGCTGGCGATTGAAGCACTCGAAAAAACCGATGTAGTGGGCATCCAAAGCCTGCCCCTGCCACGTCTCGATCATCGCTGCTATCTTCGCGCTCTTTTTGCTCACGCCCGGAATGTAAGGAAGAGCAACAACCGATGAAAGCCCGCTTTGTTTGACTTTTCAATCTGTCCCGTCAACTTCACACTTCGGCTCCCCCTCCTTCGATGTTCAGAGTTCAGTGTTGGATGTTCGATGTTTCCCTCTAACAAATCCCCACCCGAAAAATTGACAACCCCCGCCCTGTTCCCCACTCTCCTCTCATGGTGAAACCAGTTTTAGGTCGGGGTTTGGGTGCGTTGCTGGGTGGAGCCGGTGCGGCGAAGCCCGCGCCTGCTTCCCCTGCTGCTGCCCCGGCGGCACCCGTCACGCCTGCTCCCGTCACCCCGGCAGCACCTGTGCTACCCACCGGTGAAGTCATCCGCAAGGTGGCCTTGAGTGAGATCCACCCCTGCGCTTTCCAGCCGCGCAAAGATTTCGCCCCCGAAGCCATCCAGGACCTCGCCGCCTCCATCAAGGAGCAAGGCATCGTCCAGCCCCTGCTCGTCCGCAAGAGTGCCGATGGCTACGAACTCATCGCCGGTGAACGCCGCTGGCGCGCCGCCCAGGTCGTCGGCCTGAGCGAAGTCCCCGTCATCGTCCGCGAAGCCACCGATGAACAACTCATCGAGCTCGCCCTCATCGAGAATCTTCAGCGCGAGAACCTGAACGCCATCGAGGAAGCGCTCGGCTACAATCAATTGCTCGGCCAGTTCGGCCTCACGCAGGAACAGGTCTCCACGAAAGTCGGCAAGAGCCGCGCCGCCGTGGCCAATGCGCTCCGTCTGCTGAAGCTCGCGCCTGAGCTCCAAGACTATCTCCGGCACGGCCAGCTTTCCGTCGGTCACGCCAAGGTCATCCTCGGCCTCGTCATCGAAGCCGAGCAAAAGCTCGCCGCCGAGCGCATCATCAAAGACGGCCTGAGCGTCCGCGAAACGGAAGAGATGGTCGCCGGC
The DNA here is from genome assembly GCA_023431185.1 of Verrucomicrobiota bacterium. Taxonomy (GTDB): domain Bacteria; phylum Verrucomicrobiota; class Verrucomicrobiia; order Limisphaerales; family JAEYXS01; genus JAEYXS01. Next base: position 48,032 of record JAEYXS010000112.1, read on the forward strand.
ATGCTGGGCAAATCCAGCGCCTCCGAAGGCGTCCGGCACAGCACCAAGAAAACTCCCCCGAAAGACGCCCATGTGGCCGACCTCGAGCGCAAGCTGCAGGAGCGTTTCGGCACGCGCGTGGCCCTGAAATACAAGGCGGGCAAGGGCTCGGTGGAGATCCGCTTTTTCAATGACGACGACCTGGAGCGTGTGCTGCAGGTCGCCGGCATTCAGATGGATTAGTGCACGGTCGCCTCGCTGGTGGCTGTGCTGGAGATACCGCCATGACACCTGAGAACACACCCGGACTGCGTGCGCGCACGGCCGCCGCTCTCCGTCTTGAAGCCAGCCGTGTCCCCCAGCTCACCGCCTTCGTCGGCCTCGACGGTTTCGTCGATGAGATCCTCGATGTGGTGGACAAACGCCAGGACGTCGCCAACTACCAGCGCATGCCCACCATCGCCAGTCTGGGCGAGCGCATCTCCGGCGCTGCTGGCCGCAGCACGAACATCGAGCTGGTCACCCGCCGCACGAAGCTGGGTGGCAATGGCCCCATCATGGCTAACGCCCTCGCCTCCTTCGGCTTGAACACCACTTACGTCGGCAGTCTGGGTTTCCCAAACCTTCATCCCGTTTTCAGTGAGTTCGCCCAGCGCGCCAAGGTCATCTCCATCAGCGAACCCGGCCACACGGATGCGCTCGAGTTCGAGGACGGCAAGCTCATGCTCGGCAAAATGTATCCTCTCGCCGAGGTGAACTGGGAAAACCTGAACGCCCGCGCGGGTGCTGAGAATGTCCGCAACCAGGTGTTGCAATCCACGTTCATAGCTTTCGTGAATTGGACCATGCTGCCGCACATGAGCGCCATCTGGGAACGCATGCTCGCCGAGATTGTCCCCACCTTGACGGGCGAGCGCCGCTGGATGTTCTTCGATCTCGCCGACCCCGCCAAACGCACACGCGAAGACCTGCTCCACGCGCTGGAGCTCGTCCACCAGTTCAACACCAAGTTCAAAGTCATCCTCGGCCTGAACGAGAAGGAAGCTTTCGAAGTAGGTGAAGTGCTCGGCCTCCCCATGCCCGATGGTTCACCCGATGGCCTCGGCTGTCTCACCCAGCGCATCGCTGAAAAAGTCGCCGTGGAAACCATCGTCGTTCATCCCGTCACCTACGCCTTGGCCGTCACCGATGGCCAGGCCTCCATGGTCTCCGGCCCGCGCATCCAGAAAGCGCTCATCACTACCGGCGCGGGCGATCACTTCAACGCGGGCTTCTGCCTCGGCAAATTGCTCGGCCTCGATGACGCCGCAAGTGTATTGACCGGTGTCACCACCAGCGGGTATTACGTGAAGACGGCAACCACACCCGGCATGCTCGACCTTGCAGGTATGATGGATAATTGGCCCTCGTAAGTCTCGCGTGAGACGATTATTGAAATGGCAAACAAACGGAAATCGGTGAAGGCGCCGGGACGCAAAATAGCTATTAAGAGCCGTAAACCTCTGAAACACCGGACTAAACGACGCAAGAAAATGGTATTGGAGATCGTAAAATTTGGTCACCCGGTCCTCCGCCAAAAAGGCGCGAAGATCGAGAAAATCACGCCTGAGATCAAGCAACTCATCGATGACATGATGGCGACGATGAAGGACGCCCACGGCGTCGGCCTCGCCGCCCAGCAGATCGGCCAGGCGTTGCAACTCGCCGTCATCGACGTACGCGGCATCGAGGACCGCCCTTCCACACTTCACTTGGATGGCAAACCGGCGGATGTGGATGCCTTCATGCCCCTGATCCTCCTCAACCCTGAGATCAAACCGGTGAACGAACCCGTCAAAGGTCCCGAAGGCTGCCTGAGCTTCCCGGAGATCTACGCCGACATCGAACGCCCTGAATCCGTCGATGTCACCATCACGACCCTCGATGGTAAAACGAAATCCTTCCGCTGCGGTGGCCTGCTCTCCCGCGCCGTCCAGCACGAGAACGACCACCTGAACGGCATCCTCTTCATCGACCGCATGGATCGTAACACGAAGCAGGAACTGAAGCCGGAGATCGACGACCTCCAGGCGGCGACCAAGAAGAAGCTGAAGAAGTAATCTTATTCTCCGGTTACGAAGTGGATGGCCCGGCCATCAGCGGCCAAGAATAAATTCTCGCTGAAACCTCCTGGTTTCAGCTATCGTCTTTCATCCCATGAAAGCGACCTCCCTGCTCCGCCTCCGGCATCTCGTGTACTGCTTGCTGGTCCTTGGCACCCTGAACCTTCCTGCCGCCGAGAAACTCAACGTCCTCTTCATCGCCGTGGACGATATGAACAACCATCTCGGTTGTTACGGCAGCCCCATCGTGAAGACGCCGAACATTGATAAACTCGCCGCCAAGGGCGTCCGCTTCGATCGCGCCTACTGCCAGTTCCCCCTATGCAGCCCCAGCCGCACCTCGCTGATGACCGGTCTGCGTCCGGACACCACCCAGGTCTTCGACCTCCAAAAACATTTCCGCAGTGTCATCCCCAATGCGGTCACCCTCTCCCAGCACTTTCAGAATAACGGCTATTACGCCGCCCGCGTCGGCAAGATCTATCACTACGGCAACCCCGGCCAGATCGGCACGGATGGCCTGGATGACGCCCCCTCATGGAATCACAAGGTGAACCCGAGCGGTCGCGACAAGGTCGAAGAGGCCAAGATCATCAACTACACGCCCAAACGCGGCCTCGGCAGTTCCCTCAGCGTCTGGGCCGCCGAAGGCACCGACGAGGAGCAGACCGATGGCATGGTCGCCACAGAAATCATCAAGCTCATGGAAGCGAGCAAGGACAAACCCTTCTTCCTCGCCGCCGGCTTCTACCGCCCGCATTGCCCTTATGTCGCTCCCAAGAAGTATTTCGATATGTACCCCTTGGATAAGATCCAGATGCCTTCCATCTCCGAGAGTGAATTCCGGGATGTGCCGGAACACGCCCTGTCCTCCACCTCACCGCGCCCATGGTTCGGCGTGACGGAGGAAGAAGCCCGCAAATCCAAACAGGCTTACTACGCCGCCATCTCCTTTGTGGATGCGCAAGTCGGCCGCCTCATGACTGCTTTGGATCGCCTCAAGCTGGCTGATAAGACCGTCATCGTCTTCTGGAGCGATCACGGTTATCACTGGGGCGAACACGGCTTGATCAAGAAACAGAGCATCTTCGAGGAATCCGCCCGCGTGCCCATGATTATCGCCGGTCCCGGCGTGAAGGCCGCCCCGAAAGGCTGCCAGCGCACCGTGGAACTCATCGACCTTTACCCCACGCTCGCCGACCTGTGCGGCCTGCCTAAACCGGCGAATGTCCACGGCACCAGCCTGAAACCCCTGCTCCAGAACGCCACGGCCCCGTGGGATCGCCCGGCCTTCACCCAGGTCAATCGCGGCGGCACTCCCGGCCATTCTGTTCGCACCGAGCGCTGGCGCTATATCGAGTGGGATAACGGCAAGGCCGGGGCCCAACTCTACGACCACCAGACCGACCCCAACGAACTGAACAACCTCATCAAAGATGCCAAGCACGCCTCCATTGTCACCGAGATGAAAGCCCTGGTCCAAAAGAACTGGCCGGCCAACTCCTTCTCCAATCAGAAATCCGGTGGCGACGGGAAGAAAAAGAGCAAGAAGAAGGCGTGAGCCATGACCGATGTACCAACACTGCCAGAACATCCGGCATGAGTTGAAACATTATCACCTGTGCTTCTTTAAGCTTCGGCTGCGGAGTTTAACAAACCATTCCGCTTGCCAGCGTGTGCTGTCATGGCGTATAAAACCCCTGCTGTTTTGAAACCAACAGGGGTGGTGAAAAATATAATTCCCGATTGATATGAACGAAAATATCCTGTCCGCACCTTACTCGGTGGCCGATGCGCCCGCTGACGAGCGCGCGCAATTTATCCGGCGCACCTACATACACCTGGCCGGGGCAATCTTCGCCTTCACAGCCTTGGAAGTCGTCTGGTTCATGACCGGCGTAGCCGCTTGGTTCGCCTCCATGGTCTTCAGCCTGCCGTTTTCCTGGATCGCCGTGATGGTCTGCTTCATGGGCGTGTCCTGGATCGCGGACAAGTGGGCTGCATCCGACGCCTCCTCCGGCATGCAATACCTCGGCTACGCGGTGAACATACTTGCGCAGTCCATCGTATTCATTCCGCTCCTCTACATCGCTGTAAACTTCTCGGCGCCCAATACGCTCCCGCTCGCGGCCGGATTCACCTTCCTGCTCTTCCTGGGGCTTACGGCGGCGGCGTTTATCACCCGCAAGGATTTCTCCTTCCTTGGGCCGGCCCTATGCGTGGGCAGCTTCATCGCCTTGGGTGTGATCGTGGTTTCCATCCTGTTCGGCTTCAGCCTTGGCCTCCTGTTCTCCTCCATCATGGTGGCGTTCGCGGGCGCGGCGATTCTTTACACCACATCGAACATCATCCACCAGTATCAGCCGCACCAGCATGTGGCCGCCTCCGTGGCGCTCTTCGCCGCCGTCGCCCTGCTCTTCTGGTATGTGTTGCGCATCCTGATCGCGCTCTCCGGCCGTAGCGACGACTAGTCAGCTGTTAGTTTCCACCAAACGCCGGACTTCACTGTCCGGCGTTTTTTCTTTTTCACGGCTTGCCAATCGCACCTCAAGCAGACTTGAATCTGGGTGCATCATGAGCACCACCGCAGGCATCCGCTACGCCCATACCAATCTTATCGCCCGAGACTGGCGCAAGCTCGCCGACTTCTACCAGCAGGTGCTCGGCTGCGTGCCCGTCAGCACCGAGCGTGACCATCACGGCCCGCACATCGATGCCCTCACCGGCATGAGCGGCGTGCGCGTCCGCGGCCGTCACCTGCGCGTGCCCGGCCATGGCGAGAACGGCCCGACCATCGAGATTTTTCAATACGATCCTGCCGGACCCGACAATCCCCAGACACTCGACAAACCCGGCTTCGCCCACCTTGCCTTTGAAGTGCCCGATGTCATCGCCAAGCGGGCGGAGATCCATGCCTGGGGTGGACGCGATGTCGGCCAGCTCACCACCTTCGACATCGCCGGAGCCGGCCGCCTCACTCTGATCTACATAACCGATCCCGAGGGTAACATCCTCGAGCTGCAAACCTGGCAACGTTGAACCAATCTCATGAACGTGCTGCGACATCCTCCCTTGAGCCTGAAGGACATCTTCCTCGCCCTGCTCTGCTGCACTGCCTTTGCTTCCGCGCAGGAAGCCACCCTCGTTGAGACCATCAAGCTCTGGGACAAAGGCAACCACAACGCCTTTACCGACCTCATCCGCTTCAAAAGCCGCTGGTACTGTGCCTTCCGGGAGGCCGACGCCCACGTCTCCAGCAAGGCGGATATCCGCATCCTCACCTCCAAGAACGGTCGCGATTGGGAATCCGCCAGTGTCATCGAGATGAAAGGCCACGACCTGCGCGATCCCAAGCTCACCGTCAGCCCGGATGGCAAGTGGCTGGAACTGCTGGGTGGTGACACGATCCGCGAAGGCAACAAGCCCGCCACCTTGAGCCGCAGCTTTATCGCCCGCTCCCATGACGGCGTCGCCTGGAGCCGGATTGATTACGTGGCTCCCGATCAGGAATGGCTCTGGCGCATCACGTGGCATAAGAAAAAAGCTTATGGTGTGGCCTATGATGTCCGCCCGGAGATCCGCGCCCTGCGGCAATTCACCACCCGGCTCTATGTCTCCGACGACGGCGTTGAATTCCAGCCGCTGGCCGATCCATTGTGCGATGCGATCGGCTCCAACGAGGCGACCATCCGCTTCGCCAAAGACGGCACCGCGTACGTCCTGCAACGGCGCGATGGCCCAGACAAACAGACCACGGCTTTTCTCGGCACCAGCCACCCACCTTTCAAAGAATGGACCTGGAAAGACCTTGGCGTTTTCTTCGGCGGCCCCAATTTCATCCAGATCCCCGATGGCCGCTGGATCGCCGCTGGCCGCATGTTTCGCCCGGATGAGGTCGGCAACATTGCCCCCCGAACTGTCATCTGCGAACTCGATGTGCAGCAAGGCAAACTCCGTCACCTGCTCGATCTTCCCAGCGGTGGTGATACCAGCTACGCCGGCCTGCAATACTACGGCAACCTCTGGGTCAGCTACTATTCCTCCCACGAAGGCAAGAGCAGCATCTACCTCTCGAAAGTGAAACTCCCGCGAGTAAAGAAGTGATGAAAACCGAACTGCTTCTCTCCCGCCGCCAATGGCTCCTCGCCACCAGCGGCCTCGCGCTCACTGCTCTCACCACCTCCGCTCAAGACACGCCCGCTCCCAAGCTTCTCTCTGTCCAAATGATTTGGGATACCGCCCCACACAATGCCTTCACCGACCTCGTTCGGCATAAAGATGAATGGTTCTGCGTGTTCCGCGAAGGGGCCAAACACGTCTCACCCGATGGCAAACTGCGCTTCATCTCCTCACGCGATGGCGAGAAGTGGGAATCCGCCGCGCTCGTGGAATCTCCGCTCGGCGATGCCCGCGATGCCAAGATCTGCATCACTCCCGAGGGCCGCCTGATGCTCAATGGCGCCATCGCCCTCGAAGACCAATCAAAGCACCGCCACCAATCCGCCGTCTGGTTCAGCAACGATGGCCGCAAATGGTCCGAGCCCACACTCATCGGCGATCCGGATTACTGGCTCTGGCGCGTGACGTGGCATGAAGGCAAGTGCTACACCATCGGCTACAACACGAACAAAGACCGCACCAAACGCTCCTTGCGCCTCTACCGTAGCGACGACGGAAAGAAGTTCGAGGTGTGGAATGAACGTCTCTTCGATCAGTCCTCACCCGGTGAGAACACGATTCGTTTCTTGAAAGACGGCACTGCCATCTGCTTGGTGCGGCGCGATCTCGCTCCGTTCACCTCACTGCTCGGCACCTCCAAACCACCTTATAAAGAATGGACGTGGCGTGAGGGCCTGTCACGCATCGGTGGCCCGAACTTCATCCAATTGCCCGACGGCCGCTTCCTCGCCGCCGGACGCAATCACGATGGCGCTGTGCGCACCTCCTTGTTCTGGCTGGATACAGATAAAGCCACTTTGACCGAGTGCCTGAAACTTCCTTCCGGGGGTGATTCCAGTTATCCCGGTTTAGTCTGGCATGAGAAACAGCTTTGGGTTAGCTACTACTCCTCACACGATAAAAAGTCCGCCATCTATCTGGCCAAAGTATCACTATGACGCAGCCGCTGTATCCTCTGCTCTCGCCGAAGGCGATGAACCGCCGCTCTTTCCTGCTCGCCACCTCCTTCGCCGCCGCGGCCATGTGGTCGGATCAGGTGATCGGGGCCGTCACCAGCAATCCGAAATTCTCCGCCTACCCCTTCCAGCTCGGCGTCGCCTCCGGCGATCCTGATGACTCCAGCGTGGTGCTCTGGACCCGTCTCGCGCCGCAACCGCTCGCGGACGATGGCGGCATGCCGCCCGCCGATGTCGAAGTCTCCTGGCAATTGGCCGAGGACGAAGCCATGACCAAGGTCGTGAAGAAAGGTAAGACTGTCGCCAACGCAGACTGGGCCCACAGCGTCCACGTGGAAGTGAACGGGTTGAAGCCTGACCGCTGGTATTGGTATCAGTTCAAAGCCGGTGGTGAAGTGAGCCAGAAAGGCCGCACCCGCACCATGCCCCCGAAGAACAGCACGCCCGAGCGCCTGCGCTTCACCTTCGCCTCCTGTCAGCACTTCGAGAGCGGTTACTTCACCGCCTACGAGCACATGCTCAAGGAAGACCTCGATCTCGTCCTGCACCTCGGCGATTACATCTACGAATACGCGGGCATCGACAAGCGCGTCCGCAAACATGTCGGACCTGAGTGCAAGACGCTGAACGGCTACCGCTCGCGTTACGCTCAGTATCGTTCGGATAAAGCTTTGCAAAACATGCACGCCGCCGTCCCTTGGGTCGCCACCTGGGATGACCACGAGTTCGATAACAACTGCGCGAACGACATCTCCGAGGAAAAAGGTGTCAACCCGGTCGATTTCCTCATCCGCCGCGCCGCGTCTTATCAGGCTTACTACGAGCACATGCCCTTGCGCCGCTCGGCCTTGCCCAAGGGCCCGAACATGACGCTCTATCGCAAACTGAACTTCGGCAAACTGGCCGAGTTCCAGGTGCTCGACACGCGCCAATACCGCTCCGATCAACCTTGTGGCGACGGTAACAAACCGCAATGCGATGAGGCGCTCGACCCAAGCCGCACCTTGCTCGGCACCAAACAGCGCGATTGGCTTTTCAATACGCTCGGCAAATCGGACGCCACCTGGAACATCATCGCCCAGCAAATCATGATCGCCCGCGTGGACCGCAAGGCCGGCGCTGAGATTGGCTACAGCATGGACCAGTGGCCCGGCTACGAAGGCGATCGCCGCAAGCTCCTGAAGTTCCTGCACGACCGCAAGATCTCCAACCCCGTCGCCCTCGCCGGTGACATCCACACGAACTGGGCGAATGAACTCATCGCGGACTTCGACAACCTCGAATCCAAGAGCGTCGCCACCGAATTCGTCGGCACCTCCATCTCCTCCAGCGGTGACGGCACCAACGCGCCCAAGAATCTGGACGCCCTGTATTCCGAGAATCCCTTCGTGAAATACCACAACGCCGAGCGCGGTTACGTCCGCTGCGAAGTGACCCCGAAGCAATGGCGCACGGACTACCAGACCGTGGAATACGTCACCCGCCCCGGCTCACCATTGAACACCCGCAGTTCGTTTGTGGTGGAGAGCGGTCAGCCTAAGTTGCAGAAAGCGTAAAACGCTGCTGAATTCAGGGCATTGGTTTGGTGCGCGCCCGCTCCAGCGTGGTCTGGTCGAAAACCTTGCCCTCGGCATCCACCGCCTCGGCTTTGATTTGGCCAGACGGATGGAGGGTGATGTGATGGAGATGGCGACGCGGTTCGGCATGGGCCAGATACCAGCCCTCTTCCTTGGAAGGCACCGTACGCGTGTTCACGCCCCACGCCCCGTCGCCCAGATACACGATGCCATTCTCCTCATCCCGCTTGTGCTGGCGCAGCGGATACGTGCGCTTGTAGTTATGATGATCGTTCTCGAATACTGCTGACACCCCGTAACGCTCAAAGTGCGGTATCCAGTTCGTGCGGATCTCCACCGCCCGCGGACTGTCACTCGGCAGCTTGCCTTTGGTCGCCTTCGCCGTGCCGTAGGCGGGATAATGATAGATGGGAAAAATGAACTGTTGCTCCGTACGCGCGGCCAGCGTCTTCCCCAACCAGTCCGCCTGCGGTCCTGTAATCGGTTGCGTGTGCCCGGAATCCATCACGATGAAAGAAAGATACTTCCCGAAATCCAAGGCGTAATAAGAATGTGTCTGCGGCGGGACAAAGAACCCGTAAAAATAAGGTGCCTCTTCCGGAATCTTCCCGTTGTAACCGCCCTTCACCTCGTGATTGCCGATGGCCACCACCATGGGGATCAACCGTCCGCCCTTGCCGCGCACGAGTTGTTTCCAGGACTGGAACCAGTCGATCCAGCGTGTCGCATCCACACCGTTCGCATACGCCAGATCGCCGCCTAACAATGCAAAGTCCGGGTCCAACTTGCCCGCCTGCCTGTTCATGGCATCCACAAACTCCCGGCTGTGCATCATGTCGCCGCCCGTCACAAACCGCACTGGACGCTCCAATTTCGCGGGCATGGTGCGGAACTTCTCCACCCCTTTGCTGTCCTTGGGCGCTTTCTCGCCGAGGTAAAATTCATAACTGGTATCCCCCTTTAATCCAGTCAGTTCCACCCGCCTCACTTGCAAGACCGAGGGCTTCACCTGATGCCGCGTGCCGGTCTTTAGCAGCCACTCCTCCGCACCGCTGGCCCGATACCACACATTCGTCGGGGTGCCCTCATACAGGCTCACCCAGTTCACCGTCATCGTCGTGGACGGGTCACGTTGCCAGGTCAGATACAGGCCGATGACATCCGTCTGCGCCATTGCGGACGTGGCCGACAGGTACAAAGATACCAGCACGAGCGCCAAAGTTTTGCGGAACATATCGCCATTGTGAAAAACTAACCCCTCGCTGGCAACTCTAGTATTAAGGCTTTTCCCGCGCCTCCAAGAAGACATTTACGCCCCGGGAATTAAGGCGTATAAACTTCGGCATATCCCTATGAAAACCCCTGCATTCCCCTCGCCTCTGCTGCTGGCTTTGCTTTTGCCCCTTGCCCTGCTGAATGTCACCGCGCAGGAAAAGGCCAAAGGCCCCACCAAACCCGCACCTGATCTGGCGGAGGTGAAATACGGTCCACATGCCCGTAATGTGCTCGATCTCTGGAAAGCCAAGTCCGACCAGCCCACTCCATTGGTGGTTTACATCCACGGCGGCGGCTTCCGCGCTGGCAGCAAAGAATCCCTCTCACCCGCCCTATTGGATGGCTGCCTGAAAGCGGGCATCTCCGTGATGGCCATCAACTACCGGCTGTCGCCCGAGGTCAGTTTCCCGGCGCACTACATGGACAGCGCCCGCGCCATCCAATTCGCCCGTTCCAAGGCCAAGGAATGGAATCTCGACCCCAAACGCGTGGCCGCTACCGGTGGTTCCGCGGGTGCCGGCACTTCGCTCTGGATCGGTTTTCACGATGACATGGCCGATCCAAAAAATGCCGATCCTGTTCTGCGCGAATCCACCCGGCTCTCTTGCATGGTCGTCGGCGGTGCGCAATCCACCTACGATCCGCGCACCATCAAGGAATGGGTCGGAGGCCGCGCTCACGAGCATCCCGCCTTGCCCGACTTTCACGGCGTGAAGCTCGATGAACTCGACTCGCCCAAAGCCCATAAGATCTACGAGGCCGCCGCGCCCATCAATTATCTGACCAAGAACGATCCGCCCGTGTATGCCTACTACAATGAACCTCGCGGCCCTCTGCCTGCTGATGCCAAGCCCGGCCAAGGCATCCACCACATCAACTTCGGCCTGAAGCTGAAGGAGCAGATGGACAAGCTCGGCATCGAATGCGTCATCCGCCACACCGACGAGAAAATGAACCTAAACGCCGAATCTGTCGCCTTCTTCAAAAAGCATTTCGGGATGAAGTAACCTTACCATCGTCGACCAGCGTTGCAATTTCAGCAGCTAAGACGTAAGAACTTTGCTCAGTGATCAACAAGGAAAAGCCTCGCGAGTTTTTTCGTCAGCACAAGCTGATCTGTTTCGCCATTAGTTTTATCGCGGCTATTCTCCTGGTTGCACTCACGCGAAACAGCGAACCATCCTATCAAGGAAAGACTGCGAGCGAGTGGCTCAACGTGAAATGGAACGGCCAGGCAGAGTTTGATGCTGCCTTGGCTGAAAGGAAGATCGCTTTTGATGCAATGGGAAAGAAGGCTGTCATGCACTTCGCCCGAGAACTCTCCGCTGGGGATTCTCTTTTCGAGCAAGCCTTGGAAAAACTAAACCGAAAATTAGGTCGAACAAAAAAAGGCCAAGCCTCATTTATGGAGAGGAAAATGGCTGCTTCTAATAACTTGCAGTTTCTAGGCAACCATAAGCTTGCAGATTTAAGCCCAATCGTGCCGGATTTGATTAAGCTAGCAAACCATCCATCAGCTAAAGTAAGGAACAATTGCTTATCGATACTGGAATATTGCCACAGCCACGAAGAGCTTGTGGTGCCAGCCATGAAGAACTTGCTGAACTCAGCGGATGTTGGGACCAGCATCCGTGCTGCTCGTGTTCTGGCTAACTACCCATCCAGTTCTGAAATTGCCCGCAATCATTTCAAACACCTGCTCAACCACACCAATTCAGGGGTCTTTTTGCATGTGAGCTTGATTGTCAAAGACATCGCTCCTGACCAACGAGCAGCATGGCTTACGCCCTATTATGCACTCCACCTTCGCAACCCTGATTCAGCTTGGCGGACCGATGCTTTACACTCTTTGACCATGGCCTACCCGGAGGACAGCGAAAACATGCGCTACGCCACCAATCTGTTACATGACCCTGATCCCAGAGTGCGGGCCGTGGCCATCGATTGTTTTTCCAAGCTGGCCAACTCCCAGCCGCAATATCTACCCTTGCCAGCCAGTCATGTCTTGGACATCTGCATAACGTCCCTGGATGATTCTTCGGAATATCTCCGCAATGAAGCATTGATTGAGATCGCTCACACATGGGAAAGCAAAGCGACCAACGCGCTGTCCAAGCTGGAGCAACTGTATAAATCCCCTACTAACTTCAGTGGCGGGATATTCAATCGGGCTGAAATCGGCAAGATTATCCAACGCATCTCCCCCGAGAAAGCCAAGGAATTGGGCATCGGCAGCCCCGGCGGAACTTTACCCTGAAGCACTGATGGAACTCGCCTTCGTAAACGAAAACATCCCGCTGGAAATCCATCACAACCGCAAGGCCCGCCGCTACCTGCTGCGCATCCGCCCGGACGGCACCTTGCGCGTGACCATCCCGCGCTACGGCAACCGCGAGGAAGCGATGCGTTTCGTCACCCGTCAGAACGCCTGGATCATCAAAAATCGGGCGCGTGCCTTGGCGCGCATCACCATAGTGCAACCTTTGGTGAACGGCTCGCTCCTTTGGTATCGTGGTGAGAAAACACCGCTGCAAGTTCACACCCACGATTCCCTCCACGCGCTCCACTTCGGCGATCAAATGGCGAGCAGCAGACTCGCCCGAGAAGATTGGCGGCCCCTGATAAACCAGCATCTGCGCACCCTCGCAACGGCAGAATTGCCTCCGCTAGTCAAAGCGCTGGCACGGCAGCATGGCTTGGAAGTGAAGCATGTCTCCATCCGCGACCAGAAATCCCGCTGGGGCTCCTGCTCCGCCCGCAAGACCATCTCGCTCAACTGGCGATTGATCCAAGCTCCGCCTTTCGTGTTAGATTACGTCATCATCCACGAACTCATGCACTTGAAAGAAATGAATCATTCCGCCCGCTTCTGGCATTACGTCGCTCAAGCTTTTCCCCGCCATAAGGAAGCGGAGCAATGGCTGAAAGAATTCGGCAAGGAATTGCGCTGACTCCTTACGCATCACGCATTACGGGTTAGTCATAATTCGTAATGCGTGATACGTGACAAAAATCCCCTATCCACGCCTCTTTTGCTTTTCAGGCACACACGAAACAGGTATCAAAACCCGCACATGAGTCTCCACGAGGAATTTCTGGATATGGCCGGGTCATCCCTGACCCGCACCGCAATCTTTTGGGGTGATGAAAAGATCTCTTACGCCAAGATGTTGGCGCAGGTGCGCGCCTTGAGCCTGCGTCTGCGTCAGGAGTTAGGCCTGCAATCCGGCGACCGCGTCGCTGTCTGGTTGAAGAACTGCCCGGAGTTTCCCGTGGCCTTGTTCGGCTCCTGGCACGCCGGTGGCGTGGTGGTGATGATCAATAATTTTCTGAAACCGGATGAGGTGTCCTACATCTTGAAAGATTCCGGCGCCAAGATCGTCATCACCGACCACAGCCTCACGGACAATCAGACCAAGCTGAAGGCGCTGCTGCCGGACATCCGGTATCTCTACGTGGAAGATTTCACCGCGAGTGAAGATGACTCCATCGAGCCGGTACGCCGCCAGAAAAACGAACTGGCCGCCCTGCTCTACACTTCGGGCACCACGGGTCGCCCGAAAGGGGCCATGCTCACGCACGGCAATTTCCTGGCCAATGTCCGCAGTTGCGTGAAGTGCCTGGAGATGACGGAGGAGGACCGCATCGTTGTCATGCTGCCACAGTTTCACAGCTTCATGTTCACGGTAGGCACCTTGCTGCCTTTGCTTGGCGGCGCGAGCATCGTGCTGGTGAAATCCCTGCACCCGATGAAGCATGTGTTGGAAGAAATTCTACGGCATCGCAGCACCGTCTTACCCGCTGTGCCGCAGATCCATCGCGCACTGGCCTCCTTACCGCCGGGTGTGGAATTGAATCTACGCCTGTGCGTCAGTGGTGGTGCGCCCTTGCCGCTCGAAGTGCTGCACCAGTTCCAGCAACGCTTCCCGAAGATCAAGTTCCTTGAAGGTTACGGCCCCACCGAAAGCAGCCCGGTAGCCACGGTGAATCCCATCAACGGCCCGCAAAAGCCCGGCTCCGTCGGTATCGCCATACCTGAAGTGGAGCTCAGCATCCGAGATGAGCAAGGCAATGCCCTGCCGCCGGGTGTGACCGGCGAGATCTGCATCAAGGGCCCCAACGTGATGCAAGGCTACTGGAAACAGCCCGAAGAGACGGCAGCTACCTTGCGCAACGGCTGGCTCTACACCGGTGATGTCGGCCATCGCGATGCGGATAATTTCTACTACATCACGGACCGAAAGAAGGACATGTTGCTGGTGAACGGCATCAACGTCTATCCGCGAGAGATCGAGGAGGTCATCTATAAATTCCCCGGCATCAAGGAAGCGGCCGTCATCGGCAAACCTGACCCGCGCAAAGGCGAGCAACCCGTCGCCTTTGTCACCCTGAACGAAGGTGTGACGCTGGATGACAAAGCCTTGCTCGCTTTCATCCGTGAGAAGATGGCGGATTACAAGGTACCGCGCAAAGTCGTGGTCTTGCCTGCCCTACCCCGCAACGCGACCGGCAAAATCCTCAAGACGGAACTGAGAACTGTGCCGGTGGAATAGGTCTTTCACTGGACAAATCGCCACCACCCCTGCAACCTCCCGCGCCGTGAAACAACAGACGATTGTCACCTTGGATTTGGAAGGCGTTTTGGTTCCTGAGATCTGGATCGCCGTCGCCGAAAAGACGAAGATCCCCGAACTGCGCCGCACCACGCGCGATGAGCCGGATTACGACAAGCTCATGCGTGGTCGTCTGGAGATTTTGGACCGCCATGGCCTGAAGCTCGCAGACATCCAGGAAGTCATCGGCACGCTCAGTCCCCTGCCCGGCGGCAAGGAGTTCCTTGACGAACTGCGCTCACTCACCCAGGCCATCATCCTTTCAGACACGTTTGAAGAATTTGCCCAGCCGCTCATGCGCCAGCTTGGCTGGCCGACCATCCTTTGCCATAAACTCGAGGTGAAGGATGGGCGCATCGTGAACTACAAGCTGCGCCAGGATAACCAGAAGCAGAAGGCCGTGGCCGCGCTCAAGAACCTGAACTACAAAGTCATCGCCGCCGGGGATTCGTTCAACGACACGACGATGCTGGGTGAAGCCCACGTGGGTTTCCTCTTCCATTCGCCGGAGAACATCAAGAAACAGTTCCCTCAGTTCAAAGCAGTGGATGAGTATGCCGACCTGATGAAACTCATCCGTGCCCAACTCTAAGCCAAATTTTGATCGAGTTTTGGTGCCCGTTTTAACCCTGAAAAACAGCCAGATTTTCCGGGACAACGCTTTACAGAAATTTGTGCGCACCTTAGCCTCCCGCAGTTGCAGGGTATCGCCATGAATCAGCCAGTCGAATCCATTCCTGCGGGCTTTGCCGGGCTCAAGCCCAAGCCATTGCCCAGCTTTGAGAATAGCGGCGATGTCTTTTGGCACAAGTTGGGGCGGGCCAGCATCGATTTCGCGGCACTGCAAGATTCAGAGGACGATCACGGCACCCGTGTCCAGCTCCGCTCACCGGAGAAGCCTTGGTATCGGGAGCTGGCGGCAGATTCACGATTTGGGGATATCCGCTGGTTCAAGGATCCTACTGGGCGAATGCTGCCGACCAACCGCCAAGGTCACCCGGACTTCAAGCAGGTCTTTATTGGTTACCCTGAGATACCAGTGGAGGGCCAAGGCGATGAGCTTGGCGAGATTTTCACCGAAGCGGCAGATACCGTAGTCCTGCGGCGGGGCGCACAAGGCATCGAAGTGCTGCTGATCCAAAGGGCCTCCGGCTATTTCGCCCTGCCGGGCGGCATCCGCACCCAGATCGGCGAAGAGCCTCTCTATTTAATCGACGCCGAGGGCGTATATTGCCAGCGCCCCTGCGCGAAAGAAAGCGCGGCAGAAACCGCCCGCCGGGTCTTGCAGCAAAAGGCCGGCATTGAACTGCCGGCGGAAGCGTTCCAGCACGTGGTTTATTCCGGCATCGTGGACGATATACGGAACTCCAGCGGGGCCGCGATGTACAGCACGGTATTTGCCCATGTGGACGAGCAGAACGGCATCAAGACGACCGCGCAGGTGCTCAGCGGCCTGGTGGCACCCTTTGTGCCCTTGCGCGAACTGCTCGACAACCATAGCGAACCTACCTTGGGCGGACTGTGGGGCAGCCACGCCTATTGCTTGAAGCAAGCTTTGTGGCATGAATATGTGACCCAGCCGGCTCGCTTCAACGCCCTGACCGAGGAGGATCGCAACACTCTGCGTGAGGTACTGGCGTATGACCCCTTGGACACCCTGCTGGACGATGAGGTGGCCTATGCCGCGCAAAACCAATGGGCCAGCGTGCAGTGGAATCATCGTCTCCCCTGGCCCGTGCGCGGGCCGCTGATGTCCCCTCTGGAGGGCGGCGATCTTTTGACCGGGATGGAGAAACTGCAAGGCCATCTCGGTTTGGTCCCGGCTTGGATAATGAAAAAGGCCCGGCGCTTGCCGAGTTATTCCATTGATGAACTGATCTCCGACCTGGAGTTGCACCGGGACAACCACTCGGACATCCCCGAGCATATCAATTTCCGCTATCTTGAGGCATTGAAGCGGGAGGATCCGCAACGCATCCGCAAGTGGATGCATTACCTAGGCAAGGAAGCCTTTGAGGCGAACCGCATCTGGGTGCGCAGTGCGATCGCCGTGCTGAAACGGCTGGGCATCGACAAGAAACAACTGGGCTCGCTGTATACCGGTGGCGCTTCGCTGGAAAGCCTGCTGGAACTCAAACGGCAGATGATGGCCGTGGAAGGCGCGCGTTCCATACCGGAACTGGTCCTGATGCTGGCCGAGAACGAGCAGGTAAACGACTTCATGGTCGGTTCCCACGCCGCCTGGCGGGAAGGCACCTACAGCAAGACCATCCAACCCGGGCAAATCACCGCCAATCCCTATCGCACCGGCGAACGGACGGCGGTCATCCGCAAACAAGTGAACGAACTCGGTGAGAGGATCATGCTGGAACTTCAGGCTTTGCCGCAACAGGACCCGGCATTAAGCGAAGCCGATCTGGCCAGCCGCGCTTCAAAAACCATCAACACGAACGTCAATAAACTGCGCCAGGAAATGGAGGCCAGCCCCACTCCTTCCGGAGCTCAAACTTTTGCCCTCATGTTGCAGATCGGCAAGATGCTCGGCGAACTGGCTTCGGAGAGGAACCTGCTGCCGGCTTTCCGCACCCAACTGCACAACCAGATTGGCGACCTGGTTTATGTGGTGAAAATGGATGCCAATTCGGCGGTGATTTCCGGCATCCTCAACGCTGCCCGCAAGCAAGGGGCACGTCTGAAATACAAGATCGAGCCGGAGCAATAGCAGCCGGGAGTCAGTCCTCCGCCTTGTAATCGCGCGAGAGCAGGTCCTGGACGGCTTTGCCGGGATTTTTTCCTTCGTAAAGCATCGAATAGATCTCGTTGATCAACGGCGCATCCACCTTTTTTTTCAGGGCAAGCTGATGTGCGGAACAGGCCGTCGGATATCCCTCGGCCACATGCACACCGGTGAAGAGGACTTGAGAGATCTCCTCGCCTTTGCCCAGACGTTCACCGAAGGTGCGGTTGCGGCTGTGTTTGGAGAAACAGGTCACCGTCAAATCTCCCAGCCCGCTCAGGCCGTTGAAGGTCTCTGCCTGGGCACCACAGGCCACGCCCAGCCGCCGGATCTCCACGATGGCCCGGGTGATCAGCGCCGCCTTGGAATTGTCGCCAAAGCCCAAGCCATCACACACACCCGCGGCAATGGCGATGACGTTTTTCAGGGCTCCGCCCAGTTCCACGCCCAGCATGTCGCTGCTCCGATAGACCCGGAAGTAGGGCCGGTGAAAGAGTTGCTGCACGGTCTGCGCCGCCTTCTCGTCCGCGCTGGCCACCACGACTGCGGAAGGGATGTTGCGGGCCACCTCGTGCGCGATGGACGGGCCGGAGAGCGTGACATGCTTCGCTTTGGGCATGGTCTCCTGCAGGATGCCGCACATCGTCAACCCGGTATCATACTCGATGCCCTTGGTCACGCTGACGACCAGGCCGGCATACTCACCCAGACGCCGGGTCACCGTCCGAAAAGCCTTGGAGGGCAAGGCAACGACGAGACATTCAGCACCCTTCACGGCCTTGCCCAGATCGGTCTGCAGTTTGAGTGTCGCCGGCAGGCGCACATCGGGCAGATAGCGGGAATTGACATGTGTCTTCTTGAGGTCCTGCAGGTGTTGGGGATTATGCCCCCAAAGCGTCACGTCCGCCTCTGACTGATGCAGCAGACGGGCCAATGCTGTGCCCCAGGCACCCGCGCCTAGTACTGTGATCTTCATGCTGGAGGTTTCGTCTTGCCGCCACCGATACGATTTTCCGTGCCCGCGCGCAAGCGCTGGATATTGGCGCGATGTTTGTAGATGGCAAGCGCCGACATCAAAGCCGTGAGGACGATCAACACCGGGCTGTCTTCCAACTGCCAGGTGGCGAACGGCAGGACCACCGCGGCGGCGATGGAAGCCAACGAGACATACCAACTGGAAAAGAACACCACCAGCCATGTCGCCAACGCCACCAGAAAAGCCTTGGGTACGAGCGCGATCAGGACGCCGGCAGAGGTCGCGATGCCTTTGCCTCCCTTAAAATTCAACCAGCAAGTATAGTTGTGTCCCAGCACTGCGAAGATGCCGGCTACGATGGAAAGATACAGGCGGGCTTCGCCTGCAACCGCGCCGGGTTTGACGAAGTTCTGCCAAACCAAGTTGGCGGCGAGCCCACAGGCCAGAAATCCTTTCAAGGCATCCATCGTCAGCACAAAAGTTCCCGGTCCCTTGCCCAGGATACGAAAGACATTGGTGGCCCCGATGTTGCCGCTCCCTAGTGAGCGGATATCGACGCCTCTCGCCTTCGCCACCAGATAACCGGTCGGGATTGAGCCCAGAAAATACGCCACTATGGCAGTTACCAGATAGACCGTCATTTCCACGCGCCGGAATGTAGGGCGTACACAGAAGCGGACAAGGCTCAAATTTTTCGCGTGTCAGGTTGGTGGCGGACGGGCAGACTGCCGCGACATGGAACCGGGCAACTCAAATCAGCGAGTGCGGGTCGGTGTCATCGGTACCGGCTCATTGGGCAAAGAGCACGCGCGCCTCTACACGGAACTGGCCGCCGCCGGCCAGTGCGAATTCGTGGGCATCTATGACTCCTTCGCCGAAAATGCTCAGCGCGTGGGCGACAAGCTGGGCGTGAAGATCTTCTCCACCATCCCCGAGCTCGCCGCAGCCGTCGATGCGCTCAGCGTGGTGACCCCGACCATCACTCATCATGCCATCGCCAAGGACCTGCTCGCGCAAGGCAAGCATGTGCTGGTGGAAAAACCGATGACCGAGCGCACCGAGCAGGCGGCCGAGCTGGTGCAACTGGCCCGGCAAAACAATCTGATCTTGCAAGTGGGCCATGTGGAGCGGTTCAACCCGGTCTTCGATTACCTGCAGAAAGCCGCGACGCAGCCGAAGTTCATCGAGGCCCACCGCCTCTCCCCCTACCCCGCGCGCAGCATCGACATCGGCGTGGTGCTTGACTTGATGATCCACGACCTGGATGTGGTGCTGGCGTTCGTAAACTCGCCCGTGGTCAGCGTGGATGCCGTGGGCATCCCGGTGCTCAGCACGACGGAGGACATCGCAAATGTACGTCTTCGCTTTGCGAACGGTTGCGTCGCCAACCTGACCGCGAGCCGCATCAGTCCCGAGCGCATGCGCAAGATCCGGGTGTTCAGCGGCGGCACCCAGACCAGCTACATCTCACTCGATTACCGGGCGCAGCAGGGCTTCATCTACCGGCTGGCCCGAGCGGATGAGCAGGAATCATCCCTGCTCAAAAAGCTTCTGAGCGCGAACGACTCAACCATCGTGAGCGAATTCGCCGGCAAAAAGATCGTGCGCGAACCGGTGCCGATCACCAAGGACGAACCGCTCAAACTGGAGTTGCAACACTTCGTCTCCTGTGTGCGCGAGCAGCAGCAGCCGCGCGTCAGCGGTGAATCCGCCAAGCGGGCACTGGATCTGGCGCTGGAGATCACGGAACAGATCACGCGCAGCGGCGCACGGATCCCGACGACCGCATGAGCAAGCGTTTCATGGTGGTGGCCGGAGAGACCAGCGGTGACACGCTGGCGGCCGAACTGGTCCGCGCCATCAAGCAGCAACCGCAGTTCAGCAGCACCCCCTTCCCGCCTCAATTCTTCGGTGCCGGCGGCAGCAGGATGGCCGAAGCGGGCGTGAAGCTTTCCTTTGATCTGACGAAACATGCGGTCTTTGGCTTCGTCGATGTCTTCAAGAAATACCGCGAATTTCAAAGTCTCTTCAACCAGTTGGTGAAGCTGGCGGAGGACCGTTTGCCGGATGTCTTCATCGGGGTGGATTATTCCGGCTTCAACCGGCGGCTGGCGCATGCACTCAAGGAGCGTGCCCGGGCCCAGCAAGGACCGTTCACCAACTGGCGGCCCAAGTTCGTGCAATTTGTCTCCCCGCAAGTGTGGGCCTCCCGTCCTGGACGCGCTTTGCAACTGGAGGATGACCTGGACTTGCTGCTCAGCATCGTGCCTTTTGAAAAAGAATGGTATGCGCGGAAGACACCCCGCTTGCGCGTGGAATACGTGGGACACCCCGTAGTGGACCGGCTTCAGCCCTTCCGCGCCAAGCGGCAATCATTGCAGGCGGGAAACAGCGGTAAGCCTGTCGTCCTCCTCCTGCCGGGAAGCCGTCGCAAGGAGGTCTCCCGCCATCTGGAGGTGATGCTCGCTGCCGCCGCACAGATCAGGACCCATATCCCCGCTGAATTCCATATCATCCTACCCAATGAGAATCTGGCGGAACTGGCCCGGCCGATGATCACCGATGCTTCCATCAAGGTGCAGATCGGTGGGCTGTCAGAAGCATTGTGTGAGGCCACCATGGCCATCGCCTCCTCCGGTACAGTGACCACGGAGTGTGCCTACATGGAGGTGCCGACCGTGGTGCTCTACAAAGTCTCCCAGCCCGAGTATTGGATCGGCAAACAGATCGTCACGGTGAATTACATCGCCTTGGTGAACCTTATCACCGGCCAGGGAATCTTTCCGGAATTCATCCAGCAGGCCGCCACCGTGGAGAATCTCACCCGGGCATCTCTCCATTGGTTGCAGCATCCAGAAGAGCGGCAGAAGACCATCCAGGCACTCCAGCCTGCCTTGGCAACCTTCGGCAACGGCGGAGCGGTCATGCGGGCCGCTACAGCCATTGCCGGGATGTGCCTGTCAGAGGCAGCAGACTAGCTGCTTGGCACCACCTCCGGTCGCTTCACTTGCTGCTCCGCCCCCACCACTTGCAGAGATGCGATCAAGCGTTGCATGGCCGAGAACACTTCCACGGTATTTGCTTCAAATGCCACAGCACTGATAGTCAAGGTGCCCGACTCGCAGGCAATTACCTGGGCTCGCGTATGCTTCACAATACCCCCGCTGGATGATTTGGCCGCCAGGACATAGGATTTTTTTCCCATCACCGTACGTTCGGAGATCTCGATCACGCCATTGCCCAGTAAAGGTCTCATCAAGGCCAACACCTTTTGCTGCTCAAAACCCGGGATGATTTCCGGCTGAAACTTGATCGTCACCACACTGCGGCTGGCATTTTCCAGGTGCACTTCCACTATCTGCCCCTCATCCAAAGCCTTGAGCCGGCAACCGGAAGGCACATGTATGGCGATCAATTCTTTGCCGGTATTGATCGTGGTCAAGCTGCCGAGATCCACCCCGTTGTCCTGAAGTTTGACGGACTTCAACTGCATCACCAGCGGGGGGGGCACAAATCCCGGACCGATGGGATCTTCCGCCTCTTCAGCTTCGGCTCCAGCCTTTGTTTGTGCATGGGCTCCGGCAAGCACCAGACTCACGACTCCGCAGAACAACCATTTCGCAGTTTTCATAATTTGTGTGGCACCACCAAGCTCTCAATAGCCTGCGTAGTTCACCGTGTTGGCCGGTGGGTTGGTCCACTTGAGCCGTTCCAAGACCCGCACAGCGGGTGTACCGGGCGGGAGTTTGTTCGGATCCAGAAAGTTCCGGTCAAACGACCAGTTACGGGTGGGCGGCACGTAATATTGGCCGCTGTATCCGGGATGGATGAAATTGCCGTTGGCCCGCGTGCTCTGGTAAAGGCAGACCAGTGATCCGTTGATGGTCAGGGTCCGGCTCGTCCAGTCTTCCAGCAAGCGCGGCAGATTGTGCGCCCCACCACTCATCGGGCTATCACCATCACTGCCCTGGCTTTCCACGTTACCGCTGACGATGGCGGCATTCACGGTGGTGTCTACCGCATCACGGGTGGTGTAACCATCATCGCTGTTGGCATCACTCCAGGCACTCGAAAGCAGTGTCACCGCATCCGCCACCAAGGAGGCGGGTTTCGTGTCGGTTGTGTTCGTGGTTCCCAGATGCGCATCAGTGGGACAGTTGTAATGCCCCTGTACATACAACCCGTTGGGGGTGACAATGGTCATGCCGTTGGCGGGCAGAGTCTTGCCATTGATCAACCGTACTGCGGCATTGCCCGTGTCCGTGGAGGTGACATTGATGTTCGTGATCAGATTGCTGTAGTCGTTGTAAGTGTAACTGGCGATGTAGTTATACTTGTACCGGCTGGGGCCGCTGGAAGACTTGTAGTACTGGTAGCGATCGGCGGGGATGGAAGAGAAAGCGACACCGCTACCACTAGGCTGCCAAGGACCGGCATTCGTGGTGATGGGACCAACTCCATTGCCAGGCCAGGTCGTCACGGTCGTGACGGTCGGCGAGGTGGTAATGTTGGTATTGTAAACCACCCCACCTCGCGTGTCTTCAACGTAAACGATGGAAGGGGTGGTGGCGACCGTCGAACTAACGGTGGTATTGGTCCCCAGCCAGGTCTTGAACTTGGCCATGTCGATCTCCGTGATCATCTGATTCTCCCCTTCCCGCTGGTCATACATGTTCTTGTTGGTGGAGATGAAGTATTGCGCGTTGGTGTAGAGGATCGCGTTTGAAGTGGCCGAATTCGGATTCTTGACGCTCACATTCACCGTGTTGTTGCTGACGAGGATGACGATCTCCGCCTTGTTGTAGTAGCGCTCCTGGCCCATCGCTGAATTGATGGCTTCACCCGGATCGGGACGTTCGATCACCTCATGCACGGCGGCCGAGGTGTTGTTCGTGCCGATGGGCAGCGACATAGTCGGCGCGTTCGTGGTCTTGCCCTGATGGAAGGTAATGGCCCCGGTGTAGTCGGAGACCGAATAGTCCCACCAGGTCTTCTTCTCCATCGTCCCGGCCGAAGTCACATCCTCATAGAAGTTCACGTAACTGCTGGAGAAACTGCCGTAGTAGATGGAGCTGTTGCTGTGGACCCGGCCGCGGATGTTCAAGGGGGCGGCCCGGGTCAGCTCCAGCAGGCCGTTATAAAAGATCGCGTACTGGAAGATCGGGATGGTGGTGAACGCCACCTCCTGCTGCACGGCATTGGTCAATGTAAAACGCCCGTTAATCATCTTGGCGTTGGAGATGATCTTGTACGGGATGCGTGTGCCGCCCAGACCGCTGTAGGTGGAGCCGAGGTCAGCGGTGAAATAGGAAGCCCCGTTGGCCGCCACGTAGGAACGGCTGGCATTGCCTTGCGCATCGGTAAAGCTGAACGAACTCCAATAGGCGTTCTCCCCAGAGGTCGGCACCAGCAGCTTGTAATTGTTCAGATTATTGGCGATGCCGGGCTGGCCATAGTTTTTGAAATCGTTGATCATCGCACTGACGATCTTCTCCGTCGCCGCTTCGGCCGCCAGCATCGTGGAGTTATACTGGTTGTTGCGCTCGTTCAGCAGCGCCGTGTTCGAGGTGTAACTCATCGAGGCCGACAGCAGCAGCAGGCCGATGCTGGTGAACACCAGGACGAGTAACAGGGCAAAGCCCCGGTTCTTCCGCACAAGATTCAATAGTATTTTCATACGGCACCTTTTCAGATGGAACGGCGCGCCACGCGCGAGGAGATCTGGAAAAACTCAAAAAACTGGTTGGTCCCGATGCTCACGCGCGGGTAGCGCAACTGGTAGAACTGCAGCTTCACATCGATGACCTCGTTGTTGTCGTTCTCGGTCAGCACATTTGTCCCGGTATGATCCGTGGCCGCGAAGACAATGACATTGGTCACATACTCGGCCACAAGTTGAGGATTAGCCGAAGGGCCCGGTTTGCGCAGAACGAACGAAGTCGCGTCGTCCCGGTAGTAACGGATCCACGAGTTGGAGTTCGTCGTGGCATGCCAGTCCGCACGATAGACCTGGATGGAGTTGCCCTGCTGGTTGGTGCCATCCCCCACTTCGACAAAACTCGAATTGCTGCCGGTCCCGATCGCGACGCGTTGGGCGCTGCGGATCTCCGATGTGAGCAACCCCAGCGTGATACGGGCGGATTCACTGGCCCCCAGCTTCGCCCGCGTGATCTCATAGAAGCGCAGACCGTTGATATGCGAATAGATGATGCCTCCCATGACGATGACCATGAGCGCCATGGAGACCATCAGCTCCGTCAACGTGAAAGCCAGTTGACGGGTGCCGGGAAGGATCTGGCGGGCGGTTGAGATTTTCATATCAAGTTCCCGGAGAGCGGTAGGTCACCACCGTGTTGGTATAAAGACGCCCATTCAAAAACTTCCAGATCGCATCCACCCGGATGAGTTTGACTGGTGGATTCACACTGATGCTGGAAATGGTGATATAGTTGGTGGCATAGACAGCGTTGGTCCCTGTGACCGGGATGTCCATCAGCATCGGTTCCGTGGGGAACTGGGCTGTGGTCAGCAAATCCACCGGCGGACTCAGCGTGGGATCCCACTTGGCCGCCCGGCACCGCTCCAAGACCTGCACTGCGGACGCATGGGCCGCCAAAGAATAACCCGACCACTCCGCCCGCCGGGCGGAGATGATATAACCATAGATGATACCCCCGATGGCCAAGGAGGAGATAGCCACCGAGATGACCACCTCTGGAAGGGTAAACCCCCACCCGCGCTGAACCCGCCTGATGGCGTCAGTGCGCCTATCCGCCAAGTTGCTTGTTAAATTCATTTCAAGTAAGGCTTATTTAGAGCCGTATAGCTTTTAATACTAGATACTTTAAACCCTACGTCAAGTGCCGTACGGCTCTATTTAAAAACAACAAGTCCACCAAATCCTTTGCACCACAATAGGTTCTCAACTTTAACCGGACAATTTCACCAAGCTGTTCTAGCCAACTCCCCAGTCGGATCTGGGGAACTTGTTTTTTCTTTTCCCCGACTATTGACAATGTCTTTTTCTTCAATATTCTGCCGGTCCCATTTGGGGCCTCGGTAGCTCAATGGTAGAGCAGTTGACTCTTAATCAATTGGTTTTAGGTTCAAGTCCTAACCGGGGCACCACTCTCACTCTTATCCCGTCCGCCCTAGGTCTACCCGCTAAATGCCAATCACGGGCTTGTAAAGACCACCCCTGCCCGCCACTCAAACCTAACACACAGCACCATATAGCCTAGCATCTATAGTGCCATTCGTCCTTTTTGAGAAAAAGGGCCTGTATGGCAGTTTACGCATTGGAGATATCAATTTTCGGACAGGCAAAACATCTGCGGGTGCAAAACCCGCCAACTCGCTCGGGCTCCCTTTCCCGACGCTGAGAATCCCTACAAGCTCCGATACAGCTCCTCAACTTTTTCCAAATCCACCCCCTTCGGCTCGTTATCCAACAACCACCGCAAGTCCACCCGACTGCCTTGCGTATCCCCTGTTTGCAAACGCATCCCTGCCCGCCGCAACCGCAGTCCGGCCTCATCTGGGGACAACGCCACCATCGTATCCAGATACCGCAGCGATTCGGCTGCCGTATCTTTGTCCAGGCTGTTGTTCAGCAGATTCGTCAGCATCCGCATCACGATCTGCCGTTTCGTCATCGGCTCAAACGCCTCCTCCTGCGAACGCCCTCTTTCATTAAACCTTACAATCAATTCCGCCTCCAGTTGGCTCATCGGCTTGCCACCTTCGAACACATCGATGAACTGCTGTTCACCCTGCTTCGGCCGGTGTTGCACCACGAAATGGCTAGGCAACCCGATCCCCACCATGTCCTCCACCCCAATGCGTTTCGCCAGCTCCAGATACAACACCGAGAGCGTGATGGGGATCCCCTCGCGATCGTCGATCACATTGCTCAGGTAACTGTTCGCCTTGTTCTCGTAATCACTCCGGCTCCCGCGAAATCCGTTCTCCGCGAACAGATAATCATTCAACATCTTCAGCCGTTCCTTCGCCGTCGCTTTCGCCGGCAACCGCTCCCGCACCTCCCGCGCCATCCGTTCCAGTTGCTTGCGATACGGCGCCACTTCGAGTTCCTCATTATCCAGCTTCGCGATCAACATCGCCGCCTCGAAAAGATCTGCCTGCTCATCCCCCTCAGCGAAGAGCTGCGCGAGCTGCTGCTGCACATTCCTTTCGTGCACCGCCGCCGCCAGCCGCTTCAACTGTTCCGCCTCCCTCTTCACCGCCTCCGCACGCTGCGCCAAGACCTTCCGCGCTTCGTCGCCATGCTCTTGTAGCGCCTCCACCAGCTTGCTGTCCGGCACTGGCGACGGCTTCATCGCTTTCAATTCCTCATCGATCTTCGCCATCGTCGCGGCGGGCACCTGCCCCGAGGGCAATTCCTTCGCCACCTGGAATTGTTTGAACTCGCCCAAAGTCTGCCGGAACTTCGCCAGCCCCACCTTGCCCGACACCGGCGTCTCCCACGAGATCGCCGTGAACGGCTGCCCGTTCACGAAACACCGCACCGTCTTCCCCTCCACCTTCACCCGCAGTTCATTCCAGTCCCCCGTCACATAATGCGGCGACGGCAAATCCCTCAACACCTGCCAAGAATACACGCTCGGCCCGTTGAACCGCGTCAACCGCAAGCGCCCGTTCGAGGGATAAAACCCGAAATGCTCGTTCTCATTCTCCCCGCCGAAGATCAAGCCCGCCGCACCCGATTCATCATCCAGCTTCACCTTCACCGCCACCTCGAACTTCTCCGCCGGCACCTCCGCCTTCGACATCAAGATAGAGCGTCCGCCAAAACCAGCCCCACTGCCCTCCACCGATACCTGCCCACCGCGTTGCATCCAGCGCGCGCCAAAGAACGGCTCCCATTCCTCCGTGTTCACCGTCGCGATCGTCAGCCACCGGTTCAACGGCACCGGATTCGGCCGTTCCAACAACGGCTTCAATGCATTCACCGGCATCGCGAACCCGAGGTTCCGTGTCACCGCATGCTTCAACGTCAGCACCCCGTGCACATTGCCGAACATATCCAGCAACGGCCCGCCGCTATTGCCCGGCTCCAACGGAATCGCCAATTGGATCATCTCGCTATACTCGAACTCCCGTCGGCCCGACACCACCCCTTGCACCACGCTATATTCCAGCCCCTGCGGATTCCCCAGCGCCACCACACTCGCGCCCTGTTTCAACACATCCGAATCTCCCAGCGGCAATGGCGTCAGACCCTCCGCATCCACCTTCAAGATAGCCAGGTCCATCTTGCGATCCCACGCATACACCTCCGTCACCGTCCGCTCCTTCCCATCCGGAAACGCCACCTTGATCGGACGCGCCTCGCCGATCACATGAAAACTCGTCGCGATCAACCCTTTAGCATCGATCACAAACCCCGATCCCACCCCATCCACCTTCCCATCCCGCCCATAGTGCGAAATCACCACCAGCGATTTCTTCGCCCACGCCGTCAATTCCTCCACCGACATCGCCCCCGCCTCCACATGAGGAACTTCCGCCGCCTTCGCCGCTTTGTTCGCGGCCTCCTTGTCCTTGGGTGCGACCGCTTCCTTCACCGCTGGCTTCTTGCCCAAGTCCTTGCGCGGCACCACCCGCTGCTGCGCCTGGAGAAAAGAAGAAAAGCCGAGCACCACCATCAACCCGATGGCCAACCAGCTGCGAATGGTTCGATTTTGCCTGCGCATGCTGCTCTCTTTGACGTCAAGCATTGACGTCCCCATCAATAGAACTCCCGTTTTATCCCTTTGGCAAAAAGAATGTTCCATGCTCTTCACCATCGTCCTCGATTCCATCCTTGCCCTGAACTCCGCACCGATAAGTCGCCTTTGAGCTTTGAGTTTTAAACTTTGAGCTTCCGGCAACTCATTCATCATCCTCAATTCCATCTTCATGCCTCCAACCCTACCAAGGTCACTAGGACAACCGCTGTCCATGGTCCCCTTTTCCTAAAAATGTTTCAAAATCACAACCTGTTGCAAAAGAACACATTACACTAAAAACCACCCTTCCAGCCCAAAAAACTTTCTCCCACCAAGCAGAAATCCGAAAGATTCCTCCACCTCCTCCGTCCTCTAACCGACGGACCGCCCGCCCCCGCAGGGATTCGCAGCCAGCCCCCGCGCCTCCCCCTCATCGGCTATCGACTATTTGCGATCGGCTATACCCCACATCGCCACCCCTCCCCCCGGGATGGACCTCATGCTGCGATCCCAAACCCCAAAATCCCCTCACTCCTACCTCGGCACATGTACACAAGTGCCGAGGAATCCTACCAATTTCCCCATCCTGATGGCCCGCCGGTGCAACCGGCCCTCCACCTTGACACTTGTGTACAAGTGCCGAGGTATTCTACTATTTCCAAAGACCGACAAAACACGCGACCCGTCCCCCGACATCCATACCGGCTCCAGCCGACCTGAGACTTTAGACCTGAGACTTTAGACCTGAGACTTTAGACCAGAGACTTTAGACCTGAGACTTTAGACCTGAGACTT